>JBKJVX010000207.1:0-38116 GCA_046717065.1 Arthrobacter sp. | reverse complement strand
GTATACGAGAGGAGGCCCCGCCGGCTGGCGAGGCCTCCTCTTTTGCTATGGAGATTGCTTCCTGTGTCGCCCCTCCCCTGCAGGACTGACGACGGCGGCTGTGGGCTAAGCGGTCAGCCCACCTGGTGCAGCCAGCGGACCGGGGCGCCCTCGGCAGCGTGCCGGAAAGGTTCGAGCTCCTCGTCCCAGGCCTCGCCGAGCGCCAGGGACAACTCGTGGTACACGGCGGCGGGGTCCCCTGCGCCCGACTCGTACGCGTAACGGATTCTGTCTTCAGAGACCATGATGTTGCCGTGGACATCGGTGACGGCATGGAAGATGCCCAGTTCGGGCGTGTGCGACCAGCGTCCGCCGTCGACACCCTGGCTGGGTTCCTCGGTGACCTCATAGCGGAGGTGGGCCCAGCCGCGCAGCGCGGATGCCAACTGGGCGCCCGTTCCAGGCGCGCCCGTCCACGAAAGCTCCGCCCGGAACATTCCGGGTGCAGCAGGCTGAGGGGTCCACTCAAGATCCGTCCGCTTGTCCACGACAGAGCCGATGGCCCACTCAACGTGAGGGCACAAAGCAGTTGGGGCTGAGTGAACAAACAGCACACCGCGGGTCATTGCAACAGACATTCCATCCTCCATAGCTCTAGGTACGTCTTCCCCAACGACCTCTGCCTGGATGGAACTGCTGTGCGATGTTCTGCGGTGCAACTCCTTGCCACATATTCAGTTGTTCAGATTAAGCAGCGTCCGGACTTGCTGGTCCGCAGGAAGCGAAGGAGCTTCAAGCGGGACTTGAAAGTTGCCGGACGTGACTCTTATTGTGCCGTACGCCGCGTAATTACGCCAGTGCGATTAGCGATTGCGTTCGCGCCCTGCGGCTATTCGCTGTTACGCCCTGGGATGTGCCTGCTGGTAGCTTTTCCGCAGCCGGTCCACCGAGACATGTGTGTAAATCTGGGTGGTTGCGAGGCTGCTGTGGCCAAGGATTTCCTGGACGGCGCGGAGATCGGCCCCGCCGTCCAACAGGTGTGTCGCTGCCGAGTGGCGAAGGGCGTGCGGGCCGGATGCGGAGGTGTCCCCCAGGGCCTCGAGGAGTCCGTTGACCACCTCCCGGACCTGCCGCTGGTCTACGCGGCCGCCCCGGGAGCCCAGAAAAAGGGCCGGACCGCTGTTGTCCCTGGCGAGCAGCGGCCGGCCGCGCCGCAGCCAGTCGTCCAGTGCCATGGCCGCCGGAACGCCGTAGGGGACCGTGCGTTCCTTGTTGCCTTTGCCGATGACGCGCAGCGTGCGTCGGTCGGGGTCCAGGTCATCGATGTCAAGCCCTGCCAGCTCGCCGACGCGGATCCCGGTGGCGTAGAGCAGTTCGACGACGGCGCGGTTCCGGACAGGCAGCGGCTCCCCACCGGCGGCGGCTTCTTCGAGGCCGGTCAGCAGCCGCGTCAGTTGTTGTGCCTGCAGGACCCCCGGCAGGTGGCGTTCACGCTTGGGAGCCTTGAGCCGCAACGCCGGGTCCGAGGTGGTGCGCTCTTCCCTCAGGGCCCAGGCCGTGAATGCACGGACGGTGGCGGCCCGCCGGGCAAGCGTGGAGCGCGCGACACCGGCCTGGCTTTGCGTTCCCAGCCAGCGCCGGAGGGTTCCCAGCTCAAGGTCCTCCAGCCGGGCCACACCTTCGGAAGCGGCGTGGGCCAGGAAGCTGCGTAAGTCCCCGAGGTACGCGCGCAGAGTGTGCGCCGACACGGCCCGCTCCGCCGCCAGGTAGCCCGAGAAGGCCAGTAATGCCTGGTCCAGCTCCCGCGGCAAATCCTTGTTTTCCACCCTCCTACTGTCTCAGGTGAGGCCGCTGTTCAACGGACTGACACGGCACGGCACACCTGCCCGTGTGAGTCCTGCTTCCGGTTAAGCATCCTCCTGTCAGGCCGTTGCCTTTCCCCGTTTCCAGCCGCCTCTTTCGGATACCGCGAGCCCGAGCAAGCCGAGCCGGCCCAGTCCCGCACGCACGGATTCCTGGCTCAGGCCGGCGACGGAGCACAGTTTCTCGACCGAGGTGGTGGAGCGCAGCGGCAGAGCATCCAGGAGGATCAGATCTTCGAGGGTCAGCCCGTCCTGGACTTCGGCTCCGGCCTGGCGGGGCTGCGGCAGCCCGGCCCCACTGGGTGCTGCGAGCTCCACGATTTCCGCGGCGTCGGTCACGCACACAGCACCGCCGTCCCGGAGCAGCCGGTGGCATCCAGCAGAATTGGCACTATGCACGGAACCGGGAACAGCCCCGACAGCGCGGCCGAGCGTTTCGGCGTGATGGGCGGTGTTCAGCGCTCCGGACCGCCACCTGGCCTCCACCACCACCGTCACAGCGGACAGGGCTGCGATAAGGCGGTTCCGTTGAAGGAAGCGGTAACGGGTAGGTGCCGACCCGGGTGGAACCTCCGCGATCACCGCGCCCTGGTTACAGACAGCGCGGAGGAGATCTTCATTGCCCGATGGGTAGAAGCGGTCTACTCCGCCGGCCATCACAGCAATGGTGGGCACGGTGCTGGTACCACCCGCCAGCGCGGCGCGGTGGGCGTGCGCGTCGATGCCGTAGGCACCGCCAGAGACAACGGTCAGGCCGCGCTGCGCCAACGAATAGGCAATATCCCCGGTCACAGAGGCGCCATAGCTCGTGCTGTCCCGGGACCCGACCAGTGCGATGCATTTGTCTGCGCCGGGAAGTGGTTGCTCCTGTCCCCGCCACCACAGGCAGATCGGTTCCTGGATACCAAGGTCGGCCAGTTGCACAGGCCACAGCTCGTCTGACGGGATAATCAGCCTGCCGCCGAGCCGCGCCATAGTGGCGAGGTCCCGCTCGGGAGCGAGGTCTGGAATTCGGGGCTGCCACCGTCGTTGGGATGCCGTCATCCCGGCCCAGCCGGCGGCGGAACCATTGTCCGCGAGCAGTGCGGTGATCTCCTGCTCCAGCGCAGGCCCGGCAGCGGCCTGGCCGGTGGCTATCCGAAGGGCGTCCACTGCCCCGCACACCTGCACGAGGGCCAGGCCTGCAGCATCCTGGGGCTCCATGAGCCGGGCAAGGGCGGCACGGGAAAGCCTTTCTTCGTCCACTGCCTTCCCATTCATGCCGCGACCGCCGCTGCCTGGCGCAGGCCCAACGCCTGCCCAATATCGTTCATGTCAGGTCTTTCCCGGTGCCCAAGGTCTGCCAACGTCCACGCCAAACGCAGGACGCGGTCGTAGCCACGGGCCGTGAGGACACCCCGCTCCAGGGAATGGTCGAGGATGCGGGTGGCGACAGGAGGCAGCCGAAGCTCTCCACGCAGCACGCGGCCCGGTACCTGCGAGTTCGTTTCCAGGCCGAAGGGCGCCAACCGGTCAAGCTGCCGCACGCGTGCATTCCGGACCCGGGCGGCGACGGAAGCGGTATCCTCCTCCGCACCCCCCTGACCGAACTCGGCCAGGGAAACCCGCTCCACCTGCAACTGGATATCCACGCGGTCCAGGAGCGGCCCGGACATTCGCGCCAGATAGCGTCTGCGCATCATGGGCGTGCAAGTACAGTCCAGCCCTTTGCCGGACGCCTTGCCGCACGGGCACGGGTTGGCCGCAAGGACGAGCTGGAACCGGGCCGGATAGGCAGCGGTCCCGGCGGAGCGGTGGATCACCAACTCGCCGCTCTCCAACGGCTGGCGCAGGGCATCAAGCACCCGGCGCTCGTACTCCGGCGCCTCGTCCAGGAACAGGACGCCCCGATGGGCACGGGAGGCGGCGCCGGGCCGGGGCAGGCCCGAGCCGCCTCCGATGATGGCTGCCGCCGTCGCCGAGTGGTGCGGGCTTTCAAAGGGCGGCCGCCGCAGCAGTTGGACCGAAGACGAGGGCAGCCCGCAGAGCGAGTGGATGGCGGTGACTTCCATGGCCTCGTGGTCCGCGAGATCCGGCAAAAGCCCGGGAAGGCGCTCTGCGAGCATTGTTTTGCCTGCCCCCGGTGGACCGGTAAGGAGTAGGTGGTGGGCTCCGGCGGCTGCCACTTCAAGGGCCCGCCGGGCATCGCCCTGACCAGAGACATCCGCCATGTCCGGGTAGACCCCAGCGTCCTCCGGGCCATCGCACGGGTGTTCAGGGTCCTCCGGTTCGAAGTCCAGCGCCAGTTCCTGCGGGTCCGCCCCCGAGTCCAAAGCGAGCCGGGCAAGGGTGCGGTATCCCCTGACGTTCGCGCCGGGCACCAGCGCAGCTTCCGCCAGGTTCGCCTGCGCCACGACGATGTCCGGGTATCCGGCTTGTACAGACGCCATAACGGCCGGAAGAATGCCCCGGACCGGGCGCAGCCTGCCATCCAGCCCCAGTTCGGCGATGAAGACCGTACTGCCGGTGGGTTTGATGTCGTTTGCGGCGCGGAGCACAGCCATGGTGACTGCCAGGTCGAAGCCTGAACCGCGCTTGGGGAGTGAGGCAGGAATGAGGTTTGCTGTGATCTTCCGGCGGCTGAGTGGGATTCCGGAATTCTTCGCGGCAGACCGGATGCGTTCTTTGGCTTCGTTCAAGGAGGCGTCCGGCAGTCCGAGGAGCACAAATGCGGGCAGGGTCTGGCCGATATCAGCCTCAACCTCCACGATGTAGCCGTTCAGGCCCACCAGGGCTATGGAGTAGGTTCTTCCGAGGGCCACTCAGCCCACCCCCTTGAGGTGCTCCACCAGGGGTTCGCCGCCGCCGTCGTCCACGACGGCGATCACGTCCACGCGCCGCAGCGGCATCCGCAACTCCCGGTCGCGGCACCACGCGGAGCCGAGCCGGTGCAGGCGGGCGAGTTTCTCCGGGCCCACCGCTTCGAAAGGGTGGCCGTAATCAAGGGAACGGCGGGTCTTTACTTCGGCAATAACCAAGGCGTCGCCGTCGAGGGCCACAATGTCGATTTCGCCTTCGGTGCAGCGCCAGTTGCGCTCGATAACGAGCATGCCCAGGGACTCAAGAAAGCCGACGGCGACGTCCTCACCGTGCCGGCCCAACAGGTCTTTTGATTTCATTTCTACCTCCGCAACCAGCCTGTGGCAGCGTGGTTGCGGAGGTAAGGGAGCTCATCCCGTATGTGGATTAGGGCGGGTCAGCAGCCGCTGTGCAGGAAGAGTCGCACGGGAGAATCATCCGGCGGCCTGCCGGGAGCTACTGGCCCAGGTCAACGTCCTTGGGCATAGCCAGTTCCTCGCTTCGCGGCAGTTCTTCCACATTGACGTCCTTGAACGTCAGGACACGGACGCTTTTGACGAACCGGGCCGATCTGTATACGTCCCAGACCCAGGCGTCCTGCAGCGTCAGGTCGAAGTAGACCTCGCCGTCCGCGCTGCGGGCCTGCAGGTCTACGTGGTTGGCCAGGTAGAAGCGCCGTTCGGTCTCGACAACGTAGCTGAACAGTCCGACGACGTCGCGGTATTCACGATAGAGCTGCAGCTCCATGTCGGTCTCATAGTTTTCAAGATCCTCAGCACTCATGATTCGATATTGCACCATGTCCGGCGCCGCCGGCGCCCGCGCCCGGCCGGAGTCAGTCTTCGATGCCGGCTTCGTCCCCGGCGGTTTCGTCCCCGCCGGGCAGCCCGCCCTCCAGCAGTTCCCCGCCGAGGAGACGCCAGCTGACGCGGTGGTAGGGCGTAGGCCCTGCCGCGCGGAGCACATCACGGTGCAGCACGGTGGCGTAGCCCTTGTTGATGTCCCATCCGAAGTCCGGGTATTCACCATGCAGCTGCCGCATCATCTTGTCCCGCTCCACCTTCGCGATGACGCTGGCGGCGGCGACGCTCAGGCACTGCATGTCTGCCTTGATCTTGGTGTGCACCGGGGCGTCACAAGCCGCTTCGAGCACCGGCTCGTCGAAAAGCGACAGCTGGCCTGCGGGCGAAAGCCAGTTGTGGCTGCCATCCAGGAGCACGAGGTCGGGAGTGACTCCCGCGGCGAGAATCTCCTGCCAGGCCCGGGTCCCCGCAAGGCGCAATGCAGCGATGATGCCGAGCGAATCAATCTCCTGCGCCGACGCGTGGCCCACCGCGGACGCAACACTCCACCTGCGGACCAGTGGATCAAGCCGTTCCCGTTCCGCAGGGCTCAGCAGCTTACTGTCCTTCACGCCGGCCAGGGGCCTCTGGCGCTCCAGGTCCACAACGGTGATGCCGACGCTTACAGGACCGGCAAGGGCGCCACGCCCCACCTCGTCGACACCGGCCACCAGGCGTGCCCCCTGGGCTTTAAAGGTGCGTTCGTGCCTCAGGGTGGGCGCCTTCGCCGGGCGGGCGGGCGCCTTCGTGGAACCGGCGCGTCCCTTTGCGGCGCCCGCCTTCACCGGGCCGGCTTTTCCGGTGCCGGCCTTCGCCAGGCTCGCCTTTGCCGGGCTGGCATGAACTGCGGATGACATGGTCAAGGCGCCGCCGGTACGCTCCGGAACACGTCCGGATGGTTGCCAAGGGTCGTGATGCGGCTCAGCGGCCAGGCGATGACCGCAGCCTTGCCTTCGAGGTCGGCGATGTCGATGAAACCGCCGTCGGAATCCATGTGCGCCCTGGAGTCGGCGGAATGGTTCCGGTTATCGCCCATCACCCACACCTTGCCTTCGGGGACAGTCACATCGAAGTTGCGTATCTGCGGGGTCTCAGCCGGGTTGACGTAGCTTTCGTTGATGGCCTTCCCGTTAATGGTCAGTTTACCGCCGTCGTCACAGCAGACCACATGGTCCCCCGGCAGCCCGATAACCCTCTTGACCAGGTGCTGCTCCGAGTTGTCCGGCAGAAGGCCAACAAAGGTCAGGCCGTCCTGGACCCAGCTGAATGGTCCTTCGGGTTTTTCCTCGGCAGGCGGCAGCCAACCCTTGGTGTCGCGGAAGACCACCACGTCGCCGCGGCTCAGCGAGAAGGGTTCAGGCACCAGGAGATTAACAAAGATCCGGTCATCGATGTCCAGGGTGCTGACCATGGACTCGGAGGGAATGAAGAACGCGCGGAACAGGAAGGTCTTGATGAGGAAGGAAAGCACGACGGCGATCACCACCACCGTAGCGATCTCCTTCAGCCAGGAAAGCACGTGGCTCCCCCCGGAGCTCTGGCTGGCCTTTGCAGCGGCACGGCTGCCCGCGGATGCAGGAGCAGGTGCTGCCGCATCCGCGGCGTCGGCCCGGGAGTCCGAAGCGCCGTCGGGACGCGGTTCGGGTGTCCGCGCGTGGTTCTCGGGCATTTACTGTCCGTTCTCTGTTAAGGGTCCTGCCGCTGGCGGCCGAGGTACTTCAGCAAATCTATCAAGCGGCCAGATGATGTGGACCGGCCTGCCGACAACACGGTCCACCGGCACCATTCCCCCGCCGGGCGCACCCAGCAGGCTCCGGGAATCGGCAGATAACGACCGGTGGTCACCCAGCAGCCACAACCGCCCCTCCGGCACCTCTGCGGTGAACTTCTGGGTGCTGGGGGCATCACCGGGAAAAATGTATGGCTCTTCCAGTGGCTGCCCGCTAACGGTGATCCTGCCGTCGGCACCGCAGCAGGCCACAGTGTCCCCCGGTAAGCCGACGACCCGTTTTACATACGTGGTGTCACTGCCGGTGAGGCCAAGCCATTGGGTTAGGGCGGACGCTGCGTCCACCACGGGGCCCTTGCCGCTGTTCAGCGGCGCGAAGGTTCCCCGGCCGTCGAAGACCACGATGTCTCCCCGCTGGATGGGTTCGGTCCGGAAATCTGTCCGGGACACCAGGATGCGGTCCCCACCCTCGAGGACCGGCTCCATGGACTCAGACGGAATGAAGTAGACATCCAGCCACAGTGACCGGACCAACCCGCTGACTGCAATGGCGAGGACAAGGGCAAGGAACACAAAACGCCAGCCCGTTTTTCCGGGCTGGCGTTTTGTCTGGTCCATAAGTCCGTATCCTGGGCGCTGGTGCATGGCTCCGGCGCTGGCCGGATACGGCTGCGGCCCTGCCTTTGTAGGTCTGTAAAGGACTTACTTGGCGGTGCTGAAGTCGCGCTTTTCCTTGATCTTGGCAGCCTTACCGCGCAGTGCACGCATGTAGTAAAGCTTGGCGCGGCGCACGTCACCCTTGGTGACGAGCTCGATCTTTTCAATGATCGGGGAGTGCACCGGGAAGGTACGCTCCACGCCGACGCCGAAGGAGACCTTGCGGACCGTGAAGGTCTCGCGGATACCGTCGCCCTGGCGGCCCAGGACGAAGCCCTGGAAAACCTGGACACGGGTGTTCTTGCCTTCGATGATGTTCACGTGAACCTTGAGGGTGTCACCCGCGCGGAACTCGGGAACATCGGTGCGCAGCGAAGCTGCATCTACGGAATCGAGAATATGCATGATTGCACTCCTGGTGAACGCCACAGGTCATTCACTTTGGGTCACGGCAGCCAAGCCCGGACGCTTGCAGCGCTACCGGAAATATCTGCCGAAAGGTAAATGTCCGTCCTCTTTCACTGATTGAAGAGGACGGTTGTCTTGGCTGTTGGTTGCGCTCCCCCTGTGGCAGGTGCGGACCCAGCAGACACAAGGACTAATTTTGCCACAGTCGGGCACGTACAGCCAATTCCCCACGGTTACCACGGCGGAAGCGGCCGGTCAGTGCGGCTGGTCCCCCGGCGCGTCCGGGCGGCGCAGCAGCCGGCCGTCAACGACGTCGTAGCCCAGGTCCTGCAGGGCGGCGCGGTCGGCACGGGGCAGCTTCCCGGCGTCGAACATTTCGAGCAGGTCCGGGCGGCGCTCCGCCGTCCGGCGGAACTGTTCGCTGCGGCGCCACTGCGCAATTTTGCCGTGGTTGCCGCTGAGCAGCACGGCCGGCACTTCACGCTCCCGCCAGATAGAAGGCTTGGTGTAGACGGGGTACTCCAGCAGCCCGTCAGAATGGGACTCCTCCACCAGCGACTCGGGGTTCCCCACGACGCCGGGCAGGAGCCGGCCGATGGCCTCGACCATGGCCAGGACGGCGACTTCCCCGCCGTTCAGGACGTAGTCGCCCAGGCTCACGGGGCGGACGATGAAGTGCTCGCGGGACCACTCGATGACCCGCTCATCGATGCCCTCGTAACGTCCGCAGGCGAACGCGAGGTGCTCCTGTTCCGCCAACTCGTAGGCGAGGGCCTGGGTGAAGCGCTCCCCCGCCGGCGATGGAACGATCAGGACCGGCTTGCCCGCATCTTCCGGACGGTCCGCAGCGATGGATGAGAGCGCCTGCGCCCACGGTTCAGGCTTCATCACCATTCCGGCGCCGCCGCCGTACGGCGTGTCATCCACTGTGCGGTGCTTGTCGGTGGTGAAGGCGCGGAGGTCGTGGATGCGCAGGTCCAGGATCCCGTCCTGCCGGGCCTTGCCGATCAGCGACAGTTCCAGCGGCGCCAGGTACTCCGGGAAGATGCTGACGACGTCGATCCGCATTTACGCTTTGCCTTCAGTTTCCGGGGCGGCGTCCTGGTCCGAGTTAAGCTCGAACAAGCCGTCCGGCGGGGTGAGGAGGATGAAGCCTTCCTCGACGTTGACCTCGGGCACGATCTGCTCGACGAAGGGAATGAGGATCTCTTCCCCCTCCGGAGTCTTCACCAGCAGCAGGTCCTGCACGGGCATGGTGTTGAGCGCGGCAACCTTTCCAACCACGCGGGAACCGACCCGGGCTTCCAGGCCAACCAGCTCGTGCTCGTACCAGCCTTCGTCGTCATCCTCGTCCAGCTCTTCGGTTTCAATGAAGAGCTTGGCACCGCGGAGGGTTTCCGCTTCATTGCGGGTGTCAATCCCGTCAAAGCCCAGCAGGAGGATGTCCTTGTTCCAGCGGGCGCTGTTGACAGTCAGCGGGCCAGCAGATGCGGGTTCAACCACAAATTCGGTGCCCGGCACAAACCGGTCCTCAGGGGCGTCGGTCAGGACCTGGACGGTAACTTCCCCGCGGATGCCGTGGGGTTTGCCGATTCGTGCCACCTGGAGCTGCATGTGTTCCTCTGTCTTGAATGTGGTTGGCGGTGTTCTGCTGAAAGCACTCCGGCCCCTCCACCGTTGGTGGAGGGGCCGGAGCAAAAACTGATGTTGCTGAGCGCTCAGCGGCGGCGGTCGGTGTCGACGACGTCGACCCTTACCGGTTCGCCGCCGGCCAGGGCTGCCACAACGGTGCGCAGTGCGCGTGCCGTGCGGCCCTGGCGGCCGATCACCCGTCCGAGGTCGTCCTGGTGGACCCGTACCTCGAGGGTGTCCCCGCGGCGGTTGCTCTTCGAGCTGACCTTGACGTCATCCGGGGAATCGACGATTCCCCGGACCAGGTGTTCCAGCGCTTCTGCCAGCAATTTACTCAGCCTCGGTGGTCTCTGCTTCGGCCGGTGCCTCGGCTGCGTCAGACTTGGACGCCTTCTTGGTGATGGCTTCCGGGATGATCACGGAACCCTTTTACGGGGCAACGAAGGCTTCCGTCTGGGTCTTGGTCCTCAGGGTGCCTTCCTGGCCCGGGAGGCCCTTGAACTTCTGCCAGTCACCGGTGATCTTCAGGATCGCGGCAACCTGCTCGGACGGCTGGGCGCCGACGGACAGCCAGTACTGGGCACGCTCGGAGTTGACCTCGATGTATGAGGGCTCTTCGGTGGGGTGGTACTTGCCGATCTCCTCGATGGCGCGGCCGTCACGCTTGGTGCGTGAGTCTGCAACGACGATGCGGTAGTACGGTGCGCGCATTTTGCCAAAGCGCTTAAGGCGAATCTTTACGGCCACTTTTGTGGTCACTCCTGTTTCAGAAAAGGGGTGAACCCGGCGTTCTGCACCCGTGGGGCGGGCCGTACTTGCGGGTTCGAAGGACAGGATCCGGACGCGGAGAGAGGGGCCACGCAGATCGAGTACCTGTTTATTGTGCCAGATCAGCGCCGGGATTTCGACTTGACACAGCGGCGGCCGGAAGATGGCCGGGGGCAGGCCGCTCAGGCGGACCAGACGTAGAGCCCTGTCCGTTCCGAATCGTCGACGCTGTTGGCCAGTTCAGCCAACTGCTGCACATAGGTCCGCGCGCGGTCGGCATCGAAGGGCATGTCGTCCTGGGCTGCCCACTGCCCGGCAACGTCATCCAGGATGTTGCCTTCGCCTTCGGTTTCGTACGAGAGCAGGTCGGCCAGGGCACGGACCATGGCCGGCGGGACGGCCAGCAGCGAATCGCTGGATACGTCCACCATGGTCAGTTCATAGTCGGCACCGCCGGCGTGCACGGCAGTTCCGGCGAGGTCACCGAGCTGTTCAACTTCGAAATCACTGATCCCCGCGATCTGGACAGCCTTGCCGGCGGGTGCACTGCCGCCTTCGTCCAGGACGCCGGCGCGCTTGAGCGCGGCGTCGTGGGTGGCAACAAAGATCTCGGTGAAGCCCATGGGAAGTACCCTTCTTCCGTTGACGGTAGTGCCGGCCGGGAGCAATGCCTGCCGCCCGGCCGTTCGGGTTCAGCCTAGTACGGGAACGCCCGGGTCAGCGGACCGCTACGCGGATCCGGTTGCGCCACGGATCCTCAAACCGCAACTCCGCCCCGGTGTGGTGGGCCGGGAGGCCGGCGACCCTCAGCCGGTCCGCGAGCGCCCCGACGTCGTCTCCGGACGGCACCTCAATGAGGACCTCGCCGAGGCCGAGCGTGTCCTTGCGCGGACCGGCGCCGCGGCTGTTCCAGACATTCATGGCCATGTGGTGGTGGTAGCCGCCGGCGGAGACGAACAAGGCCTGCCCGTGCCAGCCTGCGGTCTTTTCAAACCCGAGGATTCCCACATAGAAGTCGCGGGCCGACTGGACGTCCCCCACCTGGAGGTGGACGTGGCCCACTCCTGCCACACTTCCGCGCTGGCGCTGAAGGGACTCTTCGGTGAGGTGCTGCTCGAGGTAACGCTGGGGTGGCAGGGCCAGGCTGTCCATCACCACGTCGGTGCCGTTCCAGGACCAGTTGCTGCGGGGCCGGTCCCAATAGAGCTCGATGCCGTTGCCTTCAGGATCAGTGAAGTAGAAGGCCTCACTGACGAGATGGTCCGCGCTGCCCGTGAAGGAGCCGGGTTCAAACTGGGCAGCGGTGGCGACGGTGGCGGCGAGGTCCGCCTGGTTCTCGAACAGCAGCGCGGTGTGGAAGAGGCCGGCTTCTCCCCTGCCCGGGAGATTCAGGCCCGGAGCGGGCGCGAGGTGCACGAGCGGTTTCTGCAGCCGGCCGAGGTAGAGCCCGCCGTCCTGCTCGGCGACAACCTCAAGACCGAGGGCACGCTGGTAGTAATCCGTCATCACCTTCATGTCGCCCACCTTGAGCATCACGGTGCCCATGGAGAGGTCGGCAGGAAGAAGATCCTGGCTGGCGGCTTCTGCAGTCATTGAAAACTCCCGGTGCTTGGGCCCTTCGGGTTATGGGCCTATGACTATTAAAATTACTTGAAGCTTCAATTTATTCCAAGTGTCTTCAAAGTCCGGCCGCCCCGGGCTTAACGGATGACGCGGCCTCCCAGCACAACGTGTGCCAGTTCGCCGACAGTTGCTGGAGCCTGCCGCGGGTCCTCCCGGCACAGCACGACGTCGGCGCGGGCACCCTCCTGAAGTCCCTCGGCACCCAGCCACCTTCGGGCGCCCCAACAGGCAGCGTCGAGGGCAGCGGCCATTGGCAGGCCTGCGTGGTGAAGGGCAAGGATCTCATCGGCGATCCTGCCGTGCCGGATGACGCTCCCGGCATCGGTGCCAGCATAGATCTGCACCCCTGCTTCATACGCCTCCAGCACCCGTTCCATCCGCCGCTCCCACAGCGCAAGCATGTGGTCCGCGTACCGCGGAAACTTGGGCCGGGCTTGGGCGGCGATGTCCGGAAACGTGGCAATGTTGATGAGGGTGGGCACGATGGGAACGCCCTGCTCGACGAACCTGGGGAGGTGCCGTGGCAGGAGCCCGGTGGCATGCTCAATGCAGTCGATCCCCGCGTCCAGCATTTGGTCGAGGGTCTCTTCGCCAAAGCAATGGGCGGTGATCCGGGCGCCTTCTTCGTGCACCGCCTGCACGGCGTCCCTGACGGCGTCGGCTGGAAACGACGGCGCAAGGTCGCCGGCGTCGCGGTCAATCCAGTCCCCGACGAGCTTGACCCAGCCGTCGCCGTCGCGGGCCTGTTTCCGGACAGCTTCCACCAGGCCGTCCGGTTCAACTTCCTCGGCGAAGCCCCGCAGATACCGCCGGGTCCTGGCAACATGCCTGCCGGCGCGGATGAGTACGGGGGCGTCCCGGCTGCCCTGAAGGAACCGCGTGTCTGCAGGGGAACCTGCGTCCCGCACCAGCAGTGTTCCAGCGCTCAGGTCGGTTCTTGCCTGTTCCTCCGCAACTGATGCCTCCACCGCGCCACCGGTTCCCAGCCCGATGTGGCAGTGGGCATCCACGAACCCCGGCAGGACCCAGCCGTCCAGGACCCTGCGCGGTTCCCCTGCCGGCCGCTGGAACGTCAGCCTGCCGTCAACGGACCACAGGCCACGCCGCTCGCTGTCCGGCCCGGCAAGCACCGGGCCGCTGAATTCGATGATCTCCGGCATTGGACTCCTTTTCCCGCCAGTCAGGCTAGCACCGGCCATGTGACAAGCCCCTCCCGAAAGGCTGTGGTAGCTTTCTTCCTGACCACACGGGTGCCCCTGCAGGGGCTGAGATCGGGCTGACGCAGCCTGCGACCGTTGAACCTGTCCGGGTAATGCCGGCGAAGGAAGTGAGTAATCCTTGAGTACACCATTTACACCGTTGAACCCTGCCCACATTCCGTCAGGCGGGGCGGAAGGCGGCCAGGACCAGGCTCCTGTCACGCAGTCGCTGACGTCCCATTCCCTGGCCTTTGTCCACGATGAAGCAGCCGGGATACAGGTGCCCGTTACGGAGATAGCCCTGGCACCTTCACCCAACGGCGACTCCAACGGCCCGTTCCGCATCTACCGCACTGCCGGCCCGGGGAGCGACCCCGTCCTCGGCCTCAACCCTTTTCGCTCAGCATGGATAGAAGCGCGCGGCGACACGGAAACCTATGGCGGCCGTGGAAGGAACCTGCTCGACGACGGCCGCTCGGCTGTCCGCCGCGGTGCCGCCAGCGCGGAGTGGAAGGGCGCCCGTCCGGTGCCCCGCCGCGCCGTCGAAGGCCGGACGGTGACGCAAATGCACTACGCGCGGCAGGGCGTCATCACCCCCGAAATGCGCTTCGTGGCGGTGCGGGAGAACTGCGGCGTGGAACTGGTCCGCAGCGAATTGGCAGCCGGCCGGGCGATCATTCCGAACAACATCAATCATCCCGAGTCGGAACCCATGATCATCGGCAAGGCTTTCCTGGTAAAGATCAACGCCAACATCGGCAACTCGGCGGTCACCAGTTCCATCGCCGAAGAAGTGGACAAGCTGCAGTGGGCCACCCAGTGGGGCGCAGACACAGTGATGGACCTTTCCACCGGCGACGACATCCACACCACCAGGGAATGGATCATCCGCAACTCGCCCGTTCCGATCGGCACCGTACCCATCTACCAGGCCCTGGAAAAGGTCAACGGCGAAGCAAACGCGCTGACCTGGGAGATCTTCCGCGACACCGTCATTGAACAGTGCGAACAGGGCGTGGACTACATGACCATCCACGCCGGCGTCCTGCTCCGGTATGTTCCCCTGACTGCCAACCGCGTGACCGGCATCGTGTCCCGCGGCGGATCAATCATGGCCGGCTGGTGCCTTGCCCATCACCAGGAAAACTTCCTCTACACGCACTTCGACGAGCTCTGCGAAATCTTCGCACGGTACGACGTCGCGTTTTCATTGGGCGACGGCCTGCGGCCGGGGGCGACGGCCGATGCCAACGATGCCGCGCAGTTCGCCGAACTGGACACACTCGCCGAACTGACGCAGCGTGCCTGGGAATACGACGTGCAGGTGATGGTGGAGGGCCCCGGCCACATTCCGTTCCACCTGGTCCGGGAAAACGTCGAACGCCAGCAGGAGCTGTGCAAGGGTGCGCCCTTCTACACGCTGGGCCCGCTTGTTACCGACGTGGCACCCGGGTACGACCACATCACCTCGGCCATTGGCGCCACGGAAATTGCCCGGTACGGCACCGCAATGCTGTGCTACGTCACCCCGAAGGAACATCTGGGCCTGCCCAACAAGGACGACGTCAAAACAGGGGTGATCACGTACAAGATCGCAGCGCACGCCGCAGACCTCGCCAAGGGCCACCCGGGGGCGCAGGAACGCGATGACGCGCTGTCCAAGGCACGCTTCGAGTTCCGCTGGCGTGACCAGTTCGCGCTGTCCCTGGACCCGGTGACCGCCGAGGCATTCCACGACGAAACCCTCCCCGCGGAACCCGCCAAGACAGCGCACTTCTGTTCCATGTGCGGTCCCAAGTTCTGTTCCATGCGGATCAGCCAGGACATCCGGGACGAATACGGGTCAGCGGAGTCGCAGGCGGCGGTGGCGGAAATGGCAGCGGGAATGCGCGGAAAAAGTGAGGAATTCCTGGCAGCAGGCGGCAAGGTCTACCTCCCGGAGCTTCGCGTTCCGGTAAACGGCCACCCGTAACTGCTCCACATTTTCCTTCCGGCAGGCTATTGGGGGCCTGCCGGACGGGGAGGCTGCCACCGACAGGATTCAGGAAGCCCTGGCAGGCTGGCTCCTGCTGACCTCGCTGATGAACGAGCGGATGATGCGGTCACCTTCCGGGGAGTCATGGGGCCGGTGCCCTCCCGCCGCCGTGCGATGCAGGGCGCCGGTCTCACGCAGGTAGCGGGCAATCTCCTCGTAGAGCGGTTCCCATCCCCCAGTGAGGACCAGGGTGGGAACGCCGGGAACAATGTGCAGCGGCGCCTCCCAGGAGGGGGCCTGCAGCCGCAGCCTCCTGGCGGACCGCTTCTCCTCCGCTGTGGCCGGCTGCTGCAGGTCCGTGGCATAGATCCGCCGGACGAACTCGCGCTGGAAATCCTCGTCGCTCATCTGGTGCCGGACATCGAACAAGGGCTGCATCAGCCCGATATGGGCCGCCGTTGCCGGCAGTTCCGCCGTAAGTGACAAGCAGGCCGGCTCCACCAGCGTCAACGAAAAGACAAGGTCGGGACGCTCGACGGCGGCCATCATCGCTGCGATGGCTCCCTGGGAGTGCGCCACAACGTGTCCGCCCGCGGCGCCCCTGCCGTCGTCGGCAAGGGACCGCAACACAATGGCGGCATCCTCGTCAAAGGAGGATTCAATGGGTTCAGCCACAGGATGGTACCCGTGGCGGCGCAGGAACAGTGCGTCATAGGACAGCGCCATACCATGCTGGCGCGGCCATGCAGCGGAGCCGAAGCTGCCGGCGCCGTGCACGAACACTACCCTCTGCTTGAACATGACCCAACCCTATTCGACGGCACGGACATCCCAAGTGAGTAGCGCCAAGTGTCGTTGTGACCGCTCAAAACGACACGTGGCGCTACCTGGTTGCAGATGTGGCTACTGGCCGAGGAACTTGTCGAAACCCTTGGGCAGGTTCAGCTGCGAGGGATCAAAGTCGCCCTGCTGCTGGCCGAAGGCGGCCCCGGTGGGCAATGCCTTGGCGGCATTCGCACGGCGCGTCTCGGCATCCTTGCGCTCCTGGGCTGCCTTGGCGGGGTTACCTGACTTGGCCTTTTTCTTGGGGGCGTTCTTTGCGTTCTTCCGCGCACCGCCGCCCGCACCGGGCATGCCGGGCATACCAGGCATTCCGGGCATGCCGCCCTGGGCCATCTTCTTCATCATCTTCTGGGCCTGCGCGAAACGCTCCAGGAGGCCGTTGACCTCGGAGACGTGCACACCGGAACCGCGGGCGATGCGGGCGCGGCGGGAGCCGTTGATGATCTTGGGAGCCACGCGCTCATGCGGTGTCATGGAGCGGACGATTGCTTCAACGCGGTCGATCTCGCGCTCGTCAAACTGCTCAAGCTGCTGGCGGATGTTCTGCGCGCCCGGCATCATCATGAGCATCTTCTTCATGGAGCCCATGTTGCGGATCTGCTGCATCTGCGCCAGGAAGTCATCCAGGGTGAAGTCTTCCTGGTCGGCGAACTTCTTCGCCATCCGGGCGGCTTCGTCCTTGTCCCATGACTTCTCGGCCTGCTCGATGAGCGTGAGGACATCGCCCATGTCCAGGATGCGGGACGCCATCCGGTCCGGGTGGAAGAGCTCGAAGTCGTCGAGGCCTTCACCGGTGGAGGCGAACATCACCGGCTTGCCGGTGACGGACGCAACGGAAAGTGCGGCACCGCCGCGTGCGTCGCCGTCGAGCTTCGACAGGACGATGCCGGTGAAGTTGACTCCCTCATCGAAGGCATGCGCCGTGTTGACGGCGTCCTGGCCGATCATGGCGTCCAGGACGAACAGCACTTCGTTCGGCACGATGGCACGGCGGATCTGCCGTGCCTGCTCCATCATGTCGGCATCAACGCCGAGGCGGCCGGCGGTGTCCACGATAACAACGTCGTGGAGTTTCTGGCGGGCTTCCTCAACACCGGCGCGGGCAACCTCTACGGGGTCCCCGGCCGGGTGCTCAAGCTCGGTGGAAGTGGCGCCGGGGTGTGGCGCGAACACCGGCACCTTGGCGCGTTGGCCAACCACCTGCAGCTGGGTGACGGCGTTGGGACGCTGCAGGTCACAGGCCACCAGCATGGGGCTATGGCCCTGGGCCTTCAGCCATTTGGACAGCTTGCCGGCGAGGGTAGTCTTACCGGCACCCTGCAGGCCTGCCAGCATGATGATGGTGGGCCCGTTCTTGGCCAGGCGGATACGGCGGGTTTCGCCGCCGAGGATCTCCACCAGCTCCTCATTAACAATCTTGACGATCTGCTGGCTTGGATTCAGGGCCCCGGAAACCTCGGCACCCAGGGCGCGTTCGCGCACCCGGCCGGTAAATTCACGGACAACGGGAACGGCAACGTCCGCGTCCAGGAGGGCGCGGCGGATCTCCCGGACTGTGGCGTCAACGTCCGCCTCCGTAAGGCGGCCTTTGCCGCGGAGATTCTTGAAGGTTGCTGTCAACCGGTCAGAGAGTGAATTGAACACGCGCCGTGCACTTCTTTCAGTGGATGATCGGGACTCGACTATCTAGGGTACCAAGTCGGGCCCGCAAGGTGGCATGCTGGCAAAATGACGAGCCAGACAACAGTGAAAACCCTGCTCATCCTCGGCGCTTCCGGCGACCTCACCGGGCGGCTGCTCCTGCCCGGCCTGGCGCGGCTTGTGGCCACGGGCCGCGCGGCAGGCCTCCGGCTGGTCGGGGCAGGCTCCGATCTCTGGACCCCGGAACAATGGCGCGACAGGGTCCGTACGTCCTTCGCGGCGTCCGCGAAGTCGGCTTCACCGGACGGCCTGCGGGCACTGGAGGACCTGGAAAAGGAGACCGTCTACCACCAGCTGGATGTCACGGCCGGCGGTGCGCTTGCGTCGCTGCTCGCCACCCTTGAGGGGCCCACCGCCGTCTACTTTGCCTTGCCGCCCCGGATCAGCCAACTGGCCTGTGAAGCCCTCCGGCCGGACCAGGTACCGTCCGGAACGAGGCTGGTGATGGAAAAGCCTTTCGGTTCCAGCGAGGAATCCGCCCGCTCGCTCAACCAGACCCTGGTGCGCCTGGTGCCGGAGGACCATATCCACAGAGTCGACCACTTCCTGGGCAAGGCCACCGTGCTGAATATCCTGGGTCTGCGCTTCGCCAACAACTTCCTGGAGCCCGTGTGGAACCGCGAGCACGTGGAGAAGGTGGAGATCATCTTCGACGAGGACCTCGCGCTCGAGGGCCGGGCCCGCTACTACGACGGCGCCGGTGCGCTCCGGGACATGATCCAAAGCCACCTGCTCCAGATCATGGCCCTGATGGCGATGGAGCCGCCGTCGAGCATCAGCGAACGGGACCTGCGCGACGCCGTTTCCACGGTCCTGCGGGCAAGCAGCGTCCCCGCCCCCTATGCAGCTTCCACCCGCAGGGCGCGATACACGTCCGGGACGGTGGCCGGGAAGGAAGTGCCCGACTACGCGAAGGAGGACGGCGTGGACGAAGCGCGGGGAACTGAAACCCTGGCGCAGATCCAGGTGGGGATTGATAACTGGCGGTGGAAGGGTGTCCCGTTCATCCTGCGCTCCGGGAAAGCCATGGGCGTGAAGCGAAAAGAGGCCGTGGTGACCTTCAGGCCGGTCCCCCACCTTCCCAAGGGATTTACGGGGGTGGACTCGCCGAACCAGCTCAGGATCGGTTTCGGGCCCGACACCCTCGAATTCGATGTCGATGTGAACGGACCCGGCGAGATCCTCAGCCTCAGCCGGGTCACCCTTGAAGCTGAACTGAGCGCATCCGAACTCCTGCCCTACGGTGAAGTGCTGGAGGGCGTTCTCACCGGCGATCCGCTGCTCTCCGTCCGGGGCGATACGGCAGAAGACTGCTGGCGGATTGTGGAGCCGGTCCTGAAGGCCTGGCAGCAGGACAGGGTCCCGCTGGAGGAGTACGACGCCGGATCGTCGGGGCCGGCGGAACTGCCCCGTAGTGCGCGGGCTGGGTAAACCGCGAGGCCTCCCAGCGGACGCGGGCAACGCAGGGAATATAAAACGGGCAACAGAAGAGCGGGCAGGAAACCTTCCGGTTTCCCGCCCGCTCTTTTTGGACTGTTTTCCTTGGTTGCCGACCGCCTAGATGGCGGCGACTCCCCGTTCCCCGGTCCTGACCCGAACTGCCTCGAAGACGTCCATGGTCCAGACTTTGCCGTCCCCGGCCCGGCCGGTGTTCGAGCTGGCGATGATGACGTCGAGGATGTCGTCGGCCTGCTCATCGGTTGCCAGGACTTCCACCCGGATCTTCGGCAGGAGGTCCACGTTGTACTCGGCTCCGCGGTACACCTCCGTGTAGCCGCGCTGCCGGCCGTAGCCGCTTGCCGCGCTGACCGTCAGGCCCTGTACGCCGTAGGCTTCCAGTCCTTCCCGGATGGCTTCGAGCTTTTCCGGCCTGACGATTGCGGTAATCAGTTTCATGCCCCCACGCTTTCCTTGCCTGTTGCTGATTCGGTCTTCCGGGCATCCGCCGTGGTCCCGGAGGCCTCCTGCTGGGTCTTGCCCGTAATCATGTCGTGCAGCGGCTGGAAGCTTCCGCCGTGTCCGCCAACACCGAACTCGTAGGCGGTTTCGGCGTGCAGGCTGAGGTCCACACCCACCGTTTCCTGTTCCTGCGAAACCCGGAAGCCCATGGTCTTGTGGATGGCCAGGGCGATGATGGCCGTGAGGATCGCCGAGTAGGCGATGGCGATGCCGGCAGCTGCGAGCTGGGCCCACATCTGGGTCATGCCGCCGCCGTAGAAGAGGCCGCCGCCCACGCCGTCGGCGGGAAGTGCGATGAAGCCCAGGGCCACGGTGCCGATGATGCCGGAGACGAGGTGGACGCCGACGACGTCCAGTGAGTCATCGAAGCCCCAGCGGAACTTCAGTCCAACAGCGAGGGCTGAGGCCACACCGGCCACAACGCCGAGGCCGAGGGCGCCGACGGGGCTGACGTTGGCGCAGGCGGGGGTGATGGCGACCAGGCCGGCAACCACGCCGGATGCTGCACCGAGGGAGGTGGGGTGTCCGTCGCGGATGCGTTCGGTGACGAGCCAGCCGAGCATGGCGGCAGCAGGGGCGGCGAGCGTGTTGACCCAGATGAGGCCGCCCTGTTCAGCAGTGGTAGCGGCGCCGCCGTTGAAGCCGAACCAGCCGAACCACAGGATGGCTGCGCCAAGCATCACGAAGGGGATGTTGTGCGGGCGGTGGTTGGGATCCTTGCCGAAGCCCTTGCGGTTGCCGATGATGAGGACGAGTACCAGTGCGGCCACGCCTGGGTTGTTGTGGACCACCGTGCCGCCGGCGAAGTCGATGGCCGGGCCGAGCGCCTGGCCCACAGCACCTTCGGGGCCGAAGAGGCCGCCGCCCCAGACCATGTAGGCCAGGGGGCAGTACACCAGTGTGACCCAGACGGGGACAAAGACGCTCCAGGCGCCGAACTTTGCCCGGTCGGCGATGGCGCCGCTGATCAGCGCGACGGTGATGATGGCGAAGGTGGCGGCGTAGCCCACCTTGATCAGCCCGTCAGGAGTGTCGATGCCCTCGAGGCCGAAGGTGGCGAACGGGTTGCCCACGATCTGCAGGAACCCTTCACCGGAGCTCATGGAGGCGCCCCAGAGGACCCAGACCACGCCCACCATGCCGATGGAGATGAAGCTCATCATCATCATGTTCAGTGCGGCCTTGGCACGCGTCATGCCGCCGTAGAAAAATGCCAGACCCGGCGTCATCAGCAGCACGAGGGCTGCCGACACCATGATCCATACGTGACCTGCGGTAAGTTCCATGGTGCACGTCCTCTCTGGTCGAATATTGCGGAGTCCTCCGCCTGCCAACGCCTTTTGCGTCCTGTAACGAGTTTGTCCGCGCCGTGTTTCGCCCACGGAGGATTTAGATTGCCGGCCTGTTACAACAACCTCTAGGAAGTAAATGGTGCATATCGCGCTTGTTACGGTTGTGTTTCACCGTTTCCGCCGGCACCCGGCCCTCCAGACTGCAAGGATTTGTGCACCATGACGGCAGCACCCCGCGGAAGCGGCGCCAATTCAAGGATCCTGGCCCGCCTGCGGCCGCAACGGGACCGCCTTCCCCGCGATATTAAGGTGATGCTCGCGGCAGCGTTCCTGATTGCGTTGGGATTCGGGCTTGTTGCGCCCGTATTGCCGCAATTTGCGACCACGTTCGGGGTGGGAAACACCGAGGCGTCCGTGATTGTTGCCATCTTCGCTTTTATGCGGCTCGTGTTTGCCCCGGCGGGCGGCAGCCTGATCGGCCGGTTGGGTGAACGGCCCGTCTATGTGGCGGGGCTGCTGATTGTGGCCGTCTCCACGGCGGCCTGCGCGTTCGCCCAGGACTACTGGCAGTTGCTGCTCTTCCGCGGTCTCGGCGGGGCAGGGTCCGTGATGTTCACGGTGGCGTCTATGGCCCTGGTGATCCGGCTCGCGCCTCCGGAGAGCCGGGGCAGGGTGTCCGGCGCGTACGCGACGGCGTTCCTTATCGGCAATGTCTGCGGCCCGATTGTGGGCGGGCTGCTGGCCGGATTCGGCCTCCGGATACCGTTCCTGGCGTATGCCGCAGCCCTGATAGCCGCCGCCCTGGTGGTCCAGACACAGCTGAGCCACGAGCGCCGCGGTTCTGCGGAGGCACAACAGCGGTCATCGGAGATGAAGCTCGGCGAGGCCTTGGCGACAGGACCGTACAGGGCTGCCCTGATGTCCAGCTTCGCCAACGGGTGGGCCACCTTTGGCGTACGCATGGCCACCGTTCCCCTGTTTGCCGCTGCCGCCTTCGGCGCCGGGCCCGAGGCGGCAGGGCTGGCTTTGGCGGTGTTCGCCGCCGGCAATGCCGTGGCGCTGACCTTCTCCGGCCGCCTGGCGGACAGCATGGGGCGCAAGCCCATGATGATCGCGGGCCTGCTGGTGGCCGGCGCTGCGACGGCCGGGATCGGTTTCGCCAGTGAACTGGTGTGGTTCCTGGCAGCCTCGGCTCTGGCCGGCGTCGGCTCCGGGCTGTTCGGACCCGCCCAGCAGGCGGCCGTCGCCGATGTGATCGGCAACGGGCGGTCGGGCGGCAAGGTCCTGGCGGTGTACCAGATGACGTCCGACGTCGGCGCGATCGCCGGGCCCGTACTGGCCGGCGTGCTGGCGGACCGCCTGGGCTATGGCTGGGCTTTCGGTGTCACGGGCGGCATCATGCTGGTTGCCGCCTGCAGCTGGATTACCACCCGTGAGACCCTTCGGGCCGCCAAAAGCGTGGGCAGTGCGGACGGCCGCTAGTTCAGCAGCGCATCCACAAACGCTTCAGCCTCGAACGGGGCGAGGTCGTCAGCACCTTCGCCCAGTCCAATGAGCTTGACCGGTACGCCAAGGGTCTTTTGGATGGCGACGACGATGCCGCCCTTGGCCGTGCCGTCCAACTTCGTCAGGACGATACCGGTGATGTTGACGACTTCGGAGAACACGCGCGCCTGGTTCAGGCCGTTCTGGCCGGTGGTTGCATCCAGCACCAGGAGAACCTCGTCCACCTCGGCAAGCTTCTCCACCACACGCTTGACCTTCCTCAGCTCGTCCATGAGGCCGACCTTGTTCTGAAGGCGGCCGGCCGTGTCAATCATCACCACGTCGACTTCCTGGTCGATGCCGGCCTTCACTGCTTCGTAGGCAACGGACGCCGGATCGGCGCCCTCGATGTCCGACTTCACGGTGGGGACGCCTACGCGCTGGCCCCACGTGGCCAGCTGTTCCGCGGCCGCAGCACGGAACGTGTCCGCGGCGCCGAGGAGGACGTCCTTGTCCTCGGCCACCAGCACGCGGGCAAGCTTGCCCACGGTGGTGGTCTTGCCCACGCCGTTCACGCCTACCACCATCATGACGGCAGGCTTGTCAGCGTGGCGCTGCACGTTCAGGGTGCGGTCCATGGTGGGGTCCACAATCTTGATGAGCTCCTCCCGGAGCAGCACCTTGACCTGCTCGGGGGTCCGGGTGCCTAACACCTTGACGCGCTCACGCAGGGCGTCCACAAGCTGCATGGTGGGTTCGGTGCCAAGGTCGGCCAGAAGGAGGGTTTCCTCGACTTCGTCCCAAACGTTCTCATCGATCTTGTCGCTGGACAGCAGTGCCAGCAGGCCCTTGCCCATGATGTTGTTGGAGCGGACCAGCCGCTCGCGAAGGCGCATGAGGCGGCCGGCCACGGGCAGCGGGGTCTCGACCTGGATGACTTCCAGGCCCGCGGCATCGTCCGGGACGGTGGTGGTGTCCAGCCCCTCCAGGTCCACGCCGTCGGGGGCCTTGCGGTCCGTCACCGCGGCCGGACTGTCCTCCACGGCCGTGCTCCCGCTCCGTGGCAGGACGGGGTCGTTGGCATCCCGGGTGCCGGGGTACTGGGTGATGTTCTTCCGCGTCTTGAGCAGGACCGGAATCAGCCCGCCAATAACCGCCAAGGCAGCAACAATGGACAAAATTATGGGGAGGATGTCATTCACTCCCCTAGCTTCTCATAACGCAGCGGGCGTTACGGGCGGTGCGGGGGCTGCCCACGGACCGCCACAGCCCGCCTACACCTCGGCGCCCAGGCGCTGGCTGATAACGGTGGAGACGCCGTCGCCCCTCATGGTCACGCCGTAGAGAGCATCGGCTACTTCCATAGTGCGCTTCTGGTGGGTGATGACGATGAGCTGGCTGGACTCCCGGAGTTCCTCGAAGATGGTGATGAGGCGGCCCAGGTTTGTGTCGTCCAGGGCAGCTTCCACCTCGTCCATCACGTAGAACGGCGACGGCCGTGCCTTGAAGATCGCAACCAGCAGGGCCACTGCCGTCAGGGAGCGTTCACCGCCGGACAAGAGCGAAAGGCGCTTAATTTTCTTCCCCGCAGGGCGGGCCTCCACTTCGATGCCGGTGGTGAGCATATCCCCCGGGTCGGTGAGTACCAGCCGTCCCTCCCCACCCGGAAACAACCGGGCGAAGACCCTGACGAACTGTGCCTGGGTGTCCTCGAAGGCTTCCGTGAAAACCCGCTGGACGCGGTCATCGACCTCCTTGATGATATCCAGCAGGTCCTTCCGGCTGGCCTTCAGGTCTTCCAGCTGTGTGCTGAGGAACTGGTGGCGCTCCTCAAGCGCGGCGAATTCTTCCAGCGCCAGGGGGTTGACCCTGCCCAGGCTGGAGAGGTCGCGTTCTGCTTTCCGGAGCCGCTTCTCCTGCTCCTCGCGGATATAGGGCTTGCCCTCGATGATTTCGGCTCCGGCGGCATCCACCGGGGTGCGCAGTGCCGCCCATTTGTCGCCGCTTTCTTCGGCAGGGACCGGGACGGGCACCTCAGGCCCGTAGACCGACACCAAGGCCTCGGGGGTGATCCCGAGCTCATCGATCGAGCGGCTTTCCAGGGCTTCGATGCGGGCCCGTTGCTGGGTGCGGGCGAGTTCATCGCGGTGGACGTTGTCCGTGAGCTCGGCAAGTTCCCGCGCGAACAGGTCATTCGCTGTCCGGATATGCAGCAGTTCCTTGTCCCGCTGTTCCCGGTTCTCTTCAGCAAGGCCGCGTTCGTGCCTTGCCAGGTCCACGGATACATCCATGTACCGCAGGGCCAGTTCAACAGCGGCCGCTACGGCGGCAGCCCGTTTCGCCTGGGCCCGGCGGCGGCGGGCTCGTTCGGCTGCTTCCTCCCGGGCGCGGCGCTCAGTGGCAGCGGCACGTTCCAGCGAATCCACCCGGTTCCGGGTTGCGGTCAACTGCTCTTCGGCGCTGCGCAGTGACAGTCGGGCCTCCACCTCGGCAGCCCGGGCTGTGGAGGCAGCCTGGGCGAGGGCATCCCGGTGCTCGGTGGAGGGCTCCTGTTCCAGGGGCGCCTCCTGCGCGGCGGCAAGCCGCGCCGTCACGGCGGCGAGCGCTTCCTGGTCGGTCACGACGTTCGCTTCGGCTTGAGCCAGGGACGCCGCCAGCCGGTCGCTTTCGCCCACTGCGCTGCGAAGTACGGAGTTGAGGTTGCCGAGGCGTTCCGCCACGGCCGCCAGCCTGGCATCTGATTCGTGCAGCCGGTCGAGGGCAGCGTCTGCACGTTCCTGCGCCTCAGCCCGCCGCGCCTCTGCCGCGGCCAGGGCGAACCTGTTCCGCTCCAGCCCGGCAGTGACGGACGAAAGCCGGCTTTCGGCGTCGTCCACGGCGGCCTGGACTTCAAGGAGGGACGGCGCCTTAGCCGAGCCGCCCGTGGCTGAAACCGCGGTGAAGACGTCCCCGCCCCTGGTCACCGCCGTGATGCCGGGACGCGCGGACACCAGCGCGGCGGCCGCCTGGAGGTCGGGGACGACGGCGGTGCCTGCCAGCAGGTGCCTCACTGCCGGGGCAGCGGGTCCGGCGTCCTGTACAAGTCCCCCTGCCCAGCGGGCCCCATCCGGCAGGGGCGGGGCTTCACCCGCCACCGCCAACTGGGCGGCACCCGCAGCGTGGAGCAGGAACGACGCCCGCCCGGCGTCGTCGTCCTTGAGCAGTTGAACCATACCGGCTGCAGCCTCGTGGTCCCGTACGAGAACCGCGTCCGAGGCTTCCCCCAGGGCAGCGGCTATCGCCGTTTCGTAACCCGGTTCCACCGCCAGTTCCCCCGCGAGGGTTCCCAGTACCCCTGCCAGTCCGGCGTCAAGGACATGCCCTGCCCCGTCTTTCCTGTTGAGCCCCAGTTGAAGGGCGTCCCGGCGCGCCACCAACGCATCACGCCTGCGGATTCCCTCACTGACGGCCGCCTTGAAGCCGGAGATGTCCTGAAGCAGTGCATCGAGTGCTTCGCTGGCGGCCTCATATTCGGCGTCAAGGGATTCCTCTCCTTCTTCCACGCCTGCCACCTGGTTTTCCAGCGCGGTGAACTCGGACTGGGCGCGGGCACGCCGTTCCGCCCCGGCCGCCTGGGATTCCCGGAGCCTGCCCAGCTCGGCCTGCGCGGATTCCACCCGTGACCTCGCCGCAGCAACCTGGCCGGCGAGCCTGGCCAGTCCTTCACGCCGGTCCGCGGCTGCCCGCAGCACCGCCGTGAGCCGCTTGTCCTCGGCCAGGGCGGCAGCCTCTGCCTCCGCTTTGGCTGCGCTGGCGGCCTCAAGTCCACTGCGCATATCCAGGATGTGGCGTTCGAGCTCGGCAAGATCCCCGCGCACCCGCGCGGCCTGCCGCTCAAGCTGTTCAGGATCGCGGCCAGCTGCCGGGGGCTCCGTGGACCCGAGCAGGCGGGTGCGTTCCTGCGCCAACGTTCCGAGGGAACGGAGCCGCTCACGCGAGGCAGTCAGCCGGTACCAGGTGTCCCTTGCAGCGTTCAGCTTTGGCGTTGCTTCCGCGGCCAGCTGCTCCAGGGCAGCCTGCTGCCGGCGTCCGGCTTCCAGCTCCTGCTCGACGGCGGCCCGCCGGGATTTGAGCGCAGCTTCGTCCGCGACGTCCTGCTCCAGTGCTTCCTGCAGCTGGACGAGGTCATCAGCGAGAAGCCGCGCCCTGGCATCGCGGACGTCGAACTGGACGCGCTGGGCACGCCGGGCCACCTCGGCCTGTTTGCCCAGCGGGGTCAGCTGGCGCCTGATTTCGCCGGTCAGGTCGGTGAGCCGCTGCAGGTTGGCCTGCATGGCCTCGAGTTTGCGGACCGTTCGCTCCTTGCGGCGCCGGTGCTTGAGGATGCCTGCGGCTTCCTCAATGAAGCCCCGGCGGTCCTCGGGGGTGGCGTGGAGGACCCGGTCCAGCTGGCCCTGGCCCACAATGACGTGCATCTCACGGCCCAGGCCTGAGTCGGACAGCAGTTCCTGGATGTCGAGCAGCCGGCAGCCCGCGCCGTTGATGGCGTATTCGGAACCGCCGGCCCGGAAGAGCGTCCGGGAAATGGTCACTTCGCTGTACTCGATGGGCAGGGCACCGTCAGTGTTGTCAATCGTCAGCGACACGTGTGCGCGCCCCAGCGGGGGCCGGCCGGACGTTCCGGCGAAGATGACGTCTTCCATCTTGCCGCCGCGCAGGGTCTTGGCCCCCTGCTCCCCCATGACCCAGGCCAAGGCGTCCACCACATTGGATTTGCCGGAGCCGTTGGGGCCCACGACGGCGGTGACGCCGGGTTCGAAATTGAATGTGGTGGCGGACGCAAACGACTTGAACCCCCGGACGGTCAGGCTTTTGAGGTGCAAGGCTTTTAGGTCTCCTGGATGGCTGGGACGGATGCTTCCCTGCACCAAATCTACTGCTTACCGGCGAAATGGCCCGGATTGACGGGCCCGTACCCCTGCCGCGGGGGCACCGGGACCAGCCGCCGTTTGTACTACCAGCGGCCGTTGCGGGGACGCGGCTGGCACACGGGACAGGTGTGCGAGGAGCGGTTCATGAACTGCTCCCGGCGGATGGTTGCGTGGATTCCCGCAGCGGCGCACCGCTTGCACGGCTGACCCTCCCGCCCGTAGGCGTTGAGGGACCGGTCGAAGTATCCCGAGGCGCCGTTGACGTTCACGTACAGGGAGTCGAAGCTGGTTCCTCCCGCAGCCAGCGCATCCAGCATGACTTCGCGCGCGCTGCCCACTACCCTTTCCGCTTCAGCGCGGCGCAGGGTGTCGGTGGGCCGGGCGAAGTGGAGGCGGGCGCGCCACAGCGCCTCGTCTGCGTAGATGTTTCCGATGCCGGATACCAAGCCCTGATCGAGCAGGGCACGTTTCAGGCCTGTTTTGCGTATTCGGAGGCGTTGATAGAAAAGGTCAAAGGAAAAAGCCGGGTCCAGGGGATCCCGTGCAATGTGCGCCGCTTCTTCTGCGATCAGCGGAAGGGGCGATTCAGCGAGGCCGCCCGGGCCGCCGTCGTCCGTTGGAACCAAAGCGGTAACGAACAGGCCACCGAAGATCCGCTGGTCCACGAACCGCAACTCTTCGGGCATGCCTCCGCGCGTACCCAGCCGGATCCGTACTTTGAGGTGTCTTTCATCCGCGGCGCTGCCATCCTGCATCAGCAGCTGCCCGCTCATGCCCAGGTGTGCCACCAGCGCCACCTTTTGTGAGGCGGCAGGCCCGTCCGGAAGTGGCGCACCAGGACCGGCGGACGTATCCAGCAGCGGCATCCAGAGGAACTTGCCTCGCCGCACGACGTCCGCGACGGTTGCGCCTTCGAGGTTGCCGATGAAGTCTTCGGTACCCAGTGCATGACGACGGATCGAGCGCTGGTCCAGGACTTCAACGCGCTCGATGGTCCTGCCGCGGACCCAGCTCACCAGGCCGCGGCGGACCACCTCAACCTCGGGAAGTTCGGGCACGACGCTACTTGGCGGCTACGGAACCGGTGGACTTGCCCGCCGGCGCGGAGCCGGCGTTGCCTGTGAGGGCACGCCAGGCGTCGGCGGCAGCTTCCTGCTCCGCTTCCTTTTTGGAATGGCCGGTGCCCTTGCCGTAGGCCGTGCCGCCAATGTGCAGGGTAGCCGCGAAAATCCGCGCGTGGTCCGGGCCGGAGCCTTCCACCGCATAATGGATAGTTCCGAGCTGGCGGCTGGCCGCCAGTTCCTGGATGCTGGTCTTCCAGTCGGTTCCCGCACCCAAAGCGCCGGCATCCTTGAGCAGGGGCCCAATCAGCCGCATCACGAGCTGGCGGGCGGTCTCGATGTCGTTGGACACGTAGGTGGCGCCGATCAGCGCCTCCATGGTGTCCGCCAGGATTGAGGCCTTGTTTTTGCCCTCGGTCAGCTTTTCGCCCTGCCCGAGGTAGATGTAGTCGCCAATGCCAAGGCTGCGTCCGATACCTGCGAGGGCACGGGTGCTGACCACGGCCGAGCGTCGCTTCGCAAGGTCGCCTTCGGGCAGGTCCGGGTTGTCCCGGTACAGAGCGTCCGTCACGGAGAAGCCAAGGATGGAGTCCCCCAGGAATTCGAGCCGCTCATTCGTAGGTATGCCGCCGTTTTCGTAGGCGTAGGAACGGTGTGTGAGCGCAAGACGAAGCGTCCCGGCGTCAATAGTGACACCGAGACGCTTCAAAAGCTCTTCAGTTGAAGACATCATGTCAGCCGGAGGGGCCGATTAGACGTCCGCGACCTTGCGGCCCTTGTACTCAAGGAACAGCGCGGTGCCGGCCGAGTCGGTAACAACCTTTGCCTGGTGCGGCAGGCTGTAAGTAACCTGGCCGTTCTCCACGGTCTTCACCAGGTGGGGGGCGGTCGCCTTCCACTGCGAGCGGCGGGCGCGGGTATTCGAGCGAGACATTTTCCGCTTCGGGACAGCCACGGCTAACTCATTTCTCTCTAGACAAACACGTACAAATCAGTTTTGCCGGTCAGGCTTAGCCAAGTCGGCTAGGGCAGCCCAGCGAGGATCTACGATCTCGTGGTGATGCCCCGGCTCGTCTTCCAGGCGGACTCCACATTCGGAGCAAAGGCCCTGGCAGTCTTCCCGGCACACCGGCTGGAACGGCAGCATGGTTACAACTGCGTCCCGCAACACCGGCTCAAGATCGATAACATCGCGCTCGACTCGATATTGCTCTTCTTCGTCTTCTTCGTCCGAAAGCACAACGCCCTCGTAGAAGAAAAGTTCTTGCACATTGACCTCAAGGTCATACGCAAGGGGATCCAGGCATCGGCCGCACTCGCCCGTTACTGCAGCGATTGCGGTTCCTGATACCAGAATTCCTTCGTGTACGGCCTCAAGCCTCAGATCCAGCTCGACATCCGAGCCTTCCTGAACGCCAATGAGCGCCACACCAAGATCACCTGGTGCGGGTACATGTTCCTTCAGTGTCCGCATGCTTCCCGGGCTGCGCCCGAGGTCCTTGACATCGAACGCCAAGGGCGAACTAGCATCTCGCTTAATGAGAACTCCTGTTGAACATATGACCGACGTACCATCTTAGCCTGAAGACCCTTATGGACTCAAACCAGGCCACCGAAGGCCGCCGAGTACCGGACTAGCCTACCCTCTCGGCGGCTGATCGGGCGAAGACTCGCCCGCCAGCAGCCTTTTTTGCACTGAGCGGGGCACATAGTCCGAGACGCTGCCGCCCAGGGACGCAACTTCCTTGATCAGAGTGGAGGACAGGTGCAGGTAATGGGCCTCTGCGGGCAGGAAGACCGTTTCCACGCCGCTGAGCTGACGGTTCATGGTGGCCATCGGCAGTTCGTAGTCAAAATCCGACGAGGACCGAAGTCCCTTGACGATCGCGGACACTCCGCGCTGGCGGCAATATTCAGCCAACAGCCCTTCACCAACGGGTTCGACCACAATCCCTTTCAGGGACGCAAGGGTCTCCCGGGCCATGTCGATCCGGTCCCCCAGGCTGAACCGGTACTTCTTCGCATAATTGGTGGACACAGCCACGATGACCTCATCGAACAGGCCGGCCGCCCGCGCGATAACCTCGAGATGGCCGTTGTGGATGGGGTCAAAGGATCCTGGGCAGACAGCGCGTCTCATGCTCCGAACCTACCGCATCCGGACGCCGGGATACCATGACTGAATGCATCGACCACGGGACCTTTTTACGTCCACCGCACCTGCCCCGTGGCAGCGCGCAGCCCTCGGAGCCAACCTGCTCGGACAGGACGGCCAACTGGGGGTCACAATCTTTGAAGAAATGACCACGCTGGCGCTGCAGACCGGCGCGATCAACCTGGGCCAGGGTTTCCCGGATGAGGACGGACCGGCGGAGATCAGGGCGGCCGCCCAGGCAGCCATCGCCGCCGGTGCCAACCAATATGCTCCGGGGAAGGGCATCCTGGAACTTCGTGAGGCCGTCGCGGCGCACCAGGAACGGTTCTACGGCCTTGTCCCGGACCCGCAGACCGAGGTGATCGTCACGACGGGAGCCACCGAAGGCATTGCCGCCTCGCTGCTGGCCCTGACCGGGCCCGGCGACGAGGTGCTGACGTTCGAGCCCTTCTATGACTCTTATGGCGCGATGATCGGGCTGTCAGGGGCAACCCACGTCACTGCCCCCTTGCTCGCCCCTGACTTCCTCCCGGATATGGCCGCCCTCGAAGCCGCCTTTAGCGACCGCACCCGTGTGGTGCTGCTGAACAACCCGCACAATCCTACTGGCGCCGTTTTCCCGCTGGTGGTGCTTCAGCGCGTCGTCGATCTTGCCACGAAGCACGACTGCCTGATCATCACCGATGAGGTGTATGAGCACCTGACGTTTGGCGTGAGCCACATTCCCGTGGCCACGCTGCCGGGGGCTGCGGAGCGGACGGTGACCATCTCCTCGGCCGGTAAGACTTTTTCGTTCACTGGCTGGAAAATCGGCTGGCTGACGGGACCGGAGCAGCTGGTGTCCGCCATCCGTACCGTGAAACAGTTCCTGACCTACAGCTCGGGGACGCCGTTCCAGGCGGCCATCGCTACGGCCCTCGCCCTTCCTGATGATTTCTACGCCGGAATTTCCGCAACGCTGCGACACAAGCGCGACATCCTCAGTGAGGGGCTCCGAGCCGCCGGTTTCGACGTCTTCACTCCGCAGGGCACGTACTTCGTGAACGTGGACACCGCGCCGCTGGGCATCAATGACTCCGTGGACCTTGCACGCCGGCTTCCCGCACTCGTGGGAGTGGCGGCAATCCCGGTGCCCGTCTTCTGCCACCCCCACGGCGCCGAACGGACACGCAGCTTGCTCCGGTTCGCGTTCTGCAAGAAAGTGGAAGTCCTGGAAGAGGCCGCCGGACGGCTGGCCGGCCTCAGCGGAAGGCTCTGATGCCGGCGGACGGCCGGCATGCGGCGACCAGGTTCCTGCGTACCACGGGTCAACATGCCTCCATCGAGGCCGACCACCTCATCGAGGGCGCGTACATCCTGAGCATTGGCGGTGCCGAGCAGTCCCACGTCAATGTGGACCATCCCGAGGACATCTTCTACGAGTACCTGCGCCGGATCGGCCACCTGGTGGATCTGGCGGCTCCGGAAAGGCAGCCGATCAGGGCGCTCCACCTTGGGGCCGGTGCCCTGACACTGGCCCGCTACATCCAGGCCACCAGGCCAGGATCGGTCCAGTATGCCGTTGAACTGGAGCGGGAACTGCTGGATTTTGTCCTTCAACAGCTGCCGCTGCCTGACGGGACGGACCTGCATCCGGTGATCGGCGACGCCCGTGACGCCCTCTCCGGGCTGGCGCCGGAACTGCGGTTCGACGTCATTATCCTGGACATTTTCTCGGGACCGGACGCGCCGGACCACATCGCGTGCACCGGGTTCTACCAGGAAGCCCGTGCACGGCTCACGGCGGACGGCCTTCTGATCGTGAATGTCGGGGACGAACCGGGACTGACCCTGGTCCGCAGCCAGGCCGCTGCCCTTCGAAAAGCCATGGAGGATGTCGCGGCCTTCGCCGAGGCCGGGATGTTTGCCGGGCGCTATCCGGGCAACATCATCCTCGCCGGAACACAGTTCCCGTGGCCCCGGAACTGGTCAGTTGAACTGACAGCGCGCGGACCCCACCCTGCCAAAGTGCTGGCGGGCGTTGAACTGGACGGCCTCGCAGGCTGAGTTCACTTGGCGGGCCTTGGCTGCGGGAGTTCAGTTGCCGCCAGCGTCTGCGTGCTCGTCCAGTGCCTCATCGGCCTGCATCGCGTCTGGAACGGACGGTTCGGCGTACCAGAGTCGGGTCTCCCCGTATTTCTTCTCGGCGAAACGCTGCATTCCCCCCGGCCACTCCGGTTCCGGCGACCGCGACGACCGTTCGACCACCACCACGGCGGCCGGCGCCAGGTGTGCGTTGAGTTTGGCCAGCACGGCGGACAGTGCCGGCTCGTCCAGCGGGTACGGCGGATCAAGGAAAACGAGGTCCCAGCTGTCGTCAAGGGTGGCGCGTTCGAGGAACGACTCCACCTTGGAGCGGTGAACGGTGACGGCTTTGCGCCCCACCACGCCGTTGACGAGGTCTGCATTACGCTGGCACACACCGCTTGCCTTGGCGTCGAATTCGACAAGGTCAACGGTTCCCGCGCCCCTGCTGCCGCTCTCGACACCGAGCGACCCGGACCCCGCGTACAGGTCAAGGACCCGCGCGCCGGAGATGACGTCGAAGGCGTCCAGCCGCGAAAACAGGGCTTCCTTCACGCGGTCCGTGGTAGGCCTGGTCAATGATCCGGGAACACTGATCAGCGGCATGCCCCCGGCAGCTCCGGCAATGATCCGGCTCATCCCCGGCACCTCCTGTGACGGGCCCACGTGAGCGCTGTCGCCGTGTTATCCGCGTTCAAGAAACGCCTCCTTCTCGGGATTCAGGTAACCATCGATGGCCTCGGCCAGTTCAGGGTGGTGCAGCAGCGAAGGGTCCGAACCCACAATGTTCTGGGCGTCGTCGCGTGCTCTGGCAATGACATCCTCGTGCTCGAGCACCCTCAAGAGTTTCAGTGTGGAACGGCCGCCGGACTGCGAGGCGCCCAGAATGTCGCCTTCGCGCCTTAGCTTCAAGTCTTCCTGCGACAGTTCAAAACCATCCGTGGTGGCGGCTACGGCGTCCAGCCGGCGACGGCTTGGATGGCCGGGCTCCAGGGTTGTCACGAGGAGGCACATGCCGGGATGTCCGCCGCGGCCTACGCGTCCACGGAGCTGGTGGAGCTGGGAAATACCGAAACGGTCGGCGTCGAGGATGACCATGAGCGTTGCGTTGTGGACGTCGACGCCCACCTCGATGACGGTCGTGGAGACCAGGAGTTTGGTCCGGTTGGCCGCGAAGTCGGCCATCGCCGACGACTTGACCGCAGGGTCCTGGCGTCCGTGCAGCGGAGCCAGCGGCACGCCGGCCAGTGCCGGCTCCTGCTGGAGCTGCTCGACGATCGCCGTCACCGACGCGAGCTCGCGCGCCGCGCCGCCCTCTTCCAGGTCCGCCGCCGTTGGTTCCGCCTCTCCGGGACTGAAGTCGCCGTCGTCGTCAGTGCCGATTTTCGGGCAGACGACGTAGACCTGGTGTCCTGCGTCGATCTCCTCCCGCGACCGGGACCAGATGCGGCCCGCCCAGCCCGGGTTCTCGGCCAGACCCACCACGTGCGTGGAGATGGGGGCCCGACCTGCGGGCAGTTCGTCAAGCACAGACGTTTCAAGGTCCCCGAAAACTGTCATTGCTACAGTCCGGGGAATGGGAGTGGCTGTCATGACCAGCAGGTGGGGCGGTTTGCTTGCCTTCGCCCGCAAGGCATCCCGCTGCTCGACGCCGAACCGGTGCTGCTCGTCCACGACGATCAGGCCGAGGTCGTAGAAGGACACGTTGCCGCTGAGCAGGGCGTGGGTGCCGATGACGATCCCGGCCGTACCGGAAGCAGCGTCCAGCATGGCCTGCCTGCGGGCGGCGGTGGGCATGGAGCCTGTAAGGAGCGTTACCTGGACGGCATCGCTGCCGGATCCGCCAAGGAGCCCGTCCCGGGACAGGGGGCCCAACGTGCGCCGGATGGATTCGAAGTGCTGGGCGGCGAGGACTTCGGTGGGGGCCAGGAGGGCTGCCTGGCCCCCGGCGTCCACCACCTGCAGCATGGCCCGGAGCGCCACGACCGTCTTGCCCGAGCCCACCTCGCCCTGCAGCAGCCTGTTCATGGGGCCGTCCTGGGCGAGTTCAGTGGCGAGCGTCTTGCCGATGGAGGCCTGGCCGGCAGTCAGGGTAAACGGGAGTTGCCGGTCGAAGGCGGCGAGCAGGCCGTCCGGTACAGGACGCCGGGCGGTGGCCTCTTCGGCGGCCAGCTGGGCACGGCGCCTGGCCAGTGCCGACTGCAGTACCAGCGCTTCCTGGTAGCGGAACCGGTCCCGCGCCTTCTGCCAGTCCGCCGTCGAAGCCGGTGAGTGGATCAGCCGGTACGCCTCAGCAACCGGCAGGAATTTTTCACGTGCCGCGACAGCGGGCGGAACCGGGTCCGGCAGCGCGTCGAGGTCGGCCGTTTGGAGCAACGCCTCGACAACCTTCTGGATGGCCCAGCTGGTGAGTTTTCCCGTGGCCGGATACACCGGAATGGGCATCAGGGCGAGTGACTCCGGATCCTTCCCCTGGGTGAAGGGGTCTTCGTCCAGCAAAAGGAAATCGGGGTTTGTGAGTCCCAGCAAACCCCCATAGCGTGTGACCTTGCCGGAGAACAGCGCCCGCCGCCCCTGCAGGAGCTCAGCCTTGGCGCGGTAACCGTTGAAGAAGCTGATTTTGAGCGTGCCCGGGACTTTGCCGCGGTAGTCGCTGCCTCCGACCATCCGGAGCCCAGGCGTACCGTCGTCGTCGGAGATCACGACGTCGGTGATTGTGCCGCGGCGTGCCTTCATGGAACGGGTGCTGTTGGACACGACCCTGGCTATAAGGGTGACGTCCTCGTCCAGGGGGACCTCGCTGATGGGTGTCAGTTCACCGCGGTCCAGGTACCGGCGGGGGAAATAGTTCAGCAGTGCGCCGACGGTGGTCAGGCCAAGGTGTTTTTCGATGACGCCGGCGGAGCGTTTGCCGACCAGGCGTCCGAGGTCAAGGTCGAGTTCAGAGCTCATGCCCACTGGAGTTCACCGGGTCGGCTTGGGGGTCGCGGGGCAGAGCCAGCTCGCTGACCGTGATCTGCGTGGGTTCGCCCAAGGAACGAATAAGGCGGACGGCCAATTCTGCTTCCGGTACGTGGACATGGACGCGCCAGCGGTAATTTCCGTCCGCCTCAGCGGCTGAACCCACCTGGCTCATGATGACCGACTCGCCGATCTCATCCAGGCGCTGCCGCAGGGTGGCAGCGTTGAGGGGCGACAGGCTGATGGTGCACATGACTTCCACGCCGTCGTCGTCGGGCATGCTGGTGTGAATGTGCGGGTCCTGGACGTCGTAGCCGTGCAGCCCGTCGAGGAGTTCGCTTTGGAGTTCCTCGCCGAGGACGGCGGACCGGAGGCAGTCCAGGATGAGGAGCATCCCCACACCGCCGGCGTCGACGACGTGCGCGGCCTGGAGCGCGTCCAACTGGCCCTCGGTGCGGATAACTGCAGCCAGGGCACCCTCGACTGCGGCGTCCAGCGACAGGCCAAGGGCGTGGTTGCTGTCATCGCCGTTTTGGCCGGCGTCCACCGCGGCGGCAGCACGGGCGGCAGCTTCCATCACGGAGAGCATGGTCCCGGGGACGGGGTCGCTCAATGCTGACCAGGCCCGGATCTGCGCCCGGTTAAGGGCGGCCGCGAGCAGGGTGGATGTCAGGCGGGTGTGGCCCGCCAGCGGCTCTGCGGCAGCGCATAGGAAGACGGAAAAAAGTGTGCCCGAATTGCCCCTTGCCTGTTCCATGGCCGCCAGCCCGGCCGCCGCAAGGACCGCCCCGACGTCCGCCTGGGCGGCGTCCGGCTGGCGTGAGTCCACGCTGGTGCTGCCGTTGCCCGGCCCGACGCCTTGCAGCGCCTGGGCTGCCGCCCGGACGGTGAGATAGAGGTTGGTGCCGGTATCGCCGTCTGCCACGGGGAAGATATTGATGGCGTTAAGGCGGTCGCTGTGGTTGCCCAGAGCCGTTTCAGCCTTGCCCAACCACCGCTTCATCGCTTGCGCGTTGGCGGCAACCTTAGTGTGCAAAGTGATCCCATCCCCCGGTGTCCGCGGCGTGGCCCGCAATTTTGATGCCCGGGCTTTCGTTATCTCCCAAGGCCTGTACTGAGCCTATCGCAGTGAATCCGGGAGGCAGCTGAACGCCGGAAGGGAATGTGGCCAGGAGGCCATGGTCCTCTCCCCCGGCCAGCACCCAACCCATGGGGTCGGTTTTGAGAAGGTCCGACGCCGGTTCCAGCCCTCTGGCCAACTGCTTGAGCGCCTGCGGAGCAAGGTCAAGGACGACGTTGCTGGAACGGGCGAGGCGCGTGCCGTCCCGGAGGAGCCCATCGGAGATGTCCAGCATCGCCGTTGCGCCGCCGGAGCGGGCCAGCGGGCCAGCGGCAAGTGGAGGCAACGGCCTGCTCTGCAGGCTCACGAGTTTCCGCTGCTCCGGACTCAGGGAGCTAGTTGCTGTCTCCGATTCCAACAGGGCGAGCCCGGCGGCGGCCCGGCCCACCGTTCCGGCAAGTGCCAGGACGTCGCCCGCGCATGCTCCGGACCTCAGCACTGCCCTTCCGCCGCTGAGGGTGCCGAGCACGGCGACACTGACCGAGATTTCCCGGCCGCGGCCGAGGTCGCCGCCGGCAACGGAACAGTCCTCTGCGCCCAAGTGCCGGATTGCTGCTGTCAGGCCATCGGCAAGATCCTCCACCCAGCTGACCGGCGTCTCCGGCGGAAGCGTGAGGCTGACCACCATTGACGTGGCCGTGGCGCCCATGGCGTTGATGTCGCTGAGGTTCTGGGCAGCAGCCTTCCAACCCACGTCGAAACCGGTGGTGCGGTACCCGTTGGGCCACTGAAGCCGGAAGTCCTGGTCTTGCACCTGGGTGTCGATGCTGATGACCGTCCTGCCGTCCGGCGCCGCAACGATCGCGGCATCGTCCCCGGGACCCAGCAACGTGGCAGCGGCATGGCGGCTGTCCAGTGTCAGCCGGGGAAAGATCCGGGCCAGAAGATCGGACTCGGACAGTTCCGTAACAGTCAGGACGTCCGCGGGCGTGGTCTTCTTAAGCGCAACTTCTTCAGGCAGGGCTTTTTCAGGCAGGACTTTTTCGGTTGGGGCATTCCCAGGCACGGCATTTACAGGCACGCCACTACGCTACATTGCGGCACTGACATTCG
>JBKJVX010000206.1:0-2602 GCA_046717065.1 Arthrobacter sp. | reverse complement strand
TCGGAATTAGGGGCGGCCCCTTCCGCCATGGAACGGGCCGCCTTCTTCAAAATGAAAAACTAAACAGGAGGATCAACCGCATCACGCATTCGCGGTCCTCGGTAGTGATCCCCGGGAACGGCTTCGTTGATTGAAGCCCCGGCCCGTGGGTCTCGATCGATGACCGGGTGCAGGGCCAGTAGACAGATGCTGGGCTGGGTTGATGCGGCTGGACTTCCGTAAAACAGAAACGGAGGTGACTCTCTTGGAGGGTCCCGAAATCCAGTTCTCAGAAGCAGTCATTGACAACGGCCGTTTTGGCAAGCGTGTAATCCGGTTCGAAACCGGCCGCCTTGCCAAGCAGGCAGCCGGCGCAGCGATGGTGTACATCGACGAAGACACCGCCCTGCTGTCCGCCACCACCGCCGGCAAGCACCCGCGTGAAGGCTTTGACTTCTTCCCGCTGACGGTCGACGTCGAAGAGCGTATGTACGCTGCCGGCCGCATCCCGGGCTCGTTCTTCCGCCGTGAAGGACGCCCGTCCACCGAAGCCATCCTGGCCTGCCGCCTGATGGACCGCCCGCTGCGCCCCGCCTTCATCAAGGGCCTGCGCAACGAGGTGCAGATCGTGGTCACCGTCCTGGCGATCAACCCGGACGAGCTGTACGACGTGGTGGCCATCAACGCCTCCTCCATGTCCACCCAGCTTTCCGGCCTGCCGTTCTCCGGCCCCATCGGCGGCGTCCGCGTTGCCCTGGTTGCCGACGAAAACGGATCACAGTGGGTCGCTTTCCCCAAGCACTCCCAGCTGGAGAACTCCGTCTTCAACATGGTGGTAGCCGGCCGCATCGCCGGTGACGACGTCGCCATCATGATGGTCGAAGCCGAAGCCACCGACAACTCCTGGAACCTCATCAAGGAACAGGGCGCCACCGCCCCCACCGAAGAGGTTGTCTCCGAGGGCCTCGAGGCGGCAAAGCCGTTCATCAAGGCACTCTGCGACGCCCAGGCCGACCTCGCCTCCCGCGCGGCAAAGCCGACCGTCGAGTTCCCGGTCTTCCTGGACTACGAGGACGACGTGTACGCCGCTGTTGAGTCCGCAGCCGCTGAGAAGCTGGCTGCCGTCTTCCAGATCGCGGACAAGCAGGAGCGCAATGACGCTTCGGACGCACTGAAGGACGAGGTTTCCGCCGCCCTGGCCGAGCAGTTCGAAGGCCGTGACAAGGAAGTGTCCGCAGCATTCCGCTCTGTCACCAAGCACGTAGTGCGCCAGCGCATCCTCAAGGACCAGGTCCGGATCGACGGCCGCGGCCTGACGGACATCCGCCAGCTCACTGCTGAGGTAGAGGTCCTGCCCCGCGTCCACGGTTCAGCCATCTTCGAGCGCGGCGAAACCCAGATCATGGGTGTCACCACGCTGAACATGCTGAAGATGGAACAGCAGATCGACTCGCTGTCACCCGTCAAGACCAAGCGCTACATGCACAACTACAACTTCCCGCCGTACTCCACCGGTGAGACCGGCCGCGTGGGCTCGCCCAAGCGCCGCGAAATCGGCCACGGTGCGCTGGCAGAGCGGGCCCTCGTGCCGGTCCTGCCGTCCCGCGAGGAGTTCCCGTACGCCATCCGCCAGGTATCCGAGGCGCTCAGCTCCAACGGTTCGACGTCGATGGGTTCTGTCTGTGCCTCCACCCTGTCCATGCTGAACGCCGGTGTGCCCCTGAAGGCCGCCGTCGCCGGTATTGCCATGGGCCTGGTTTCCGACCAGGTGGACGGCCAGACGCGCTACGCGGCACTGACTGACATCCTTGGCGCGGAAGATGCCTTCGGCGACATGGACTTCAAGGTTGCCGGTACCTCTGAGTTCGTTACGGCCATCCAGCTCGACACCAAGCTCGATGGTATCCCCGCCTCGGTGCTGGCAGCAGCCCTTAAGCAGGCCCGCGAAGCACGCCTGCACATCCTTGAGGTCATGGACTCGGCCATTGACACCCCGGACGAGCTCTCCGAGTTCGCACCGCGCGTCATCGCCGTGAAGATCCCCGTGGACAAGATCGGCGAGGTCATTGGCCCCAAGGGCAAGATGATTAACCAGATCCAGGAAGACACCGGCGCCGACATCTCCATCGAGGACGACGGCACGGTCTACATTGGCGCCACCAACGGCCCGTCTGCAGATGCAGCACGCTCCGCCATCAACGCCATCGCGAACCCGCAGGTCCCGGAAATCGGCGAACGTTACCTGGGTACGGTCGTCAAGACCACCACCTTCGGTGCCTTCGTATCGCTGACCCCGGGCAAGGACGGCCTCCTGCACATCTCCGAGCTGCGCAAGCTGGCCAACGGCAAGCGCGTGGACAACGTCGATGACGTTGTCTCGGTGGGCCAGAAGGTCCAGGTGGAAATCACCAAGATCGACGACCGCGGAAAGCTTTCGCTCGCCCCGGTCGTTGCCGAGGAAGAAGGTGCCGAGGTCGAGACCGAGCGCGCCCACACCACTGAGCCTGCTGAAGGCGCTGACGTCTAACAGTTCCGGTTTCCGGCACACAAAGCATGAATCGGCGGGGGCCGTGGATGATACACCCGCCCCCCCCCAGGTACGAAGGCAGCCACAAACCCGCGG
>JBKJVX010000205.1:0-18334 GCA_046717065.1 Arthrobacter sp. | reverse complement strand
ATACACACCACCAGGGGGCCCCGGCACTTTTGGGGGGGGGGCCGCTGGTCGTTTAGTGCGTTACATCCCGCGCGGGCTTACGGTAGCGCCAAGCCGTTTAGCAAGGCTTATGGCTGGACTGGGGATCCAGACGGGTTTTGCCGCCGTCTACTCCATCCCGGTTGGCCTCCTCACCCTTCCTGCAGCGCAAGATCGCCGCAGGGAAGACGCACAGCCATCAAGGGCTGGACCAAAAACAACGAGTAGCCTACTGATGACGCCCAGGGGCATCACAAACCATAAGGACGTGGAAGACGAATGAGCACCAAGAACATCGGTATCAAGGACGTGGCCGTTGCCGCCGGCGTGTCCGTGACAACTGTCTCCCACGTCCTCAACGACGTTTCCTATGCACGGATCAGCCCCGAAACCAGGGACAAGGTCAGGTCCGCGGCCGAGGAGCTCGGTTATGGACCGAATCGCCTTGCCCAAGCCCTGCGCACGCAGCGGACCGGCATGCTGGGCCTGGTCAGCGAGGATATCGCCACCACGCCCCACGCCGGCCGGATCATCCTCGGCGCAGACGAGGCTGCCAAGGCCCGGGGATACAACCTCATGATTATCAACACCTCCGGCTCCGCAAACCTGGAATCCCGGCAGGCCGACGTCGGGGCCCTCCTGGAACGCCGGGTGGACGGCATCCTCTACGCCACTACGTACCACCGCAACGTGGAACTTCCGGCCAACCTCGGCAACGTGCCCTCCGTCCTGGTGGACTCCGTGGCCGCCGACGGAAACATCACAGCCGTGGTTCCGGACGAGGAGGGCGGTGCACGCACGGCAGTGGAAGCGCTCCTCGCAGCGGGCCACACCCGCATCGGCTTCATCAACAACACGGACGACGTTCCCGCAACCCATGAGCGCCTCCGGGGCTTCCGGGCCACGCTCGCTGAAGCAGGGCTCGACGGCGAAGCTGCACCCGTCGAGTCCGAGGTCTCCGAGGTGCAGGGCGGCTACGAGGCGGCCCGGCGGATCCTGGCACGCGCGGACCGCGCTGATATGCCTACGGCCTTGTTCTGCTACAACGACAGGATGGCGATGGGAGCCTACCGCGCCGCTGCGGAGTTGGGGCTCAGCATCCCCACCGACCTTTCAATCGTCGGCTTCGATGACCAGGAACTGATCGCCGCCAACCTTCACCCGGGCCTCACCACCGTGGCCCTGCCTCACTACGAGATGGGTGCCTGGGCTACCGAGCACCTGATTGACGCCGTCGAGGGGAAGACCGACCTTGCCCTCATGGCACTTCACCCGACCATTCTGGGCTGTCCCCTCGTGCGCCGTGATTCCATCATGGCTCCGCGGGACTAGGCAGCCAGCCCCTTCCACTTCCCAAGAGGACCGCCACCGCCCAACTCCGGGACACTCTGGTCGCCAACAGTTAGCAGTACCCGAGGTATCGGCCAGGGACGTCATTGACGGGGTATCCAGCCACCTACCCTATTTTTGCTGGTAACGGTGTGCTTTCATGTGCATCACAGCGGCCTTGCAACTGACCCGCCGACCGCCCGCGCCGGCGGTGTCCGTCCAGGCGTTGACGACTGGCTGGTCGCAATAACAGCTGTTGCCTTTGCCTCAGCCGCGACCTCTTCAATTGTTGTTGTCCGAGGGACATTGCGAAGCATCCAGAAGGCAAGGAAAACGGCGGCCACTGCCAAACCAACCAGGCCCAACTGCAGCACACTTTCCGGAAACACCGTCCGCAGGGCGATGGGAACTGAACTCAACGTGTAGAGGATGACGACAGCCTTGGGCACACTTGAAGTGCGCCACAGCGCGAGCATAAAGACAACGGTACCGAGCAGGTACACCATGGATACAACCGTCAGCGCGATGCCGAGCGGACCTGCACGCAGCACGGCAATCACGTCTTGCTCAACGTAGGGAAAGACGAGGTTGAGGACAAATTCAACCCCGACGAGGCCGGCCAGTGAGGTTACAGAGAGAACGGCACCTGAGGTTGCCAAGGCGCCGGCTGGGCGGGAAATCACCAGATAGGCACCGATCACCAGCCCGATGGCGGCGACTTGAGCAAGCGGCGCAGCGAGCTGTGTGAAAGGTGATGTTGGAATGATTCCTGCCCTTTTTCCCGCGTTGACCAGCAGTATGGATGCTGAGAAGAATCCGGCGAAGGCAAAGATCCTAATAAGTACTGCAGGTAGGAGTGCGTTGATTTTTGCAGACATTTGAGGCTCATATCCAAGAGGGTGGTGCGGCGAATAAAGCAGTGTCGAAATAGGCGTACGGAGTCAGGTTCCGGTGGGTAGCTACTACGCATCCTTCCTGTTTGGGCCCCCAGTTTCTGCTGAGTCGGGCAGCCAGCGGTCGCCCCGGAGGGTCACGTACTGCCGGACCAGGTACGGCCAGGGAAGGATGAATACGACGATCACGACAAGGGAACAGTTGATGGCCACGCTGGCGGTGGCGCCGTTGAGCTCGCCGGTCAGCCAAAGCGGCAGCGCCACGGTGCTGAGCCAGATCACCTTCCAGGTCATTTCGAACAGCAGGATCGGGATCAGCTTCACCGGGTAGCGGACACCGAGGAAGAACAGCAGGGACTGCGCGACGAGCATGCACACCACCACCCCGTCCATCAGCGGCCAGGACGCATCGTGCCCGCTCAGCAGGGGCCACCGTGTGACCGCCAGGCCGAGCGCCATCAACAGGTAGCCGGCACGCAACATGTACAGACGCAGCAGTGACAGCTCGTCCGCGGCTCTCGACTTCGACTTCGGGTTGGGCTTGGACGTTGCCGGTATTGACATAGCAGGCTCCTTGTTCGCTAGCCGGAAAACGGGGGAAGTTTCAGTGACCCTCGTTCGGCCCGGCTTGAGGGCTGATCATTCGTACGGAGATGAGGACCATGCCCAGGTCACGGACCTTGTTGAGGAGGCTGTGCAGTGCGGCCTGGTCTGCTACCGGGCCGTAGAAAGCTGTTGTTCCGTCACTTGCGCGGGTGAGTTTGAGATGCTCGAACCATTCCACCCAGTGATCATCGAGGTGCCCTTCCACCCGGAGCTCGTAGTGGCCGGGTTCGTGCTCGTTTCTGATCATCATTGGGCCACAGCGCGGCCACGCCCCGGGACGACGGTCCCGGCAGCCGGGGAACCCGTTTGGCGGGTGCTGGCCCACAGTGAGTAGCCCAACCAAGCCACGGCGATACCTACGGGAAGGGCGGCGAAGCGTCCCACAGCGTGGGGAAACAGCGGAAGCAGGGCGGTAGAGACTGACCCCACGGCCAGCAGGATGCCCGCCCAGCGGGCGAGGACCCGGGCACGGAAGACGGCGACGCCGAAGGTCAGTCCGCCGAGGAAGTAGATCGCGAAGGCGAATGTGCTGATGCCCTCCAGAGGGCCCAGGCTCCCGTCCGCTGGGGCGCCGCCGAAGATGCCGAGGATGTCCGTAGCAATGTGCGGAGCCTGCTCCGCCAGCGGCGGCAGGACGAAAGCCTCCACGAACGAGTTCGCTATGACTGTCAGATAGAACAGTCCGAGCAGAAGGAAGCCGGACAGCCCCAGCAGCCCCGTCTCTTGCACCTGCTTGAGGTACATTCCGGTGATTCCGGCAAGGCCGAGGACACCCATCGCCACGGTCAGGTAATGCACGATGGCCCAGGCGCTGCCGGTGACGTTCGCGACGTCCTCAACCGGGTGGACGAACTGTATCGATCCGTACAGCAGTCCGGCGGCTATGGCGGCGACACCGGCCGCTCCGCTGAGTTTGGACGGGGTGATGGTCATTTCCGCGCTCCCTTGTTTTGGTTCATCCCGGGCGGGTGCCGGGGACGGTTCCAAAGCTACGGATGCGCGTGGTGACACAGCATCACCACCTGTGGTGACCGGGGTGGTGATCTTCGAATGGAATTGATTCGTTTAGAGGAGCCCGTGCTCACGTGCGCGGCGAACTGCCTCGGCCCGGTTGCTCACCTGGAGCTTTTCGAAGATGTGCCGGGTATGGGTTCTGAGGGTGTTGAGTGAGACGAACAACTGCCGGGCGACCTCCGGCCCGTTCAGGGAAGAGTCGAGCAGCCGGAGTACCTGGAGTTCCCTCTCGCTGAGTTGGACGGGCATCGCGTCTGTGCCGGGAGACGTGGCAGGTGCCGTTTCCCCGGTGTTGGCTGCGTGGAGCAGGTGGCTGACATAGCTGGGACAGATACGCTCGGCGCCGGCCCTGCGCAGCAAAGTGATCATGGGTGCGCCTTCATCCAGGAACAGCCGCACGTGGCTTTCGGCCGCGGTTCGTTTGAGTGCTTGTTCCAGGGCCTTGAGCGCCGAACCCACACCGCCCTGTACCTGGTAGGCCCTTGCCTTTAGTACGAGGATCTCGTTGACGCTGCCACCCCGGCCAGCGGTCTGGGCAGCCTGGAGCAACCGGTCGAGCAGATCGAAGGCGTCACCGAGGGAGCCGCCAGGTGGGTCTGCTTCGTGTTGGGCAATGAGCAGGCGGGCGAGGGTGAGGTGCTCGAATTCCCGCAGGTACGTCAGTTCATCACTGGCGGTGAGGTCCCGTACCTTGGCCCAGTCCGAGGCTTCCCGCAGAGCCCCTTGGCCGATCCAGATCCGCGCCCTGATCGCAGGGATCGGCCGGACATCGGGAAAGAACCCGCGCAGGTAGCGCCGTTCGGCCTCCTCCAGGAGCCCGATGGCACGGTCAGGATCTCCGGACAGGTTCTCAAGGCGTGCCATCACCACGAAGCGGCGATACCGGTTCTCCGGCAGCGACGCCGCCTCACCGAGCGCGATCCCTGCTTCCAGATGTTCTTTCGCGACAGCCAGGTCCCCGGTCTCACAGTGCAGGGCGCTGATTCCCACATGGAGGTCGGCAGTTGGCGGACCAGCGGATATGCCTGCAGAGTCCGCGGCGGTAAGGGCTTGGTCCAGAAGACGCCGGGCCTCGGTCAGGCCGCCCCTGACGATCCACAGGTCCGCCAGCACCATGGTGCTGGCAAGTTCGTCGGCGATATTTCCTGCAGCATGCAGGTTCGGGGCCACCTCGGCGAAAGTGGGGACTGCCGTGTTGAGATCACCGCGGGCCCACGCGGCCAGCCCGAGGAACCCTGCTGCAGCGGCCCGCGACAGATGATCGCCCGGCCGGCACAGCGCCAACGCGCGCCGGGCATGGGCGGCGGTCCCCGCCACATCCCCCACTGCCTGGGCCAGCGCTGCGCGGTACACGGCAAGGGTCACCGGCAGGGCGCGGAACTCTTCGCTCCCGGCTTTTCCCCCGAGGAGATCACGTGTCCGTTCCCCGTCCGGGGAAGCCTCCGCAAGTCCACGTTCAGCATCCTGGAGACGTTGTTCGACGGCGTCCAAGTCACCGGAGGTGAGCATCAGCCAGGCGTAAAACACGCTCAACACAGGGTTCGCACGCACAATGTGGTCGGGAAGGGCGTTCAACCAGCCACGCAGGGTTGCATCTTGCCGGCTCTTTCGGATGGCAGGCATCGCCGCCTCCAACAAGGCCCCCGCCCGCTCGAAGTCCCCCGCCGCCAGCGCATGCTTCAGGGCGTCCTCCAGCAGATCATGGTGCTGGTACCACTCACTGGCGCGCCGGTGCAGCGACTGTGGGAGGTCAGGTTCCTCATGCGATACACGGGCCCGGAGCACTTCGGCAAAGAGGTGGTGGTAGCGATACCACTGTCTCCGGTCATCCAGGGGGACAACAAACAAATTCGCCCTCTCCAGGCGGTCAAGCACAGCACTGCTGCCTCCCTGGCCCGTGACCGCGTCACACAGCGGACCCGAGAGACGGTCAAGAATGGCGGTGCTCATCAGGAAGTTCCGCACGCCGTCGGGCTGGCGCTGCAGTACCTCCTCGACGAGGTAATCCAGGATAAAGCGGTTGCTGCCGGTGAAGGCGTCGATGAAGCCTGGCACGTCCGCGTTTCCGCGCAGGGACAGCGCCGCGAGCTGCAGGCCGGCAGCCCAGCCTTCCGTCCGGGCCTCGAGGGCGGAAATGTGCTCGGCGGAAAGGCCCAGCCCCATGCACTCATTCAGGAAGGCCTGAGCCTCCTCGGCCGAAAAGCGGAGGTCGGCAGCGCGCAGTTCAGTCATCTGATCCCGCGCCCTCAAACGGGACAAAGGAAGCGGGGGGTCAGAACGGCTGGCGATGGCCAGTTGCAGTTGGGGCGGGGAATGGTCGAGCAGGAACGCTACCGCGTCATGAACAGGGTGCGCTTCGACCGCATGGTAGTCGTCGAGGACAACGATGAAGGTCGTTCCAACCTGGGCGAGGTCGTTAATGAGGGCTACCAGAACCGGTTCCGCCGCCGCGGCCTGCGTAGCGTCGAGCAGCGCTTTGGCACCTGACCCGATGTTTGCGTCCACGTCATGCATCCCGGCGATGAGATGGGCTAAGAAACGTGCAGGGTCGTTGTCGCCCGCATCCAGGGACAACCAGGCAACCCGCGCCTCGGGCTCCGCGGCCCGGACGCGATGCACCCACTGGCTCAACAACGTGGTCTTGCCAAAGCCGGCCGGGGCGCAAATCAGCGTGAGCTTCCGATCTGCGCGTGCTTCCGACAGCAGAGGATCGACAAGCCTGGTGCGGGCGACGGCGTGGAGCCGCGGGGCCGGAACATGGAACTTCGTGGCAAGCATGCTCATCGCCATTGTGTGAACTATACGGTGGACGGCAGATGCTGTGTAGGGCTGGCTCCCCCTGTCCTTGCTTACTCCGGCGCTCCCCTCGCGTGCCCGTTCCAAGGCGTCGGCGCCGACCACGACGCCGCCAGCGTGCAGGAAGGTGTGAAAAACTGGGTTCCTCATCACTTAAGGGAGTATCGAGAGACGTGTCAGCACACAGCGTTGCCGAAGCCTCAGCGGATTCTGCCCCGAGCATGAATGATGTTGCCCGGGCGGCGGGGGTGTCCCTGGGGACTGTTTCGAATGTGCTGAACAAGCCGGAAATTGTGTCGGAAAAGACCCGGCTTAGGGTGCAGGCTGCCATTGACGAGCTCGGTTTTGTCCGGAACTCGGCCGCGAGATCGCTGGCGGCAGGAAGCACCAGGACCATCGGGTTGGTACTGACCGATGTGGGTAACTCCCTCTTCGTTGACATTGCCCGCGGGGCTGAAAGCGCGGCTGCTGAGCAGGGCCATTCCCTCCTTTTGGCCAACAGTGACGTAGATTTCCAGAAGCAGGAGGGGTATCTCGACATCTTTGATGAGGCGCGGGTAGCCGGCATCATCCTTGCCCCGCTGGATGCGGGGCTGGAAGGAGTTGACCGGGTGCGCCGCCACGGCCGCAACATTGTCCTGGTCAACTACGCCGGCGGGCGGACGGACTGCTGCAGCGTTCTTGTTGATGAGGAACACGGGGGCTACCTGGCGGCGCGGCACCTCATTGGCCTTGGCCGCCGTCGGCTGGTGTTCGCCGGTGGTCCCGATGATCTGCACGCTGTGAACGACCGCCGCAAGGGCGCCATGCGCGCCGCTTCTGAGACCAGGGGAATGGTGTCGCTCGAGGTGATTATGGGGCGGAGCCTCAACAGCCCGGAGGGGCGCCGAATCGCCGGTGACCTCGCCAGCCGCGGCCGGAGCAGAATGCCTGACGGTATCATTGCGCCCTCGGACCAGTTGGCTGCGGGCATGATCCATGAGCTCACCGCCACTTATGGCCTGAAGGTCCCGCAGGACATTGCCGTGATCGGGTACGACAACAACCAGTTCGCCACTGAAGGTGCCATCCCCATGTCAACCGTTGGGCAGCCAGGGCACGAGATGGGCCGGGTGGCCACTAGGCTCCTGCTGGAGGAAGTGAACCAGCGCGGCCAGCACGTGCACCGCACCCTGATGCTGGAGCCGACACTGTTTGCCCGCGCCAGCACGCTGGGGCGCTAAGCCACCGTTTCCACCACGTAGTTGAAGGTTCCCGAGCCGACCTCCAGTGGCTCCTGACCGGGGAGTTCCACCCTCGCTGTGCTGCCTGTTGGCACCTGGACCTTGACTTCCAGGCCCGCAGGTTTCAGCGTCCAGGAGATCCCGGCCATCCCATATGGGGTTTCATGCTGCGCTGATGCATGCGTGAGGTTTCCACCGGGGCGGGGCTTGAACAGGATCTTGCGGTAACCGGGTTCCAGCAGGGAGATCCCGGCCACGACCCGGTGCATCCAGTCCGCGACAGCGCCCAGGGCGTAGTGGTTGAAGGAGGTCATGTTGCCGGGGTTGACTGTCCCGTCCGGCTGCAGGGCGTCCCAGCGTTCCCAAATGGTGGTTCCGCCCTGCTCTACGGCGTAGAGCCAGGACGGGCATTCCTTTTCCATCAGGAGTGCATAAGCAGTGTCGAGTGCACCGACGTTTGTGAGGGCGTCCGAGATCAGGGGCGTGCCGGCGAAACCGGTGGCAATCCTGTTTCCGCCCTCGGCGACGAGCTGCGCGAGGCGCTCCCCCGCCCGTCGCTTCTGGTCTTCGCTGGGGAAGAGGTCAAAAACGATGGCGAGTGCGTAGGCCGTTTGAGCGTCACCGGCAACAGTGCCTGTGGGGAAGATGTATTCGTCCGCGAAGGCCTTTGCCACGGCCCGGCCAAGTTCGGTGTATTGCAGTTCATCTGCCGTGTTGCCGAGGACGCTGGCGGTCTTGCCCAGGTGGAGGGCGGACCAGGCGAAGTAGGCGGTCGCTACGAGGTAGGGATCAGTCTTCGCGGCTGTCGGATCATGCGGGGGTGCTGTAGGGTCCAGCCAGTCACCGAGTTGGAAGCCAGTGTTCCACAGGTGCGAGGGACCGGCCTTGGTATCCATGAGGTCCACCCATGCTTTGGCACTGGCGTACTGGTGCTTAAGGACTTGTGTGTCGCCGAAGCGTCGGTAAATGGTCCAGGGGGTCAGCACTGCCACGTCACCCCACACGGCGCCCGGCCTAATGGGAGTCCATTCGTCCCCGCCCGGGATCACCGGTACGTACCAGGGAATGGTGCCGTCGGGCAGCTGCTCAACGGCGACGTCCTTGAGCCAGGAGCTAAGCATCCCGGAGCAGTCGTAGAGGAAAGATGCTGTGGGGGCGAAAACTTGGATGTCGCCGGTCCAGCCCAGCCTCTCGTCGCGTTGCGGGCAGTCAGTGGGGATGTCCACAAAGTTGCCCCGCATGCTCCAGCGGACGTTTTCGTGCAGCCGGTTCAGGTCTGGCTCGGAGCTTCCGAACCAGCCGGTCCGTTCCATGTCGGTGTGGTAAACGCGCGCTGCGACATTGCCTTGGATATCGCCGCCGGTCCAACCGTCGATCTCCGCGTACCGGAAGCCGTGGATGGTGAACCGCGGCTCCCAGGTTTCGGGTCCGTCCCCGGCGATGGTGTAGGTGTCGGTGGAGATGGCCCTGCGGAGCGGACGGGTGAACAGCTCGCCGTCCTGGAGTACTTCCGCGTGCCGCAGGATAATTTGATCCCCTGGCTTCCCTTGGACTGTGATGCGGAGGCGGCCCACCATGTTCTGGCCGAAGTCCACCAGCAGTTTGCCGGCGGGGCTGGTGAACACGGCCGCTGGTTGAACCTCCTCGGTGCAGCGCACAGGCGGTCCGTCCGGGGCCACCAGGGTGGATGGGTCCCGGACAACTTCGACGACGGGGCTCCAGTCGGCGTCGTCGAAGCTCGGGCGGCTCCAGCCGGACGGCAGCTGCCGCGCGTCGTAGGTTTCGCCCTCGTAGAGCCCGGTGAATTCGATGGGGCCGAAGGCGGCCTTCCACTGGGTGTCGCTGCCCACAACGGTGACCGAGCCGTCGTCGTGCGTGATGTGAAGCTGGGCGAGCAGGGCCACTTTGTCGCCGTAAAGGTTGCGGTAGCCGTCGTGGAAGCCGATGCGCCCACGGTACCAACCGTCAGCCAGCCAGCTTCCGAGTGCGTTATCGCCTTGGTGCACCAGTTCTGTCACGTCGTAGGTGTAGTAGCGCAGGCGCTGCCCATAAACGGTCCAGCCGGGGGAGAGGATGTCTGTGCCCACACGGGTTCCGTTAATCTCCATCTCGTAGAGGCCATGGGCGGTGACGTAAAGCCTGGCTTTGCTGACCGGAAGCGCTACCGAGAAATCCCTGCGGAGCAGCGGTGGGCGGCGGTCCGATTCCGGGTCCTCTTCCCAGGCCGGGGTAATGGCTGTTGCTGTCCAGTCTTCGGGGGCAAGGAGGCCTGCTTCGACCGTGGAGGGAGCGCTCCAGTCGCTGGGCTCGGCGTCGTCCTGGCCCCAAACCCTCACACGCACGCTGGCTTCCTCACCGGAGCGCAATGGAACGGACGGCCAGGGAACCAGGACGGATTCACCGGAATCGACGCGGGGACCTAGCTCGACGTCACTGCCACGGGTGGTCTCGATCTGGTACGCGGCGGGGGTCCACCCGGCCGGTGCAGCGGTTTTCCAGGAGATTCGCGGGGTGCTGTTACCAACGCCGATGGCTTCCCGGTAGTGCTCGAAGGTTGCCGGTTTAACGGTCGCTGACATGTGCGTTTCTCCTGGGGGTGTTGCAGATGGATGGGGCCGTGAATGTTGGACGGGCTGAAATGGCAGGAAACGGGTTGCTGATGGGGTTTAGCCCTTGACGGCGCCGCCTGCGAGTCCCTTCATGACCCGCTGGTTGAGGAACAGGTACAGGACAAGCGTGCCGAAGACGTTGATGCAGATGGCGGCGAACAGCGGACCGTATTGGACTGCACCGAACTCACCGGTGAAGTTCAGCAGGCCGACTTGGATGGTGTTCAGGTCGGCGTTGTTGGTGAACGTCAGGGCGATGAGGAGGTCGTTCCAGATGAAGAAGAACTGTACGAGCGCCACGGTGAAGACTGCGTTCCGGACCATGGGGAAGCCGATGGAGAAGAAGGCGCGGATCATGCTGGCGCCGTCAAGGGTGGCGGCTTCGAACACTTCCCGGGGCACTGCCCTGAAGTAGGTGGCCATCATGAACACCGTCAGGGGAAGTCCTGTGGCGGTGTACGTGATGATCAGCGGCCAGAGGGTTCCGGTCAGCCCTACCTGGAAGTAGGCGGAGAACAGCGGGAGCAGGATCATTTGGCCGGGGACCATGATCCCTGCGAGGAAGGTCAGCAGTATCGCGTTGCGGCCTTTCCAGACGAGCACTTCGAGGGCGAACCCGGCGGCCACCCCGAACAGGACGATGAGGAAAAGCGACGGGATGGTGGCGATAAGGCTGTTGGCCACATACGTGGCGAGGTTGCCGGTGGTCCAGGCTTCGGCGTAGTTCTCGAAGTTGAAGTTCTGGGGAAGGGCCCACACTGGGCTGTTGAGGAACTCGTCCTGGGTCTTGAACGAGCCCATAAAAAGCCAGGCCAGTGGATAGATTTCCACGACTAGTAGCAGGGCGACCAGGAGGTTGATCGGCAGGCGCTTCAGGGCTTTGAGGTTCCTGGCGCGGCGACGCGGGCCGGGGACAGCTGGAGCCGCGCTGGCGCGGGCGGGTGACGTGGCGGGAGCGGTCATCGTCGGTCAGTCCTTGGTGAGGTCGCGGCGTGAGGAGCGGAAGATGAAGAGCGTGACGATGAGGCAGAGAATCGTCAGCAGCAGGGCGATGGAGCTGCCGTAGCCGTAGTCCCCGTAGGTGAACGACGTGCGGAACATGTGAAGGGTCAACGGTGTTGTGGCACTTCCCGGTCCGCCGTTGGTCAGCGCGACGATTGAGTCAAAGACTTTCAACGTGCCGTTGATGCTGAAGATGACGGAGGACAGCAGTACAGGCATGGACAGCGGCAGCACAATGTGCCGGATGAGGCGCAGTCCTTGGGCGCCGTCAAGGCGGGCTGACTCGAGGATGTCCTCCGGGATGTCCACCAGCCCGGTGTAGAGGAGGACCGCGTAGAAGCCCATGGACCTCCACAGGTCCATGATGATGATGACCCAGAAAGCCCTTGTCCCGTCGCCGAACCAGTCGATGGAGCCCATCCCAAAGGCGTTCAGCGCGGAGTTGACGAGACCGTTTTGGGGTGCAATTTCGAACATTTTCTGGAACAACAGTGCCACGGCGACGGTGGGCAGCACGACGGGGAAGAACACCAGGGTTCGGATGAGGCTGGAGCCGCGCCTGAGTGCGAAGACGTAGAGCAGGGAGAGCAGGTAGCCCAGGAACACCTGGCCGGCGGTGATGATGATGGCGTAACGGACGGTGAACCAGAGTGCTTCACCGACCGCTGGGTCTGAGAAGAGCTTTTCGAAGTTGGAGAGCCCGGCGAACGTGAAGCCCGTGATGGCGTTACCGGAGAGGAAGGTGTAGCCGAGGGACCAGAAAACCGGTATCAGCATGGCCAGCGTGTAGACCAGCAGTGCGGGACCGAGCAGGATGGCAACAGCCTTCTTGTCTCCCAGGACGTTGTTCATGATGCTTCTTTCATCGGGGAGGTTTGCTACAGGGCTCCGGGACCGGCCGGGCAGTACGGTATGGGGCCGGTCCCGGAAGGAAAGTTACTTGGCGTTGAGGTCGTTCTGGACGAGTTCCATGAACTTCTGCGGGGTGATGCTGCCCGAGGCCAGCCCCGCCGCGTTCGTCTGGCTGGTGGTGGTTGCCTTGGTGCTGAACAGGGCCTCGAACCAGAGCACGCTTTCGGTGGTGTTGTTGACCGTCTCCTGGGTGGACTTCACCAGCGCGGGAATATCCTCAACTGGGGCATTCTGCTTGAAGCCGGAGATTGAGTTGGCGTTCTTCAGTGCGCTGCTGCCGTAGTTGGTGGCGATGCACTTCAGCCACGCTGATGCCTTGTCGTCGTACTTTTTCGCGTTGAAGGTCATGGGCAGGCCCACGTTGGCGGCGTACTGGTTGTCGATGCCTGCACCGCCGGAAACCTTGGGGAAGGGCAGGAAGCCGATGTTTTCCTCGCCGATCTTGTTGGCTTCCTTGTCATTGAAGTTCGACAGGATCCAGCTGCCCATGTAGAACATGCCCGCTTTACCGCTCATGAACTGGTTGGCGGCGGTGTCGTAGTCGATGGAGCCGACACCCTGTCCGAAGTAGCCCTTCGAGCCTAGATCGGCAACGGCCTGCGCGGCTTTGACGTACTCCGGGTCGGTCAGTTTTGCTTCACCGTCGGCAACCTTCTTCATAGCGTCCGGACCGAGGTCGCTAAAGAGGTAACCGCTCAGGAGCCGCGTGAGCGGCCAGCCCTGCTCGCCGGAGGCCGACAACGGGGTGACGCCGGCTGCCTTCAGTTTCTCGCCGGCTTCAACGAACTCGTCCCAGGTCTTGGGTTCGGTGATGTTGTTCTCGGCAAAAAGCTTCTTGTTGTACCAGACGCCTTCGACGTTGTACTGGTACGGCAGGACGTTCAGCTTGCCACCGTAAAGGGCCTTGATCGTCGACGCTGCTCCGGGCAGGACGGCGTCGCTCATGCCCAGGTCCGCGAAGGCCTTCTCAAAGTCGAGGATGTTTCCTGACTTTTCCAGGTCCTGGGTCAGGGCAGGTGCGTTGCCGGCAGCGAACTGCACAGGCAGGGCGTTTTGTCCCGCAAGCAACTGCAGCTTCTGGTCCAGGCCCGTCTGCGGAACCGTTTCGATTTTCAGCGGCGCAGAATCGTTTTCAGCCTTGCACTGGTCCTTGCTCAGGGTCTCCAGCTCACCGCGAATGGTGGTGTTCTCCACGTTGGTCAGGTAAGAAAATTCCTTCGAACCCTGGGCGGAGTTTCCGCCGCCAGCACCGCAACCGGTGAGCAGGAGGGCGAGAGCCCCTACCGATACAACTACTGGAGCAAATACGCGGGCCTTGGGCCGCGACACTACAGAAACCACAGTTCCTCCTTGAAGTGTGCTTCTTTTGAAGCGTTTCAATCAAGGGTAAGTCCGCTCTTCATATGTGTCAATCATCACGGTCAAGCCTGGAGCTCAAGCTAGGAACGCCTGGGTGTGGGGTGAACCGCGTGTGGCAAGGCGGTGCGCGCGTCAATAATTGAAGCGCTTTAGATGAAGGAACCCTTTGCCGTAGCTCCACTGGACGCAGCATCAAGGCGTGCAGCCGCGATGCTACGACCGAAGTGGCACGCCTCAGTCGCCCCACATGAACCCTGGCCTTTTGGCCGGGCCCAACTTAAGGAAGCCTGCAATCGGAGAACCTAGCGAATGGAGGCGGCTGGACGGCAGTCACAAATGGAATGTTCACCACATCCCTGGCCCAGGGTCGAAAGCCCTTGACAGTGGCATGCGTCACTCCTACTCTGATTTTGGGATCCCAACACGGGATCCCAAATCCAGCTTCCGTCTGGCGCTCCGGATCGCCCACAAGGCGCAGCCAGGTTTCGCTCTCGTAGTGCCATCGACCGGATCTTATGGTCTGCGGTCCCACCCGCGACACACTCGAACATTTGCCCGTCCCTGCTTTCCCCATCCGTAACTTCCCCGTGAAGGAGAAGCTGTGTCTATTCCTAATACTGAAACAGCCGCCACCGACGGCACTATAAGCCCGGTAGCCACCGACAACCCGCAGAAGGATGGCGTGCAACGACGCACCACCGTCCGTTGGAAGCTCTTCCTGTTGCTCCTGGTCCTGGTTGCCGTCAACTACATCGACCGTGGTTCCATTTCCGTGGCGCTCCCCATCATCCAAAAGGAATTCAATCTCGCCCCTGAACTTGTGGGCTTGCTGCTTTCGGCCTTCTTCTGGACGTATGCCCTCATGCAGATCCCCGTCGGCTGGCTGATCGACCGGTTCGGACCCCGCAAGGTCATGACCGCGTCCTGCGTCGGCTGGGGGGCTGCCACTGCGGCCTCGGGCATGGCAGGTGGATTCCTTAGTATGTTCATCGCCCGCATGGGCATCGGCGTCACCGAGGCCGGCGTCATGCCGGCCGGCGGCAAATTGAACGCCATTTGGATGCACAAATCGGAACGGGGTCGCGGCGCGACAATCCTGGACGCCGGAGCACCCCTCGGTGCAGGGCTTGGCGGCATCATCATCGCCGGGCTTATTGCGTCCACCGGCAGCTGGCGCCTGGCCTTCGTGATCGCCGGTGCCGCCACCGTCCTCATGGGCCTCGCTGTCTGGTGGTACGTCCGGGACAATCCCCGCGAACACCGCGGCGTCAACGAGGCCGAGGCCGCGTACATCGAAGCCTCCCACGCGGCAGAGGACGCCGAAGCGGAGCTCGACGGCAGCAAAGGCAAGCGCGCCCTGCTCCCCTACCTTAAATTCCGATCCTTCTGGGCCATGTGCCTGGGCTGGCTGGGCTTCAACGGCGTGTTCTACGGCCTGCTGACGTGGGGCCCGCTCTACCTCGCCCAGGACAAAGGCTTTGACCTGAAGACCATCGGCTGGTCCACGTTCCTGATCTTCGGGGCAGGATTCGTTGGCGAAATCATCGGCGGCACCATCGCCGACAAGTGGCGTGCTTCCGGCGCCTCAGCCAACCGCGTCATGCGGACGCTCCTGGGAATCTCCAGCCTGGTGGTGATTGGCGGTCTCATCGGCGTCACGGTGGTTCCCGACCCCACCACGGCCGTCGTCCTGCTATCGCTCGTGATGTTCTTCCTGCGCTGGGTTGGCCTGTTCTGGAGCATCCCCTCCATTCTGGGCGGGCGCACCAATGCGGGCGTCCTGGGTGGTGCGATGAACTTCAGCGGCAACATCTCCGGGTTCGTCACACCCATCGCCGTCGGGCTGATCGTTGGGGCCACAGGTTCATACACGTGGGCCCTGCTGTACTTCGTAGGATCCGCGATCATCATGGGTGCGTCTGTCCTGACCCTGAACTACAACAAGCGGCTTCCTGTCTAAGCTGGCCACGCAAGGCAACACGCAACCCACGCCCCCGCTGCCGGGAGCGACGTCAGACGAAAATCCGAATGGAGCACCATGCTTACCGCAGAAGATACCCAGGACAAGGAACGCCCCCTCCGCGAGGCCGTCCGGGACACACTCCGCACCCGGATTTTCGAAGGACATTACGCTCCCGGCACGCGGCTGGTGGAACGTGACCTGGCGGCGGAATTCTCAGTTTCCCGGCTGCCCGTCCGCGAAGCACTCCGCATGCTCCGCCAGGAAGGCCTCATCAGCGACCGCGGTGCACGGGGAGCAGAAGTCAGCACCCTGAGCCCCAAAGACGTGGAGGACCTCTTCGACGTTCGCCAGTCCCTGGAGGTCCTGGCCTGCCGGCTCGCCGCCATCAGGGCAACCGAGCAGGACCTCGCATACCTGAAAGGGCTGCTCGACGACGCCGAGGGCTTCCTCGCCAAGGGCGCCGTTCGGGAAGCCCACCGCTCAAACAGTGAGTTCCACGACGCCATCACCTCCATCGCGGACAACAACTTCCTCAAATCGGCACTGGAACCCCTCCAGGGCCGCATGCACTGGCTTTTCCGCCACGTCAGTGACCTGCCGGAACTCATTCAGGAACACCGCGATCTATTCACAGCAATCGCCACCGGGGACCCGGACCGTGCGGCGGCCCAGTCCGCATCCCACATCGGCAAGTACCGCGAACAGTTCCCCGAGGACTTCCAGAAAACCGAACCCCAACTTCACCGGAAGAAATAATGCGACTCCTCGTCATCAACCCCAACATCAGCGACGATGTCACCGCCCTCATTGAATCCGAGGCTCTCCGTTCCGCTGCACCCGGTACCGAACTGGTGGTCCGCACCGCCGGCCGCGGAGTGGAATACATCGAGACACGCTTCGAATCCCTCATCGCAGCCGGCGCCGTAGCCGAGATCATCGCTGAACACACCCGCCCTGGCACGGAGCCCGTCGACGGGGTGGTGGTGGCAGCGTTCGGCGACCCCGGCATGCCCGCCCTCAAGGAACTGGCGGACGTTCCGGTCATCGGCATCACCGAGGCAGCGCTCTGCGCTGCGGCGCTGCAGGGCCACCGTTTCTCCATCATCGCCATCTCGGACCGCATCAAGCCCTGGTACCACGACTGTGTGGAGCGGTTCGGCCTGCTCGGAAGGCTGGCCTCCATCCGGTCCATCAACGAAACCCTCAACAGCATCGGCTCAGTCCAGCAGGAATTCAAGGAAACCCTCCTGGCGCTCAGCCGGCAGGCCGTCTCGGAGGACGGCGCCGACGTCGTCATCCTGGCAGGGGCACCGCTTGCCGGGCTGGCCCGCGAACTCAAAGGGCAGATCCGAGTCCCCGTAGTGGACGGAATCTCAGCCGGCATCCGGATGGCAGAGGCCGTGGTGGGGCTCCAGTCCGGTCCGCACCGCGCAGGCGCCTTCGCTCCCCCACCCGCCAAGGGCCGTAAGGGACTGAGCGGGAACCTCGACGCCGCCCTTGCCGCCGCCCAGAACAGCGCCGCGTCCGCGGTGCCCACCGCCTAAACCAACAAGCTTTCTCCAGAAGGAGGACATCGATGTCCCGCCATCCAGACCTTGTCATTGCCCACGCCACCGTCGTCAACAGCTTCGGCCGCCAGAACGCCCATATCGTGGTCCAGGACGGCCTGATCACAAAGCTCATCGACGCCTCGGAAGCCGTTCCCAGCGCCGAACGGACCATCGATGCAGCCGGGCGCCTCATAATTCCCGGCGGCGTGGACGGCCACTGCCACGTGGCCCAAGTAACCGGACGCTTCCGCACCCTGGACGACTACCGCACCACTTCCACCGCCGCCCTGTGGGGCGGCACCACCACCATCATCGACTTCGGCATCCCCCGCGACGCCCAGGAAACCCCACTCGCAGCCGTCCTTCACAAAAAAGAGCTGGCAACAGAATCAAGGTGCGACGTTGCCCTGCATGGTGCTGTCATCAGCTGGGACGAAACCCTGCCCTGGCAACTCGAGCAGCTCGCCGCCGAAGGCGTGCGTTCGGTGAAGATGTACACCACCAACCGCGGCACCACCATGGCAGACGGGGACACGATCCTGAAAGTCATGCGGGAAATGGTCCGGCTCGACGGCCTTACGTACATCCACGCCGAGCACGACTCCATGATCACCGACTGCACCGAGCAGCACGCCCAGGACGGCCGGATCGGGATCGAGCACCTGCACCGGACCCGGCCCGAGCTCGCTGAAGAAGTATCCGTCAAGGAGACCCTGGCCCTGGCCGAATACACGGGGGCCCCGGTGTATTTTGTTCATCAATCAACGCCAATGGCCGTGGACCTGGTGACGGAGGCACGGACCCGCGGGCTCCAGGCGTACTCCGAAACCTGCCCGCATTACGTCACGCTGGATGATTCCGTCTACGGTTCGAAATTCCCTGAGTGGTTTGCCTGCTGCCCGCCCATGCGCAACGCCGAAACTGTGGCTGCGCTGAAGGAACGCCTGGCCTCCGGGGCCATCCACACCATGTCATCCGACCATTCCTGCTACGACCTGTCCCAGAAGCGTGAGCGCACCGACGATGTCCGGGCCATGCCCCACGGCCTGCCCGGCGTGGA
>JBKJVX010000204.1:0-2628 GCA_046717065.1 Arthrobacter sp. | reverse complement strand
CCCCTGGTTGCGGACATCGGCGTGGCCGACCGCGTCCGGGACGCCTACAAAGTCAGCGGCTCCGTCCGGTCCTATGTCACAGGGCTGCTCGCGAGCAAATACAACATCCACGTTGAATAAGGACCATCATGCTTGACTCCGCAATGGCAGCGCTGGCATCCCTCGCTGACCCCTCCCTCCTCATCATGCTCCTGATCGGCACGGTCGCCGGTCTGATCATGGGCCTCATCCCGGGACTTGGCGGCACAGGAGCCGTTGCAATCCTGCTGCCCATCACCTTCGGCATGGAACCACCCCAAGCTCTGGCGCTCCTCATCGGAGCCCTCGCCGTCGTTCACACCTCCGACACCGTCTCCGCGGTACTGCTCGGCGCCCCAGGTTCAGCATCAGCCAGCGTCACCATGCTCGACGGATACTCCATGGCCAAGAAAGGACAGGCGGCCCGCGCCCTGACCCTGGCGTTCCTCTCCTCCATGGCCGGCGGCATCATCGGAGCGGTCGGCCTGACCCTGGCGATCCCGCTGGCCCGGCCCTTGGTCCTGTCCTTCGCGAGTCCTGAGCTCTTCATGTTGACCGTCCTCGGTGTCTCTTTGGCGGCAGTCCTGTCACGGGGAAATATCATCAAGGGTGTCTCGGCAGGCCTCCTTGGCCTGATCCTGGGCATGGTTGGCACCTCACCGACCACAGCGGAGGAACGCTTCACCTTCGGCAGTTTGTTCCTCGGCGACGGCCTGTCACTCGTCGCCGTTGCCCTGGGCATCTTCGGTCTGGCCGAAATCGCATCCCGCGCCAGCCAGCGCCGCGGAGAAAAGCAAACCATCAGCCTTGGTGGCGGATGGGGCCAGGGCATCCGGGAATGGCTTACCCATTGGACGCAGGTCATCCGTGGAGCGCTCATCGGTATCTGGGCAGGTGTCCTGCCCGGCGTTGGCGCCACCGCCGGAACCTGGATGGCCTACGGACAGGCCGTCGCAACCGCCAAAGACAAGCGACAGTTCGGCAAAGGCGATCCCCGCGGCATCGTTGGCCCCGAAAGTGCCAACAACTCGGTTGAAGCCGGCGACCTGATCCCCACGCTCCTCTTCGGCATCCCCGGGGGCGTGCCCTCCGCGATGCTCCTGGGCATGCTCCTCACCTACGGCATCCAGCCGGGCCCCTCTATCATCACCGAACACCTGGACCTGATGTACCTGATCGTCTGGTCCTTCGCGATTGCCTCGATCCTTGGCGCGCTGCTCTGCTTCCTCAGCGTCAAACAGCTCGCAAAACTGACCAAGGTCCCCTTCGCCGTCCTGGCAGCAGGCCTCGTGGCCATCATGCTCCTGGGCTCCTTCCAGGAAGGCGGCCAGCTCGGCGATCTCTGGATCATGATCATCCTGGGCGTCTTCGGCTGGCTGCTGAAATCGACAGGGTTCCCCCGGGCACCATTCCTGATCGGTTTTGTCCTGGCCATCCCGCTGGAACGCTACTACTTCCTCACCGACAGCCTCTACGAAGGCTTCGACTGGATGGCCCGCCCCGGCGTCATGGTCTTCCTTGCCATCCTGATCCTGCCGATGATCTGGGCGTTCATTAAGTTCATCCGCGCCCGCCGCAAGACCAACCTTGACGACGGTCACCGGGACGAACAGCCCGAGGACGACGAAGCTCCGTTGAAGAATTCAACCTGGTCCCTCGCAGCATCAGGCATCTTCTTCGTCGCCTTCGCCGCCGCCTTCATCTCGTCCGCTTCATTCTCGCCGGAAGCCAGGCTGGTCCCCCAGTTGGTGAGCACCGGTGGCCTGATCTTCTCCGGCATCCTGCTCTTCATTGAGATCCGGAGAAGGCTTCACGACAGAACCCCGAAGGCAGATAAGACCGTTGCTGGCGAGGCAGCGGGCATCCGTGAAACACAGCCCGCGAAGGCAGGCTGGACCCTCGACGCAAAGTTCGCGTTGAAAACCTTCCTGTGGATGACAGGGTTCCTGGCTCTCACGGCCGCCTTCGGATACCTGATTGCAGTGACGATCTTCATCCCGGCCTTCCTCCTGATAGTTGCAAGGGCCCGGCTCAAGGTCGCCGTCATCTACACCGGCGTCCTGTACGTCGTGCTCCTGGCACTGCCCTCACTGCTGCCGATTGACCTGCCGCAGGGCTGGCTCAACACCCTCGTCTAGCACCGGAACACCCTGCACACCCACAGCCATTGGAGAATCAAAAATGACGGTACTCGTAGCCTACGCATCCGCTCCCGAAGGCAGGGAAGCGCTAACTGAGGGGATCAAGGAAGCCCATCGGCGGAAGTCAGACCTGCTCATCGTGAACATCGGACGTGGCCACCATGACCTGGACGCGCAGGAACTGCAGGAGTTGGAAGGCCAACTGACCGAGGCCGGTCTGGCCCTGACCATCGAATCCTCGATCCTGGCCGATCCGGGGGACGCGGTCATCCAAATCGCACAGGACCGTCGCGTGGAAGTGATCGTCATTGGACTGAGGCACCGTTCCATGGTGGGCAAGCTCATCTTGGGAAGCACCGTTCAGCGCATCCTGCTCGACGCCACCTGCCCCGTACTCGCAGTCCGGGCCGACAAACTCTGACCCGGCGCCACTGACTGCCGGACCCACCGTCCGGCGCGTGTGCTGCCG
>JBKJVX010000203.1:0-12391 GCA_046717065.1 Arthrobacter sp. | reverse complement strand
GATGACATCGAGATGGCCCTCAAGGGCATGCTCAAGCCGGAGTACGAAGAGGTCCAGCTGGGCACCGCCGAGGTCCGCGAAGTCTTCCGCTCTTCCAAGTTCGGAAACATCGCCGGTTCCATCGTTCGCTCGGGCATCATCCGACGCAACACGAAGGCCCGCATCAGCCGCGACGGCAAGACCATCGGTGACAACCTCACCGTTGAGACGCTCAAGCGCTTCAAGGACGACGCCACTGAGGTCCGCACGGACTTCGAGTGTGGTATCGGTCTTGGTTCGTTCAACGACATCACCGAGGGCGACATCATCGAGACCTTCGAGATGCGCGAGAAGCCGCGCGTCTAGGTTGTTCTAGCTGTAACAAAGGTGCGTGGGGCCGTTGGAATTTTTCCGGCGGCCCCCCGCCCCTACGCTGGGTGGCCAACGTCTTACGACGTCGGCCACCCAGCTCCGGCAGGCCCGATGCCACTCCCGGGCCCCTCCACGGCTCCAAAGGGCCGCCGGATAAATTCCAACGGGTCCCTTCCGGGCTCGCGTTGGGCGCGTGGCATCAATTCAAACTGGGTACGTCTGTTGCACTACGTCGTCGTACCCCCAAATTTTTTAGGAGTGGAAATGGCTGATCCGGCACGTGCTGCCAAGTTGGCGCAGCGGATTAAGGTTGTTGTTGCTGAGGCCCTGGGCCGGAAGGTTAAGGATCCTCGGCTGGAGGGCATCACTGTTACCGATGCCCGGGTGACGAATGATCTGCAGCATGCCACCCTCTACTACACCGTTCTTGGCGACCAGGCTGTTCAGGCTGATGCTGCCAAGGGCCTGGAGAAGGCCAAGGGTGTGCTTCGGCAGGAGGTGGGGCGTAACCTGAGTATTCGGCTGACTCCCACCCTTGAATTCGTCTCGGATGAGATTCCCGTTATCGCGTCCAACCTTGAGGATCTGCTCCGGGAAGCCAAGAAGCGTGACGCCGAAGTGGCTGCCCTGGCGGCGCAGGCCCGGCATGCGGGGGACGCTGATCCCTACCGGAGCGATGCGTCCGCTGATGTGGCCATCGACGAAGACGATTTTGATGAAGAGGACTTCGACGTCAATGACGACGAGGAACTCGACGAAGACGGCAGTAAGTAATCAGCGAGGGTGGTCAGCAGAAGGCCCGCACCATATGGTGTGGGCCTTCTGCTTCCCAGAGAACTGTGTTGGCTGACTAGTCGATATGAACCCGGATCACCTTGCCCAGGAACGGTTCTGCAGGAGGAGGCGCGCCCGGGCCGGCCGGGGCGCCGGACAGCGCGTCAACTGTGGCGTACAGGTGTCCGTCCTGGAATTCGACGGCGGCCGGCTGGTTTACCGTCAGGAATTCGGAAGGGTGGTCCCCCGAGTCCCTGAACTTCAGGATTTTGCCGCCGAAGAGTGAAGCCACATAGACATCCCCGTTGTCCGCGATGGCAAGGCCGGTGGGGGAGAGGATGTCCTCGGCCCAGAGCTTTGTCTCGCCGGTCCACCGGTTGACTTTGAATATCGCGCCGCGTTCACCCAGCGCCGGGCTTTCCGGGCCGCCGGGCAGGGAAGTCACATAAAGCCAGCCGTCCGGCCCAACCTCAACGTCCGTGGGAACAGGTTCAAAAGCGTATTCCTTCCCAGCAACGCAAGCCGGTACGCCAAGGCCACCCTCCTCCTCCGGACGGGTAGCGCTTTCCGGAATAACGGTGGGCCGCGGCGGCAGCACTGCGAGAGTGGAAATATGGCCGCTCTCGAGGTCTACTTCCAGGATGGCGTTCGCGCCCGCGTCGGCCACATACGCATTGCCGCTCCGCACAGCCACGCCGTAGGGATGCGAGTCCACCCCGCCCTTGTAACGGGCGGGCGGGGCGGGCCAGTCCGCCAGGCACTCGTCCGAGACGTCAGATTCGAAGCCGTAATGCTGATCACCGTCCGGGTTGTGCTTGCGTTCGTAGCGGGCCAGGTCCGCAATGGTCCGGACGTCCCCGTCCTCGTCAATGGATTTCAAATTGCCTTGGAGGTCCTCAGGTATACCGACGCCCGCGCCTATGCTCTCCACAAAATACGTGATTCCGTGCCGCATTTCGACGCCGCCAACGTCCCAACCCTTTTCGGCCTGATAGAGCGGGGTGGTGGTGCCGTCGTCGTTGACGCGGCTGAGGAGGCCGGCAAAGTTCTGGGTGACGAGAACGGACTCCTCCGCATCCACGGCCAGGCTGAGAGGTGCAGCCAAACCCTCGGCCAGCGTGCGCGGAGGGTGCTCACTGGAACCCGCCATTGCAGGCCCGGCAGGAACAACGAGTGCCGCAGCAGCGAGGCATGCGACCAGTGGAAACTTCATTTTCATTGGGTACTCCGTTTTGGCGCCCTGGACGGGCCGGATAAGGAGCCTCGCGGGAGGCAAAAATTCCGAAACCCCCGGCGCCAGATTATGCCTGCCGGACAAGAATGTCGCCGGGATTTCCCCCTATTCCGCCCCCTAATTCGTCCCCTAACACGGAAGCGGTCAATCCACGGCCGCCTCCGCGTCGACGATGCCTTCGCCGTACAGGCCGTTGTCCCCGGTGGTCCCTTGGCAGATCGCGTTCCAGTCCGGCGTCAACCCCTCGTCGGTGTAGTCCTCCACACCGCCGACCGGGCAGGCGTGGTCGTCCGCCGTCCGCAACAGCACCCGGGCCACGGTCGCCGGGTCGAGTGCGTGTCCGCCTTGGCCGGTGGACTTGCCCCGCTCCTGGATGATCAGCGCCGCGACCCCGACGACGTGCGGCGACGCCATCGAAGTGCCGTGCGAGTACGTGTAGAAGCCGCACTTGCCGCCGTCGCAGTACTTGATCGAAAACTCGTCGACCGGGTTGCCCTTCGGGTCGGCAAGACCCTGCTCGATCGCCGCCTGGAGCGGATAGGACGAGAGGATGAGGTTCCCAGGGCTCTGGAACTGCGGCGTCCCGACGTAGTCGCGGAACCAGCCTCCCGGGGCGGCGATCTCGATGTCGCCAAACCCGTAGTTTGAGTAGTCAGCCTTGGTCCCCGTCGGACCGACCGCGGACACATTGATCACCTGCGGAGCCTCGCTGGGCAGGTTGAGGCAGGTTTTTTGCACTACCCTCGGCTGCGCAGTGTCGGGCGGGTAATCCGGGCTGGTCTCGTCACTGCGGGTCGCGGCGGCCAGGTCGTTGTGCTCGTTGCCGGCGGCCGCAATCAGGGTCACGCCGCGGTCGGAAGCGTACGTCACCGCACCCAGCACCAGTTCGCTGATGAGCCGCTGCTCGATCAGTTGCGCGTCGGTCACGGTGCCGCTGACGTACCCGTCGCGGGACGTGCAGTTGTAGAGCCACGGGTCCGTATAGAAACTCATGTTCACGACGTCGAGGTGGATGTCCCCCGAGTACACGAGCGCCTTGACCGTCTCGTACAGGAAGAAGTAGCCGGAGTCCTGTCCTGCGCGCACATTGACCAGGGTCGCGTCGGGGGCCACCCCGCCGATACCGAAGTCGTTGTCGGCCGCAGCCACGATGCCGGCCACGTGCGTACCGTGCCCACCATCGTCGACGTTCGCGGGGTCCTTGCAGTCCTTGTACTCGCAGGGCCCGTCGATGTCAGGGATGTCGGTGGTGAAGTTCCGCGACCGCTTTGCGTCGAAGTTGGGCGCGATGTCGGGGTGCCGGGCGTCGATCCCCGTGTCCATGATGCCGACGTCGACACCCTTGCCGGTCGCCTTCTCCCAAGCGCCGTCGGGCGTCGCACCGAGCATCTCCATGCCCCACTGGAGGCCGGACAGCGGCTCAGCCCCGGGCCCGAGTGTGGACAAGTTCCCGGCCTTCCCGGCGTTGCTCGCCTGCGCCCGCTCTGCCGCGTCGAGCCGCTCCCCGGAGTAGCGGTGCGGCATCCCCTGCCGGCCCACACCGACGGAGTGGTTGCGGGCGGCACCGCGGATGCCGGTACCGGCCCGCACCTTGTCCAGGAATGCCCCATCGGGGGCCGTGACCAGGGCGACGCCCACCTGGGAGGTGAGGTCCTTCACCGTTCCGCCGGCGGCCTCGATCGCGGTGGTGGCGGCTTCGGGTGTGCCACTGAAGGAGACGACGAACTCACCCCCGGCCAGCGTACGCGGCGGGTCCTCGCTGAAACCCGCCACTGCAGGCCAGGCAGGAATAACTAATGCCGCAGCAGCGAGACATGCGAGCATTGGAAAGTTCATTTTCATTGGATACTCCGGTTTGGTGCCCTTGACGGGCCGGATATGGAGCCTCGCGGGAGGCAATAAAACTCGGCAACCCCCGGCGCCAGATTATGCCTGCGGAGCAACGGTGTCGCCGGGAATGCCCCCTTTCCGGCCCCCTATTGCGCCCCCTAATTCATCCCCTAACGCCAGCCCCTTGGCTAGGATCAAGCTATGAAACAGGCGGACCAGGACCACGATGATGCCACCCACTACCTTGAACAGGCGGTGGCGCTGGCCACCCGCAACGTGGCGGACGGGGGCGGACCGTTCGGTGCGCTGGTGGTGACCAGGGACGGGCAGGTGCACGAGGGCGTCAACCGCGTCACCCGCGACAACGACCCCACCGCCCACGCCGAAGTCGTGGCCATCCGTACGGCGGCTGCCACCATACGCAGCTTCGACCTGCGCGGCGCAGTCCTCTACACCAGTTGCGAACCGTGCCCGCTGTGCCTCGCCTCTGCCCTTTGGGCGCGGATAGACCGCGTCTATTTCGCCGCAGACCGGTACGGTGCCGCTTCCGCAGGCTTTGATGACGCCGTCTTCTACGACTACTTTTCGGGGACGCGCCCTGAACTGTTGCCGGTCAGCAGGGGCGACGTCCCGGCGTCGGACGCTCCTTTCCGGGCCTGGGGCGCCCATAAAAGCAGGAAGGACTACTAGGCATGGCAGCCACCCTCGTCAAGTGTCCGCAATGCGGAAAGACCAACCGCATTCCGGCCGACGCTGCCGGCTGGCCCCGCTGCGGCAACTGCCGCGGAGGGCTGCCTTGGATCGTGAACGCCGGGGACGCTGACTTCGGCACAGTGGCCGAACAGTCGCCCGTTCCGGTGCTGGTGGACTTCTGGGCTGCGTGGTGCGGGCCCTGCCGCATGGTCAGCCCCGTCCTGGACAAGCTGGCTCATGAACGTGCGGGCGACGTCAAACTGGTTAAGGTGGACGTGGATAAATCGCCTGGCTTGTCCCGAAGGTTCGATGTACAGGCCATACCCACCCTGATGGTCATCGTGGACGGCAAGGTGGCCGCACGGCAGGCAGGAGCTGCCCCGGCGGACGTCCTGCGCACCTGGCTGGACGGGGCCCTGTCCGGAACCCGCAGCTAACGAAGGACCTGCTGCCGGCAGATTGCTTTAAGCGCGTTCCGGCAGCCGGGCCAGGCCATCCAGCAGTTCCTGCCGCTTGCCGCACAGCGCGATCCGCACCCAGCCTTCACCGATGGAACCGAAGGCAGTCCCCGGGGCCAGCGCAACGCCAGACTCCGCAAGGAAGCGCCGCACCCACCCGCGGACGTCGCCGCCGCTGGCATGGGACACGTCTGCCCAAAGATAAAATGCGCCGTCAGCCTTCAAATACGGAATTCCCTTGGAATCGAGCACGGCTGAGGCCGCGTCCCGGTTGGTCCGATAGTGTTCGTGGGCGTGCCGGACGTAATCCTGTGGCCCGGTGAGGGCAGCGAGCGCGGCGTACTGTGACGGCGACGCCACGCACGAGACGATCGACTCCATGACGTTGTTCATCTTCTGCTCCAGGCCCGGCGGGCACACCAGCGCGCCGATCCGTAGCCCGGTGAGGCCATACGTCTTGGACAGGGTCAACGACGTGAAAACGCGCGCCTCGCCCGGCAGGTCGCCGTCGAACCCCGCAGGGCTCACATGCGGGACGTCGTACGTGAACGCTTCGTAGCATTCGTCCGAAATCACCCATAGGTCGTGCCGGCGGGCCAGCTCCACGAGTTCCCGGGTCAGGTCCTCGCTGAGGACCGCGCCCAACGGGTTGGAGGGGGAGTTCAGGACCAGCACCCGGGTCCGGTCCGTGATGAGCGCCTCGATGTCTCCGGTCCTGGGCTGGAAGCCGTGGTCAGGGTAGAGCGGGTAACCCACGGGGACGGCATTCAGGAGCCGGCTGGTCATGGCGAACGTGGGGTAGCCCGGGTTAGGAATCAGGATCTCATCGCCGGGGGAGAGCAGCAGGCTCATGGCGAAATGCAGGCCCTGCTGCGCGCCGTCCACCACATACACCCGGTCGGCGCCCACCTCACAGCCCTGCTGCTCACGGAACCTGGCGGCGAAGGCTTCGCGGAGTGCCGGGATGCCCGCATTGGGGGTGTAGTTTGTTTCGTCCCGGTCCAGGCATGCCATCCCGGCGTCGAGGACGTGGCGGGGGAGCGGGAACCCGGGCTCGCCGATACTGAGGACCAAGGCGCCGGGGGTACGCCACGCGGCCTCGGTGATCTCCCGGATCTGGTTGACGGGGACGTCGCGGACGTGGGCGGCAAGCTCAGGCATGCCTGCCATCCTAACCGGCACGGAACCGGGACGGCGGAAGATGCTCCGCGGGCCCCGCGACGCGTGGGCGGGTGCCACGACCAGCGCCGATATACTGGGAAGCGTGCTTTCTGGACTGGTGATAGTGGACAAACCGCAGGGATGGACCAGCCATGATGTGGTTGGCCGGATGCGGCGCCTTGCCGGTACCCGGAAAGTGGGGCATGCAGGCACCCTCGATCCGATGGCAACCGGTGTCCTGGTGGTCGGCATCAACAAAGCCACCCGCCTGCTCACATACATCGTGGGCACGTCCAAGACCTACACGGCCACCATCCGCCTGGGCCAGTCGACCGTCACTGACGACGCCGAAGGTGAAGTCACTGCCACAGCCGGCACGTCCGCGGTGGGCGAGCAGGCGATACACGACGGCGTTGCGGCCCTCACTGGGCAAATCCAGCAGGTTCCCAGCAGCGTAAGCGCCATCAAAGTCAACGGGGAACGGGCCTACGCCCGGGTGCGTTCCGGTGAAGAGGTCAAACTGGCCTCCCGCCCGGTCACCATCCACCGGTTTGAGGTTCACAGCATTAACAGGGACGCCGAGGCCGACGTCGTGGACCTGGACGTCACGGTGGAATGCTCCTCCGGGACCTATATCCGTGCCCTGGCCCGGGACCTCGGCAACACCCTCGGTGTTGGCGGGCACCTCACAGCCCTCCGGCGGACCCATGTAGGGCCCTACTCCCTGGAGCAGGCGCGCACCCTCGAACAACTCGCGGAAGAGCTTAACGTCCTCGAGATGTCCGAGGCGGCCCGGGCCCTGATGCCCAACCGTGAGCTCAGCCCCGAGGAAGCCACGGAAATATCCTTTGGCCGGCGCATCGCTGCCGGTGCTGTCCCCGGTAGCCCGGCGGCGGCCACAGCAGAACATCCCGCAGCCGCCTTTGCCCCCGATGGAAGCCTGGTGGCACTGCTTGCCGATGCCGGCAGCTTCGCCAAACCCGTCCTGGTGTTCGCCCCTGGCACCGGCCCTGGTACCGGCGCATCCGGGGTGGGTTGAGGGTGGACGCCTATTTCTACATCATCCTGGTGGTGGGGCTCCTGTCCAGCGGGATCTGCCTGCTGGCCGGCATCCTGAAGAAAGCGCCGAACGACGCAACTATCCTTTCGGTCGCCGCTGTCGAGGTGGCGCTCCTGGTGTACCTGGTCGGATCCATCGTGCGCGTCATAGCCGGAGAGCCCATCGCGGGGGAAGCCTGGGAGTTCTGGGGCTACCTGGCCACGGCCATGCTCCTGCCGCCCGCCGCCGTCTACTGGTCCATCCTGGAACGCACCCGATGGAGCAACTTTGTCCTGGCCGCCGTGGGTGTCACTGCGCTGGTGATGGCCGCCCGAATGAATCAGATCTGGTACTGAAATGGAAGAAGCACGCCGCGTGAAAGACCAGCACTCCGCCGTCCCTGTAGGCGACGCCCCCGCCCGCAACACCCGCAACACTGGCCCGGGCCGCCTGCTGATCGCCGTATATGCAGTCTTCGCCATTTCGGCCTCCGCCCGCGCCGGCTACCAGATCCTCACCAAGTTTTCCGAAGCACCGCTGGCGTATCTGCTGTCCGCGTTCGCCGCGTTGGTCTATGTCATTGCCACAGTCTCCCTTGCCAAGGCCGGCAGTACCTGGTTCAAGGTGTCGGTCGCGGCGGTGCTGGTTGAACTGGTGGGCGTGCTAATTGTGGGGGCCCTGAGCGTCTTTGACCCGGTTGCTTTCCCGCACGAGACGGTTTGGTCCCTTTTCGGCCGCGGCTATGCGTTCATTCCCTTGCTGCTGCCCATCCTGGGCCTCGTGTGGCTGTACCGGCGACGGCCGGTACGCAACGCCTGATGTCCGCCCGGCCTTGGCAGGCCACCCCCGCACACCTGGCAAAGTTGCCCGGGTCAATACGGGTAATCTTTAGAGAGTTCCGCGGCCGGCAGGGTCCGGAACGTTGATATTTGCAGGCAGTAAAAGGCGAGGGTGATGGTCTACATCTGGAACGATCCGTCCGAGGTCCCGGCGGACTTCGGCCCATCTGTTGTCACCTTTGGGAACTTCGACGGAGTTCACCGCGGCCACCAACAGGTGCTGTCCCAGCTGATCCGCACCGCCCGCCTCAACCGGTCCAGGTCCGTAGCAATCACCTTCGACCCCCACCCGGCCCTGATCCACCGCCCGGAATCTGCGCCTGAGCTCATTATGGGACTGCATGACAAGCTGGAGGCGCTGGGGGAGCTGGGCATGGACGCCATCCTGGTGATGAAGTACTCCCTGGACCTCGCCAGCCTCACCGCTGAAGAATTCGTGGAGCAGTTCCTGGTCAACTGCCTGCACGCCAGCCATGTTGTGATCGGCCACGACGCCCGGTTCGGCCGCGGCAACTCCGGCGACCTGGACACCATGAAGGCGCTCGGCGCGAAGTTCGGGTTCGAGGTCCAGGTGATCAGTGAGTTCGGTTCAGAGGGCTACCCCCTCCATGACGACGACGGCACGGACCGCCGCTGCTCCTCCACCTGGGTGCGCGAAGCCCTGCAGGAAGGCGACGTGGCCACTGCCGCGGCAGTGCTGGGCCGGCCCCACCGGATGCGCGGCGAAGTTGTCCACGGCGCCGCCCGCGGCCGTGCCCTCGGATTCCCCACAGCGAACCTTTCCAGCAACGCCAGCGGGCTCATCCCGGCCGACGGCATTTACGCCGGCTGGCTCGTGGACCAGGCCGGGACGCGCTGGCCGGCGGCCATTTCCGTGGGGTCGAATCCAACGTTCGACGGCGTGAGCAGGCAGGTCGAAGCCCACGTGATCGACCGGCCCCACGAAGCGGTGGAGGACTTCGATCTGTACGGCCAGACAGTAGTTGTTGAATTTGTGGCCCGGCTCAGGGGGATGGTGGCATACCGTGGGCCTGAGGCGCTGGTAGACCAGATGCGGCTCGACGTAGTCCAGGCCCACGACCTCCTGGCCAGGCGCTGAACCATCCGCAGGGAAAGGCAGTACCGTGTCCGTTGAGAAGAACACCAGGAAACTGGACAAAGGTATCGTCCGTGATTTCAGCTCGCGGATGAGCTACGCCTCCTACCTGCAGCTGCCTACCCTGCTGAGCGCGCAGCAGCCCGTCAGCCAGCCGGAGCACCACGATGAAATGCTCTTCATCATCCAGCACCAGACCACTGAGCTGTGGCTCAAGCTGGTGCTGCACGAGCTGCGGAGCACCGCCGGCTGGCTGCGTGCCGACGACCTCGGCTCCGCGCTCAAGGGCATCGCCCGGGTAAAGCACATCCAGAAAACCCTCACCGAGCAGTGGTCCGTGCTGGCCACCCTCACCCCCACGGAGTATTCGCAGTTCCGCGGTTTCCTGGGAAATTCCTCCGGCTTCCAGTCAAGCCAGTACCGTGCCGTCGAGTTCATTCTCGGCAACAAGAACCGCAAGATGCTTCCGGTGTTCGACTCGGACCCCGAAGCCCACGCCATGTTGGAGCAGCTGCTCAACGCTCCCAGCATCTACGACGAATTCCTCGCCTACCTCGCCCGCCAAGGGTTCGACGTGCCCCCGGCGGTGCTCGAACGGGACGTCACCCGGGCCCACGAATTCACGCCGGAATTGGTGCCGCTCTTCAAGCACATCTATGAAAACGCAGCGGACAACTGGGGCGCTTACGAGGCCTGCGAGGAGCTGGTGGACCTGGAGGACAACTTCCAGCTGTGGCGCTTCCGGCATTTGCGGACCGTGCAGCGGACCATCGGCATGAAAGCCGGGACGGGCGGCTCAAGCGGTGCCGCGTTCCTGCAGAAGGCCCTCGAACTGACCTTTTTCCCGGAGCTATTCGCCGTCAGGACGGAGATCGGCCAATGACCACGCAGCAGCATCCCACGGTGGGAAACCCAGAGGACACAGCAGCGGCACTGCAGCAGCGCGCGGCAGAGCTGGACCGGCAGGATCCGCTGGCCCGTTACCGCAGCCAGTTCATCGGCACTGACACGCCGTTGTCCTACCTGGACGGCAACTCCCTGGGCCGCCCCCTCAAACGGACGGCAGAGGATATCAGCACTTTCATCCGGGATGGCTGGGGCGGCCGCCTCATCCGTGGCTGGGATGAGGAGTGGTTGGACCTGCCCCAGGCTATCGGCGACCAGCTGGGCCGGGCAGTGCTTGGTGCGGCTCCCGGGCAGACGATCATCGCGGACTCCACCACCGTGGTGCTGTACAAACTGATCCGCGCGGCGCTGGCGGCCGTAGCAGACCCGGAGCGCAACGAACTCGTTCTGGACACCGAGAACTTCCCTACGGACCGCTACCTTGTTGAGGGCATCGCCCTTGAGGAAGGCCTGACGCTGCGCTGGATCGAAACGGACCCCGCCGCCGGGGTGACGGTTGACCAGGTGCGGGAAGCGGCAGGGCCGCGCACCGCCGTCGTACTCCTGAGCCACATCGCCTACCGTTCCGGCCATCTGGCGGACCTGCAGGGGATCACCGCAGCAGTGCACGACGCCGGGGCGCTCGTGGTGTGGGACCTTTGCCATTCCGCGGGGTCGGTGGAGATCGAGCTCGACAGTGCAGGCGTGGACTTCGCTGCAGGCTGCACCTACAAGTACCTCAACGGCGGGCCGGGATCGCCCGCCTTCGCCTACGTCAACCACCGCCACGTCGCCTCGCTCAACCAGCCGATCTGGGGGTGGATGGGCCGCAAGGATGCCTTTGAGATGGCCGCCGGCTATGAGCCCGCCGCCGGCATCCGCGGGTTCCTAAGCGGCACTCCGGCGATTTTCGGGATGCTGGCCATGCGGGGAACGTTGGACCTCGTCGAGGAAGCAACGATGGCTGCCCTCCGGGAGAAGTCGGTGAAGCTGACGGCTTTCGCCGTCGAGATCTTCGAAGCGTGGCTGGCGCCCCTGGGCGTTGAACTGGCTTCGCCGCGGGAGCCGGGGGAACGGGGCAGCCACATCACGCTGGACCACCCCGGTTTCGCCAAAGAGACCGTGGCGTCGCTGTGGGACGGGGATGTCATCCCGGACTTCCGCGCCCCGCACGGCATTCGGGTGGGACTCTCGCCGCTGAGTACCAGCTTCGCGGAGGTCCTGCACGGGATGGCGGCGATCCGGGAGCAGTTGCCGCAGTAGAGGGCGGGCCTGCTTTGGCTAAGGCACCTTCTGCCAAGGCTTGCCTGTTTCGACAAGATTGGGCGGAGGCCGGTAAACTCGGGGATGGATCCGGCTGCAGTCCGTGGCGGCTGGTTCCTGTTGTGTGTGGCACTGTCCGGTTTTCCCGGACCAGCCGCGGCGGCAGACCCGGCAGTGAATTACTGACCTGGGCCCTCACGGCACATCCCTAGGAGTTATTGTGGCACTTGAAGCCGCTGTAAAGCAGTCCATCATCAAGGAATACGCAACCGCAGAAGGGGACACCGGTTCGCCGGAGGTCCAGGTTGCTGTCCTGACCCAGCGGATCAAGGATCTGACTGAGCACATGAAGGAGCACAAGCACGATTACCACACCCAGCGCGGTCTGCTGGCCATGGTTGGTCGTCGCAAGCGCATGCTGAGCTACCTCAAGAAGACCGACATCGCCCGCTACCGTACGCTCATCGAGCGCCTGGGCCTGCGCCGCTAGTCGGAATTAGGGGCGGCCCCTTCCGCCATGGAACGGGCCGCCTTCTTCAAAATGAAAAACTAAACAGGAGGATCAACCGCATCACGCATTCGCGGTCCTCGGTAGTGATCCCCGGGAACGGCTTCGAAGAATGAAGCCCTCGGCCCGTGGGTCTCGATCGATGACCGGGTGCAGTGCAGGCCAGTAGACAGATGCTGGCCTGGGTTGATGCGGCTGGACTCCGTGAAACAAGAAACGGAGGTGACTCTCTTGGAGGGTCCCGAAATCCAGTTCTCAGA
>JBKJVX010000202.1:0-2589 GCA_046717065.1 Arthrobacter sp. | reverse complement strand
CTCGAACACCTGGGCCACGTGCGCGAGGGTTTTCTTATCACCGTCCGGACCACGTCGTTCCGGAGCCGCAGCGAACTCCGCGACATCGTCCGCCATATCCTCGTTGACTGGAGCTGGCTCGTGCCGTTCGGCATTCGCCCCCCGGCCCGCCGGGGGCCGCTCGAGCGCCCGCTCCTCCAGGTGCTGGCCTTCGCCCACGCCTCGGTGGCACTCGGCGCCATGAGGCACCTCCCGACGGAGCAGGTCACCTTCCCACAGACCCGGAAAACGTATGCCGACATTCCGGTTCCCGGCTCACCGGGCGAGATCCTGGAACGCATCGAGGAGATGGAGGCAGTCATCGCCCGGGGATCGCTCCGGCCGCTGTCACACTCGGGCCACGAGCCGGTCCGGCGGACGTACGGGTATTTCGAGACGGGGGCGTGGCTGGCAGGGCGGCACGGGCCGGCGGCGTGAGGAGGGGGGCGGCAACCGGTTCTGTTACACTGATTGCTCCTCATGAGTGATCGGAGAAAACAATGCGCCGCTCCTTCCTCGTTTCAGTCGCTCTCGGACTCGTCAGTCTTCTTGCCGCGCCGGCCAGCCCTCACGCCAATCTCAGTTTCGACTCCCCGTTCCTGACCTTCGACGCGGGCAACGAGCCGTGGGTGCTCGCTCTCGGCGATATGGATGAGGACGGCCTGGTCGACGTGGTCACGGCGAACTCCACGTCGAACAGCGTGTCCGTCTTTCCGGGACTCGGGGATCTCTCACTGGGGACGCGCCTCGACACGCCCGTCGGCACTTACCCGTATTCGATTGAATTGAGGGACTTCAATGGCGACGGCCACCTGGATGCGACCGTGGCGAACTGGCAGGGGAATTCGGTCACCATCCTTCGAGGCGGGGGAGATGGAACCTTTACGCTCCGGACCGACGTGCCGCTGGCAGGTCCGGCCCGGTCTGCGGTTGCCGGCCGTTTTGACGGGGACGCCGACTGGGATCTTGCCGTGACGCTTCGAAACACGAACCAGATTTCGATCCTGTCGGGAGACGGCGCCGGCGGCTTCGTCGTCAGTGGCACTTTCGCGGCCGGCACGAGTCCCGAACGAATGGCCGTGGGAGACGTGAACGAAGACGGCGCCACCGATCTCATCGTCACGAATCGTCTCAGCGGGATTACGTTCCTGGCCGGCCTTGGCAATGGTTCGTTTGCCGCTCCGGTAGCCCTGGCATCGGCTGCGGGTCCGTGGGCCGTGACACTGGCCCACCTGAATGCGGACGCTCACCTCGATCTGGCCTCCTCACACTCGCAGGTGCTGGCCATAAGCCTCGGGAACGGGGATGGCACGTTTCAGCCACGATCGGAGCATGCCACCGGAACGGCACAGGGCGCGGCGGTCGCCGCTGACATGAACGGTGATGCCACCATTGACCTGGCCGTGGCGCACTACATCGCCTATGCCGATTTCCTGACGTTCATTTGCTTCACCAGTGTATTTCCCGGTAACGGTGACGGCTCGTTCGGAACACGGATCGATACGCCGGCTCCGGGAACCGCGCGGTCGCTCGCGGCCGCGGACCTGGATGGCGACGGCCGCCTCGACCTCGTGTCGTCAAACCGCACCTCCGGTTTTGCTCCCGGCAGCGTATCGACCTTCCGGGGAAACGGCGACGGAACCTTCGGCGGCGGCCTCGAACTGCCCACCACCCCCGGCCCCAACAGGCTGGCTTTCGCCAGCGTCAATGCCGACGGTATCCCGGACATCGTGCTCACCACCGCGGGGGCCTGCTTTGACTTCCACGGCAGCACGCTCGCCGCACGGCTCGGAAACGGGGACGGCACCTTCGGTCCGGCCGTCGTTACGATAACCGGCAACCCGAACTATTGTGCGACTGACATGGCCGCGGCCGACTTCAACGGGGATGGTCTCGCGGACGTGGCTGAAACTGCGGGCGGGGTCGAAGGCGTCTCCGTTCGACTCGGCATCGGCAACGGAACATTCGGCAGCCGGGTCGACTATGGCGGCTCCGGGCGGGGCAAGGCCGCACTGGCGATAGCGGACTTCGATCGTGACGGCGCACTCGATATCGTTCTATCGAACGCGGCGGACCCCACGTTCAGCCTGCTTTTCGGAACCGGGGCCGGCACGTTCGATCCCCCCGTGGTCCTTTTCGCGCCCCGGACTTTCGACTTTCTCATGGCGGTTGACGCGAATCTCGATACGTATCCGGATCTCGCTGGGGTCACCATGGATCACTTCGTGATTCTCCTGAATAACGGCAGCGGTTTCTTTGGAGCCCCCCGGACCCATTCCGTGGGTCCCTATTCATCGTCGGTCGGATTCGGTGACCTGGACGGCGATCTCTTTCCGGAGGCTCTCGTCTCCTCGGAAACCGGCCTGATTCTCTTTTCGAACGACGGGAGCGGTGCTTTCGCTCTTTCAGGAAACGTGGCGATGATCGGCGGCGCGGGGCACGTGGTCGTGGCGGAAGTGGACGGTGACGGCCGCCGCGATGCTCTCGCCACGTCCTCTCCGGGCGGCGTCGTGGTTTTCCCGGGACTCGGCGATGGCACCTTCAGCCCGGGGACTCACCATGGGACCGGAG
>JBKJVX010000201.1:0-60624 GCA_046717065.1 Arthrobacter sp. | reverse complement strand
TCAGGTCCAGGCCCACCATGACCACCGGCCACTTTTCATTGAAGACGATGTGGGCGGCTTCGGGATCGATGATGATGTTGAATTCGGCCACGGCGCTCCAGTTGCCCACGTGGTAGCCGCCGCCCATCAGGACAACTTCCTTCACCCGTTCAACGATGCGCGGTTCCTTGCGTGCAGCCATGGCTATGTTGGTCAGGCCAGCGGTGGGCACCAGGGTGACGGTGCCCGGTTCGTGAGCCATCACGGTGTCGATGATGAGGTCCACGGCGTGCCGCGGGTCCAGCTTGATGGTGGACTCGGGGAGGGCGGGGCCGTCCATGCCGCTGTCGCCGTGGATGTCCGGGGCGGTTTCGATGCTGCGGACGAGGGGTCGGCCGCAGCCGGCGGCGAAGGGAACGCCGGTGATGCCGGCGATGGTGCCGACGGCCAGCGCGTTGCGGGTGACCTTTTCGAGGGTCTGGTTTCCCACCACCGTGGTGACGGCCAGCAGTTCGATGTCCGGGTTGCCGTGCGCGAGCAGCAACGCCACAGCGTCGTCATGCCCGGGGTCGCAGTCGAGAATGATTTTCTTGCGGTCGGGGGATGGCCCTCTGAGGGACTGGGCGGTGGGTTCCACGATGATCTCCACGTCATTGGGGCCCGCGCCGGGTGTATTAACCGCAGCGCGGGGAGCGAAAGCGTTCAGGAGAGATCATGGCACCGTTAGCAGCATCACGTCAAACGCTTGACGTAGCTGCAGGTCAAGCGTTTGACGCCTGCAGTCCGCTGGGCTCCGGTTCTCCTTTCGTTGTCGTTTCCCAGAAAGGCGTTCTAGGGCTGGACAGTGCCGGCCAACCCCACCTCCGGGTCGCCCTCAACGGCGTGGTGTTCGTGCTTTTGGCGTGCCTCTTGAAGGTGGTGTTCCAACTTCTCCTCGGCGTCCCGCCGGCGCTGCCCGACGGTCCTCATCTGCTGGGTACTGGGTGCCGCGTGCGCATGCTGGTGGGGACCAAGATCGCGCGTGCCCCCTCCGCTTGTATCGCTCATAAGGGCATCGTCCCACCTGGCGTCCCCCTAAGGAAGGGCTCTGTCAACCCGCGCTCGCCTTCCTCACCGCGCGTTTACCGAGTGCACTAAAGTGCAGTATGATGCACTAATGGATAAAAGCACATCAGCCCTGGCGGCGGCGATCGGCAGCCGGGTCCGGCAGGAACGCCAGTCGCGGGGCTGGACCCTGGACCAGCTGGCAGAAGCCGCAGGAGTAAGCCGCCGCATGGTGGTCAACGTCGAACAGGGCGCTGCGAATCCCAGCGTGGGGACCCTGCTTCGAATCAGTGACGCCCTGGGCATTGGATTGCCGGCCCTGGTGGACTCGCCGCAGCCCAAGCCCGTGACGGTCACCCGGAGCGGTAACGGCGCAGCCCTCTGGAGTTCTGCCTCCGGTGGCCGCGGTGTCCTGGTGGCCGGGACCGAGTCCCCCGACGTGGTTGAGCTATGGGACTGGACCCTCGAGCCCGGTGACCGGCACGAGAGCGAAGCCCACGCAGCCGGCACCAAGGAACTGCTCCAGGTCCGCGGGGGATCCGTCACGGTTGTGGTTGCCGGCGAAACCTTCGTCCTCGAAGCCGGTGACGCCGTCTCCTTCCCTGGCGACGTCGAGCACTCATACGCCAACCCAGCCAACGAACCGGCCAGGTTCTCGCTGGCGGTCTTCGAACCGGGCGTTGGCTCGGGGCACCGCCCGAAGGTAAACGCCACGGCCCCAACAACCACCGAAGGAAACTGACATGCTCAAGCGAAACGTTCCGGTACCGCCGTGGGGGCTTGCCGTCACCGCGATCCTCTCGGTCCAGCTGGGCTCAGCCCTCTCCGTGGGCCTGATCGAGGACGTGGGCCCGGCCGGTACCGCCTGGCTGCGCCTGAGCATGGGAGCGATCATCCTGCTAGCGATTGGCCGTCCGCCGCTGCGCTCCATCCGGCGTCCGGACGTGCTGCCGCTGCTCGGACTCGGGATTACCACTGGTGTGATGACCATCGGGTTCCTCGCCGCGGTGGAGCACATACCGCTCGGGACCGCCGTCGCCATTGAGTTTCTGGGTCCGCTGACGGTGGCCGCCATCCGCAGCCACAACCGAAAGGCCCTCGCCTGGCCTGCGCTGGCGCTGGTAGGCGTGGTCCTGCTGACCCAGCCCTGGCAGGGCGACTTCAACCCGACCGGTGTCGCGTTCGCCGCGCTGGCAGCCGTCGCCTGGGGCTTTTACATCCTCCTCACCCAGCGGATCGGCGACCGGTTTACCGGCATCGGCGCGCTCACCCTCACGGTGCCCATCGCCGCGGTGACGGCCGCCGTCGTCGGAATTCCGCAGGCCGCAGGCCACCTCAGCCTTGACATCCTCGCTGCCGCCGCCGGGCTGGCCCTTCTGTTGCCCGTGCTGCCGTTCGCGCTGGAAATGCTGGCCCTGCGCAGGATGACACCTACCGCGTTTGGAACCCTGATGGCCCTCGAACCCGCCGTCGGCGTCCTCCTCGGACTGCTCATCCTGCACCAGCAGCCCTCCGCCATCCAGGTGGCGGGAATCCTGCTGGTGGTCCTGGCCGGTGCCGCGGCGCAGCGTGGTGACAGCCGCCGTTCGTCCAGGAAGCAGGCAGCCAGCCCCGCCGATCTCGACTTTGTAGGTTGAGCCGATGTTCACTGGCTTGAGCGCTTTTCCCCTCACCCCGCTGGCACACGATGAAGTGGACGAGGCTTCGTTCGTCCGCCTGGTGGAACGGCTGAGGGAGGCGGACGTTGATTCCATCACCGCCCTCGGTTCCACCGGTTCCTACGCGTACCTGAGCGGGGAGGAGCGGAACCGGGTTGCCCGGCTGGCGGTGGAGCATGCCGGATCCACTCCAGTGATTGTTGGGATCGGGGCGCTGCGGACGTCGCAGGTGCTGGCCAACGCGGAAAACGCCGAGCTGGCCGGCGCTTCCGGTCTGCTGCTTGCGCCGATGACGTATCAACCGCTGACGGAGGACGATGTGTTTGAACTCTTCCGGACGGTCACGGCGCACACGTCACTGCCCGTCGTCGTCTATGACAACCCGGGGACCACCCACTTCACGTTCAGCACCGAGCTCTACGGCCGGGTTGCCGCGCTGCCGCGGATTGCGTCCATCAAGATACCGGGCGTGCCGGGCGGCCTGGAGCAGGCAGCGGCCCGGCTCCAGGAGATCCGTGCTGTCGTCCCGGCGTCCGTGACCATCGGCGTCTCCGGTGACGCACACGCCGGCGCCGGGCTGGCGGCCGGGTGCGATGCCTGGTACTCCGTCATCGGCGGCACCTTGCCCGCCCTTGCTGCGGGAATCACCAGGGCGGCCAAGGAGGGCCGGTTCACCGACGCCTTGGCCGAGTCCGGGCGGCTTGCGCCGCTGTGGAACCTGTTTGCCGAATTCGGCGGGAGCATCCGGGTGGTCGCCGCCATCACGGAGCATCTCGGACTGGCGCCGGGGGCCTGCCTGCCCTTGCCGATCCAGGGGCTGAGCGGGGAGCAACGCCGCCGGGTGGCCGGGGTCATCGAGGAACTGGGCCTCGACGGGTAGGGCTGTCCCCCGGCTGACCTGAAGCTGCCCATCGCCTACTACGATCAAAGTATGGAATTCGCGGAACAGTCGCACCAGCCCGCGCGTTCGCGGCGGATCACGGCGGCGATGGTCGCTGCCCGTGCCGGCGTCTCCACCGCCACCGTCTCGCTGGTGGCCAACGGCAAGACTGCGGGCCGTGTTTCCGAGGACAACGTTTCCAGGGTCCGGGAGGCCATCACCGAACTCGGCTACGTGGTGGACGGCATCGGCAGTTCCCTCGCCAAAGGCGTGAGCTCCATCGTGATCCTGGTGGCGCCGGACATCTCCAACCCGTTCTTCGCCAAGGTCATTGCCGGCGTGCGGGAATCCCTGGGTTCGCAGTACCAGCTGCTGTTGTCGGTCACCGAGGCGGGCGAGTTCCCCCAGGCCGACGACGTCCGGCGGCTGATGTCCCTGCGCCCGGCCGGGCTGCTGGTGGACGCACCCAACGCCGGCTTCCTCGAAGACCTCGCGTCGCCGTCGCCGCTTGTCCTGCTGGACGCTCCCGGGTTGGAGTGGTACGCGCCGTCGGTGAACCTGGACGTGGCCAGCGGAGCGCGGGAACTCGCGGCGCACCTCGCGGACGCCGGGCACCGGGAGGCGGCGTACGTGGACAGCGTCACCGGCACGGAAACCTTCGCCCTGCGGCGGAAAGCCTTCCTGGAGGAGGCGGCCGCCCGCGGCATCAGCGTAGGGCCGGACCGCATCATCAGCACCACCATCGACGTCGGCACGGCGGCCGCCGCGTTCGCCTCCGCCTGGCCGACGTGGCAGCGCGAGGGGGTGACCGCCGTCGCCTGCGGCACCGATACCCACGCCTACGGCGTGCTGCAGGAGGCGCGCGTGGCAGGGGTGCGGATACCCGAGGAGCTGGCGGTGGCCGGCTTTGATGACCTTCCCTATTCGGCCACGAGCAATCCCGGCCTCACCACCGTCCACCTGCCCGCCACTTCCCTGGGCCTGAAGGCCGGGGAGCAGCTGCGCCGCCTGATGGAGGGGAAGGCGCTGGAGCAGACCGGGGCCACGCTGGAGAGTTCGCTCGTGGTGCGCGGATCCACTGTCGCAGCGGAACGCTGAAGGTTCCAGCCGCCGTCGTTCTGTCTGCGCCCCGCCGTAAGCTGGGACCATGCCGAGTAACTGGGACAGCCTGGACCCTAGCCTGCGCGAATCTGTACAGCAGAACGTGGAGATCTATGAGCGCGTCCGGCCTGCCCTGAAACTGGTAACGCGGGATGTCCTGCTGCTGATGCGGGACATGCTGAAGGACAGCGAGGTCACCCCGCTGTTCGTCACCGGGCGCACCAAAACGGTGGAATCGTTCAAGGAGAAGATCTCCCGGATCGAGGAGCCGCTGGAGCCGGGCGGCCCGCCGGTGCTGAAGTTCCCGGACCCGTTCCGGACGCTGAATGACATGGTAGGCATCAGGGTGATCACCAAGCTGCCGGCCGAGAATGCCGCGGTGGCCAACATCATCAAGCGGCAGCGTCAGCTGTTCGACTGCCGCGGGGACCGGGAGAAGGACATCGGCTCCATCGAGTCCGGCACCTACGGCTATTCCAGCCGGCACCTGATCCTGCGGACCATCCAGAACGAGGCCGTCAAGGAGTACCAGCAGGTCTTCAACCCGGATGCCCAGCCCAACGGCAGCTACTTCTTTGAATGCCAGATCCGCACGATTTTTGCGCACGCCTGGAGCGAGATCGAGCACGACATCCGGTTCAAGGCCGAGGACCCGCGCGCCTGGACCCCGCACTTCGACCGGCAGTTCACCGCCACGGCGGCGATGCTGGAAACGGTGGAAACGGCCTTCGCGGACCTGCACGAACGGTACGAGGAAGTGCGCAGCTTCTGGGACACCGAGGGCGAGGGCGCCGCGCCGCTGACACCCAACCGGATCCGCGACGTGTGGCGCACCCTGCTCCCGCACGTGGACCGCAAGGTGGATGACGACTGGGGCTGGGCCGCGGAGCTCCTCGCCGCACACGGACTTAACCAGACCATGCAGCTCGCCGGACTGCTGAGCGCCAACCGCATCACCGAAGTCCGCAAGGCACTGGACCACCGCTACTCCCCCGGTCCGGACCGGCTGCTCGATGACCTGCTGCTGTGGCAGTACGGCACCAAACACATTGACCTCACCGCCGAAGCGGCCGACGCCGTCCCGCACCCGCGGCGCGACAGCCTCCTGCGGCGGCTCAAACAGATCGAGCGGTACCGGCTGACGAAGACGTAGGGTTTCGGTGCTGGAGCGGGCTGTCCGATATTTGCAGTTCCTGGTCGGGGATCTTCCAACCTGGAGCGTTCCACCAATCGCAGGGGCGCCTGCTTTGTCCTGCTACTGGAAGTTGTACAGCCGGTTCAGGCCTCCGCCCAGAACTGGCGAAGGTCCCGGCGGGGGTCCTCCGCCACGCGGGGCAGCTCATCCAGAATCATCGTTCTACGGCTGGGCCCGTACTCCGGCCAATCCGGCAAACCGGGAGCCGCTGGCTGGCCAGCAGACGCGAAGAGCGCCCATGCCCCGCTCATCATGTCGCCCAAACTCTCCGGCGCCCTCCCCCGCGTGAGGAACTCCGCCTCAGGCGAAGCGAGCTGCCGGAACACGAATGGGACGTCCAGGGCATGGCAGGCCCCCAGCTTCCCGCCCATGGCGGGACTCCGCCAGGCGAAAAGGTAGGCGAAGGTCTTACCGGCGGAGCCGTGGCGGGCATCCAACAGCCGGTTGCTGGGCTGCCGGTATACGACGTCGGAAATGGCCGCTTCCAGCAGCTGCTTCCCACTGGGTTCGCCTCCCAATGCCGAGGCAAGCGCCTGCGCATACTCCACCTCGCGCCCAGGGGCACCGGCCTCCGCCACCAAAGAGGCGGCCCGGCCCCCGTAAGAAGGCTCCGTGGGGTTCTTCGGGCGCATTTCCACCGCGAAGGACCCCTCATTCAGGTTCGTCCCGATCAGCAGGTCCACGTCAGCGTTCAGGCCGTTCCGGACCGCCTCGAGCGGAGGCACCGGAAGCGAAGGCGTCCCCACGGTGGGCTTGAAAGGCAGCGAAACCGCGAACGTTTCCGCCCCAGCCCGCTGGTCCAGCTTCCCCTGCGCCTCGAGCAGCCGCTCCACCGGAAGCGTCAGGAGTTCGCCTGCGCTAGCCGGATCCAGCCCGCACAATTCCAGGAATTCGAGGCTGATGCGGGAGGACTCCCCGGCACTGCGGTACCTCTCAGCAGTGCCGCTTTGCATGACCGCCCGACGGAACAAGCCAGAGGAAGCAGGCATCCCCAGCAGGGTCCCAACGGCGGCAGCACCCGCCGACTCCCCGAAGATCGTTACGTTCTCCGGGTCCCCGCCGAACGCGGCAACGTTCTTCCTGACCCAGCGCAATGCTTCCAGTTGATCGAGCAGCGCGAGGTTGGAGGAGTCCGCGTACTCCGGACCCAGCAGCTCAGCCAGATGCAGCAAGCCCAACGCGCCCAGCCGGTAATTGATGGTCACCACAACGGTGCCGCTTGCACCCGCGAGATTGACGCCGTCGTACATGCCGTCACTTCCCGAGCCATAAAGATACGCGCCGCCGTGGATCCACACCAAGACGGGCAGCTGCCTGCCGCCCGCAGAAGGTGCCCAGACGTTCAGGTTCAGGCAATCACTTTCGCTCCAGGTCCTGGGCTTCCGGCCAGGAGGAGCAGGGGTTTCCGGATTCTGCGGCGCTGCCGGGCCGGCCAGCGAGCAATCCAGCACCCCGGCCCAGGCAGGAACGGGGACCGGGGGCAGGAAACGGCGCTCCCCGGCAGGGGAACCTGCGTAAGGGATGCCGAGGAAGCGGCGGACCTCGACGCCGTCAACGGAAAGGGCGGTTCCCCGGACCGTTCCTTCGGCGAGGGTGACGGTGGTGGCAAGGCTCATCCGGCTGGTACTCCTGGTGGTGTAGGTATGTCTGCCAGCATCCCAGCAAAGGCTGAAGCAGCACACTAGCCTTTCACCCAATGAAATTCCGGCTCCAGGCCCGAGCAATAGCACGCCATGATGGAGGTCACATTCCGGCGCAGCCGGACGACTGGAAAGAAGGAACCATGTCCCTCAGCGTGGAGGAAATGAACCAGCAACTGCCGGTGGCCAACACCCTGCCCGGCGAGGCTGTCCCCTACTACATGGCATCAGGCGAAGGCGCCCGCTACGAGATCAACGGCCAGCTCGTGACCGTCATCGCCCGCGCGGCGGACACCGGCGGAATCTTCAGCGCCGCCTACATCTCGGGCGGCATGGGTGCGGAATCGCCGTTCGTGAGCCACGCGGTGGAACACAAGACCCTCTATGTCTTCGACGGCATCCTGCACGTCTGGCTCCCCGGCGAAAGCCGCATCCTCACACCCGGCGACTCGGTGGTCATCCCGCCCAATACGCCCCACGCCTACCGCATGGCCAGCCACTACACGCGCTTCCTCAACTGGATGACGCCCGGCGGCGCGGAGGCCTACTACGAGCGCGTCGGCACGCCCATCGACTCCCACATCCCGCCCGTCCGCGCCGGCCACACGGCCAGCCTCCAGGAACAGGCAGAGGTTGGCGCCGAGTTCGGCATCACGTTCCCTGACGTTGAGCGGGTGGAACCGTCCTTCAAGCACGACGCCGGCCTGCCGCCCACACAAAGCCCCTACTTCCTCAGTGCGCACGAGGGCGAGCGCCTGGTCAGCTACCAGACGATGTTCACCTACCTGTCCCGGCCCGCCAACACCGGTTCGAACTACTTCGCGGTGCACACCAAGGGCGCCAAGACGCCCTACATCCCGCTGCACTTCCACGAGCAGCACACCGAGAACTTCCTGGTCACCGAAGGCCGGATGTGGCTCTACGCCAACGGCCGGGAGATGCTGCTGACCAAGGGCGACTTTGTACATGCCCCGGCCGGCACCATCCACTCCTTCGCGCTGGACTCACACAACACGCAGATGCTGGGCTTCCTCACGCCGTCGGTCTTCAACGGCTTCTTCGAATACTTCAACAAACCCACCGAGGACCACATGTACACCGAGGGCGGCCAGCCTTATATGGACATGGAAGGCTTCGGCCGCGCCCAGGCCGAGATGGACCTGACAGTGGTGGGTCCGCCGCCGCAGCGTCGGATCGCGCTGGAAATCTCCTAGCGTTCCGGGAGCAGGAAAGAAGGCCCGGACTTTTCGAAAAGTCCGGGCCTTCTTTCCTTTCTAAACCAGCGCCTGCTTAACCAGTTCGCGGCCGTAGTCATTGCCGTTGGGCGTACGCACCACCGTGTGCATGTGGAACGGCGCCGGCTCGTCGTTGCTGAGGAAAACGCCTGTGTGGTGGTCAAGTTCCAGCACCACCACGGGGCTCTGCAGGCGGAAGTAAAAGGCCTCCTGCCCCTCCCACCCGCCGATCCAGCTGAAGAAGCACTCGTGGTAGTACTCCTGGATCTCACGACGGCGCGCTGCCCGCGGCCCGTCCGGGAGGTACGCGATGAAGTCGTCCACCACGGCGTCCAGAATGGCCCGGGCTTCCGCCGGCAGGTCCACCACCAGGATGCCCTCATAAGGAATCACCCGGTTGTCCTGGAAGCACCCGCCGAGGTGCCGCTCGTCCCCCGCATGGAGGCGGCCCTCGGGCATCGCGGGATCCACCATTGCCTCAAACACAGTGGCTTCGGCCCGCAGTCCAGCAGGCAGCGCCGCCATCAGTTCGCGGGCCAACGCGATGCGCTCCTTAAACACCGCCACGCCCCGGTACGGCCCGGCGTCGATCACATCCGGCTCCGCACCCATAAACACCGGCGAGATCACCAGCTGTGTTCCGGCCACCAGGCAGTTAAGCGCGGCGTGGTGGCCGAACAGCTGCCAACCCCACGGCTCCGTCTCGGACGGTTCGCCGTAAAGGGCAAAGTTGTAGCTGTACTCGTTCATCAGCAGCGGCAGCTCCACCAGCTCACCGAGGAAGCCGTTGATCCGCATGAGGTTGCGCACCAGCTCAAACCCCGCCGGGCTGAGTGAAGCTTCGATGACGGCGAACACGGCGTCCCGCACCGGGCCCTCCAGCTCATCGAGGCGGATTCCGGTGTCATGCTGCATAAACTCCGGGTTCGCCCAGCTCTGCCACTCGGGTGCATCCACCGTGTAACTGAGGCGGGATGCCTGCTCCAAGGTCACCGCGTCGAGCAGTTTGCGGGCCGCGGCCACCATCTGTGCGGTAGGCGCCTCCTCCCCTGCCCGCGCCGGAGCAAGCGGATACAGCCCGGGGCGGAGGGCACCGTCGTTCGTGATGCCTGTAAAAGGCTGCGGATACAGCTCCTTCCAGCCCTCGATCATGGGCCCGGCGAAGGAATCCCTGGTGGCCGCCTCGGCATACTCCCGCGCGGTCAGGCCGCGGATCTCCGCCACGCGCGGGTGGTCAGGGGCAAAAAGATAATCACGGAACGACGACGCGGACACGGGCCTTCCCTTCCTGCTCGATGTGCTGGTCCTGCTGCTCTTGCTGCTGCTCTTCCGGCAAGGGCCAGCCCGCAGCCACGGCGAGGGCGGCCGCTGCCGCCTCTGCCGAGCTACCGCGCCAGGCAACATGCTGGTCCGGGCGGACCAGCACCGCGTGGGCGCCCCACAGCTCGGACGGTTCCGTCCCGTCGTCGAAAGGCCCGACGGCGGCAACCGCCACCGGGATGCCGTTCCGGGTTCCGGCCTGCGCCACGGGAGCAAAGAGCTCGTCGGCCGTCCTGCCGGCCAGCTCCGCAGCATCAACGAGCAACGTGAAGTTCTTGCCCAACAGGTCGTAGACGGAGGTGGCATCGTCCAGCCAGGCATGCGGAAGCAAGGCGCCCGGACTGGCCGACGGAACGTAGACCACGGGATCCTCCACCGGAACGGGCGAACCGTCCGGGACCACCACCGGAGAGTCCCCGTACGCATAGCCAAGGACCAGGCCCAAGGAGTCGAACTCGCTCTGCTTTACTGCCAGGGCTTCGTGCGCCGCTGCCCGGGCGGCGGCTCCGGCATCGCCGCCGGCCAAGAGCGCGGGGTCCGCGAAGTGGTAGGCGAGCGCCTTGCCGTTGGTGGCAGCGTCGCTGATGGTGCGGGCGGCCACCGGGCGGCGCTCCGCCTCGTAGCTGTCCAGCAGGTCCGTGCCTGCCCAACCGGCGAGCACCGCGGCGAGCTTCCAGGCCAGGTTGGCGGCGTCCCCCACGCAGGTGTTGAAGCCGTGCCCGCCCCACGGCGGATTAAGGTGCGCGGCGTCGCCCACCAGGAACACTCCCCCGTCGCGGTATTGGGGCGCCAGCAGCATGCGCGCAGTCCACGGATCGGTGGCCAGCACCTCGATATCCACCTCAGCACCGACCAGCGAGCGGACCATCGCAGCAGCCTGGCCGGTATCCACAGTCTCCTGCGGGTCCACGCCCTGGATGATGGCCCACCACGTAGCGTCGAGGTCCATCGGTCCGACCATTCCCGAGGTGTCCGCGCCCACCACCCAGTACTGCACGGCCGGGTCCAGCTTGACGGCGGAGGCAAGCCCCCGGGACCGGAACAGGATGCTGATGTTGGACAGCGCAGCGGAGCTACCCTCAAGGCGGACACCCAGACTGCGGCGCACGGCGGAGGAAGCGCCGTCGGCTCCGATCACGAAGTCAACGGCGATGCGGTGCCCGGTGCCGGAAGCGTCGGACAGCGCCACTGCGTAGCCGGCCCCCTTAAGCCCGGACCCGGCTGCCTCCAGCGTCTCCACGCTCCAGCCTGTCACCATCGTCACGAGTTCAGACTTGGCAACGGCAGCACGCAACACTTCCTCGAGCACGGGCTGCGGGACCTGCTGGCCGCACTCCGGCTGGGGGCCGTAGCGGCCGGGCACCAGCTGGAAGGCGTTCCGGAACCTGCGCAGTTCATGTGCACCAGACCCGGTGAGACCGGTGCAGAAGCTAACATCCTGTGAGTAGTCCACGGGAAGCGGAGATGCGGCCCGCAGTGCATCCGCCAGCCCGAGCCTGCGCAGGTGCGCCATGGTGCGGGCGTTGGTGGTTTTGGCACGGGGACGGGCGTGGTCCACCGAATCCCGCGGTTCAACCACCAGGCTCGGGATGCCACGGGAGGCCAGGTCCAGCGCCAGGAAAAGGCCGCTGGGTCCGCCGCCGGAGATCAGGATTTGCGTCTCTGCCGGCAGCTTGTCCGGGGAGGCGAAATGATGGGTGACCATCAGGCACGGCTCCGCAGGGACAGCTCGCCCACCGGGGTGGAGAGGGTGCCGAGCTTGTCGATCTCCACCTCTACGGTGTCGCCGGGCTGCAGGAGCCATTGCGGAGTACGTGCGTAGCCCACGCCTTCGGGGGTGCCGGTGGCGATGACGTCACCCGGGTGGAGTGTCAGGGTCTGGCTGATCAGGGAGATGATGGCCGGGACGGAGAAGATCATGTCCCGGGTGTTGCCGTTCTGGACTTCGGTGCCGTTCACCCGGGTCCGCACCTGCAGGCCGTCCCGGAGGTCCCCCACCTCGTCCTGGCTGACCAAAGGGCCGAGCGGTCCGGTGAAGTCGCCGTTCTTGCCCAGCGTCCACTGGGTGGTGAGCTTCTGCGCGCGGCGGGCAGTGAGGTCGTTGAAGGTGGAGTAGCCAAAGACCGATTCCGCGGCCTCAGCCTCGTCCGCGGATTCCACGCGCCGGCCAATGTACGCGGCCACTTCGCCTTCCCAGTCCAGCCCGTCTTCACCGGCCGGCACTGGAACGGGGACGTTGCCCACGGAGAGCGACGCCGTCCAGCGGCCGAACAGCGTTGGGTAGTCAGGCAGGTCCTGGTCCTTGTAGCTGCCCTCGGCAGCGTGCGCCTTGTAGTTCAGCCCTACGCAGATCACGCGCGCCGAGGCGGGGACGAGCGGCACTTCGGTGACGCCTCCGCGCTCAAGCGAGGTGCCGGCGTCGGCCGTTAGAGTGACCGCCTTGTCCTGCCAGCCGGCGGGATCAGCCCAAAATTCGGAAACCGGGGCAAGCGGGAAAAGGTACGAATCCACCAGGGCCGCGGCCCAAGCTTCGCCTTGGTGATGGATGCCAACAAACTGCATAGGTGGGCCTTTCAGGTCTTGCCCCGGCTGTAATGCCGGGGTTGTCTTAGGTCAGGGCTTGCGCGCCTGGCGGCGGAAAAAATCGATGGTGGCGTCTGTCGCTTGTGTCGCCGCAGAGGGGTCCTCCCCCGGCAGTTGCCACATGTGGTCAGCGTCCTCAATCAGCAAAAGTTCGACGTCGGTGCCCGCGGCTTCCAGCGCCGCAGCGAGCGTGGCGGACTGGGCCGCCGGGACAAAGCGGTCACCGGTGCCATGCGCCAGGAAGAACGGAGGGGCGTGACTCCCCGCGTAGGAGAGCGGGCTGGCAGCCGCCGCCTTGTCCGGTGCTTCGGCAGGTTGGGCGCCGAGGAGCAGTGCCTCGCGGGAGCCTAGGTCATCAGCGCTGGCGAGCGCGTTGGGCAGCGCTTGTTCGCCCATTCGGAGGAGGTCGGTGGGCGGATACCAGGCGGCGACGGCGGCCACGGCGTCGCTGGTGCCTGCATCGTCGGCGGCATCATTGGCATACTCCCCGGACCCGGCTGTCAGGCCCACCAGGCTTGCCAGGTGGCCTCCTGCCGAATCCCCCCAGGCGTAGATCCTGCGCGGGTCCACGTTGTAGTCGGCGGCATGCGCCCGGAGCCAGCGGACGGCGGCCTTTGCGTCCAGCAACTGGGCAGGGAAACGGGCCACCGAGCTGAGCCGGTAATCGGCGGAGGCCACCAGGAAACCGGCGTCCACTAAGCGCTCGATCGGGCTGAGGCGCAGGGAATCCACGTGCGGGCCGAGGGAGGACCTGCCGCCGACGCGCCAGCCGCCGCCATGGAAGTGGACCACTGCCGACAAAGCCCCGTACTGCTTCAGGGCCGCGGGGAAGTAGAGATCAAGCAGCAGCGGCGGTGATCCCTCGGGATGAGCGAACTCGATTCCGTTCAGAACCTTCCCTGCCGTCATCGTTGACTCCATGTCCTACTGCGCCGTTTCTTTCATGCGCCGGGCCACCACTGTGGACCGCGTCACTACTCAACTCTGGCGCACGGGGAGTCCGCCCCGCGTGGCCGGTTTCACTGAATGAAACAGCTTCGGGACCGCTTGCAAGGTGGTCTGCCCTTGGCCCCGCTCAGCGGGCACCGGGGTCAGGCTGCGACGACGGCCCCGGGGAGGCCGGTGCCTGCCGGTGCTGCGGTGATAGTTGGGCGGCGAGGCCGGTGAGCAGGATGCTCAGTCCCTGGTCGAGTTCGGCGGCGCCGTCGTATTCGGCGAGTACCGGTCCCAGCGTCCGAAGGTGGGGGAAATCCTTCGCCGGCAGCCGGTGCAGGCCCAGCCGCAGGATGGCTTCGTTTTCTTCGGGGTCCACGATGTACTCCTGGAGTTCGTTGAGGATGTGCCCGTAGAGGAATCCGTAGTATGCCCGGTAGACGTGAAGGGCATCTGCGGGGGCGAAGCCTGCTTCTATCAGGAGCGCCAGGATCTGTTCCAGTGGCCTCAGTGTCCCTAACGGCCGCATGCCCAGGGGTGTGGAGAGCGGCCGGGTGACCAACAAAGGCACCACGTTGGGGTGTCGCAGGGCCAGGAGACGCAGGTCGTGCGCGATTTTGCGCAGCTGCGCCTGCCAGTCCGGGTCGTTGGGAAATATGGCCAGTTCGTTCAGGACCGGTTCAGCGACGCCGTCCAGCAGGGCGGCCCTGTTGGCTGCGTAGCGGTAGAGGCTCATCGGGTCCCGTTGCAGTTCCTGGCCGAGCCGCCGCATCGTCAGGGCATCGAGGCCTTCGGCGTCCACCAGCGCAAGCGCGGCGGAGAGCACGAGGTCCCTGCTGAGGCGGGCCTTTTGCGCGCTCGTTTCATTGGTGGATTTTTGGGGGGAAGCCATGGTGGGTCCATCCTGGTCGTTGCGTCAGGCCCACCCATTGGGAGATACGTAAGCTTGCTTATTGGGTAGTCTACGCCTAAAGTCTACAGTGTAGAGAAGTTGTCGACGTGGTTTCAGTAGAGGGAGCAGCGTTTGCAAGGCCTCCACGGCCGGCTCACACCATCCCTTCAGGAAACTCGGTCTCAACACATTTCAGAATGAGCCCGAAACTCACTGATCCTGTCGCGGCCCCCGGGGACGGGCGGCCTCAGTCCCACCCCGCTTTCCCCATTGTTTTAGCTTGCCCACAGCTCCTGAGAAGGTGCCCCGGCAGTTCCTCCCAGTGCCCCGTGCAGGGTACTGGGTCTGCGCCCGCTGTAGCCGAACGGCGGACAATTGCACCTTGTTGAAAAGAGCCACCATGGCGCATTCACAGTTCGACCAGTTCCTCCGGGAAGCCACCTACCCCGACCAGGAGTCCGACTGGACCCTTGATGCGGACACCTTCTACGGCCTCTACACCAGCTGGTGCTATGTGAGCCACCGGAGCCCGCAACCGGAACACGTCTTCTGGACTGCCATGAGCCAGCGTGTGAATCCCGGGCAGTGTTTGCGCATGAAGGGACCGGCGGCTGCAGACTACATTCTGTGCAGCTACCCGGCCGTGGTTTGATTCCCTCCGCCACACCCTCGAAGAGCTACATCCCCAGGTACGCGCATCAGCCGCGTGGAACACGCCCCTGGTGTGGACGCTGCGACACTGACGGACACCTGTGGGTTGAATCACCGGCCGTGCCGGGCCGGCTGAAAGGCATCCTCGCGGTAGCCGTCAACTGTTCCAAGTGCCGCCGATCCCGGGTGCTGGAGACCACAGCGGAGTACATCGCAGCCCTCCCACCGGCTTGCCCCCGGCACGACTAAAGGAATACCCCACACATGAACAGCAGGAATCCGGCCCGGACAATGACCACGCCACGGACCTTTGAATCGATCGTCATCATCTTCAACCCCAACAGCACAGGTGACGCACCCAAACTCGCCGAGCAACTAAGATCCAACCTCGCAGGCCTTCTTCCGTATGCCCCGGACATCCGGCTCCAACCCACAGAACACGCCGGCCACGCCGTGGAACTGGCCCGTGACGCTGCCGGCAGCGGCGGACACGTGCTGGTCGTTTCGGTCAGCGGCGACGGCGGCTACAACGAAGCCGTCAACGGCGTCATGCAAAGCGGCAACCCCAACGCGGTGTGCGCCGTGATGGCCGCGGGAAACGCCAACGACCACCGGCGCACCACCGGCACTGAGCCGTTGGAGCACGCCATCGCAGGCGGCGCCGTCCGGCACATCGACCTTCTGCGCATCACCAAGGGCCAAGGACCGGATGCCCCGGCCGAATACGCCCACTCCTACATCGGCTTTGGCCTGACACCGGTCATGGCCATCGACCTGGAAAAAGGCAGCAAAGGCGCGCTGAAAGAGATGTTCTCCGTGATGCGCACCTTCTCCAAATACAAGCCATTCGAAATTCGTCCGGCAGAGGGCAAACGATCCAAATTCGACAGTCTTGTGTTCGCCAACATCGCCCAGATGGCGAAGTACGCCACCCTCAGCGAAGCCGACGGCAAGCTGTCGGACGGCAGATTCGAAGTAGTGACATTCCCGCACCGATCAAAGGTGCGGGTGCTGCTCACCGCACTCAAGGCAGCTACCCAAGGCCTGGGCGATCAGCCCAGCGTCAGCCGCTACGCGTTTACTACAGTCAAACCCATCCCCTACCAGATCGACGGCGAAGTGAAATCCGTTGAAGCGGACACGCTGGTCACCATCGAATGTGCACCAGCCGCCCTCGCCACTCTGGGTTAATAGACCCACTGGAAGACCCGTACTGAAAAGGACACCGTTGCACGCCGCAACCGAACAACTGCCTGACACTGAATCAACGCCGTACCGCGGGCTCCTGCCCGGGAGGAGCCCGCGGCTGACGCCCAGGATCGTCACCACCAGGTCCTTGACCTCGCACGTGCACTCCCTGGCCGGCCCTACCGGATCACCCGGCCCGGCCTTCGTGCTGCTGCACGGCATCGGCATGTCCCACCGCTACTACCGGCGGCTCCAGGTCCTCCTGGCCCGGCACGGGGATACCCACGCCATCGACCTGCCTGGATTCGGGGGAACACCCACGCCAGAGCGGCAGCTTTCCATCGCCGATTACGCAGACCACATCGCCGCAACACTTGAAAAAATGAGTGTGAGCCGTGCCGTGGTCATCGGACACTCCATGGGCACACAGTTCGCCACCGAACTCGCGGTCCAGTACCCCGGCATGGTCTCCCACGTGGTGCTGCTGGGCCCGGTGGTGGACCCGGCACGCCGCACAGTACGTCAACAAACCCTGGCTCTGGGTCTTGACGGGCTGCGGGAAAGCCCCCTGCGGAATGCCATCGTTTTCGCAGACTACGCCCGTTCCGGGCTGCGCTGGTACCTCACCGAACTTCCCGTCATGATGGCCTACAACCTGCAGGCGCAGGTGGCTCTCGTGTCCCAGCCCGTACTGGTGGTCCGCGGTTCGCGGGATCCGGTGGCTCCCCGGCCGTGGTGCGAAAAGCTGGCCGCCACCGCCCCCAACGGGCGCTTCCTGGAAATCCCGGGGACACCGCACGTAGTCCAGCATGGCGGGGCTGCCCGCACGGCCGCCGGCATTCTGGAAGTCGCCGTCAGCTAAGGCTTCGCGGACGCCAGCTCCTTCGCCAGGAAATCCAGGACGGGCTGCGCCTCCGGGCTGCCCGCAGCATGGTTGAGGTGGCCATGGAGAGCGCCGCGGGCCAGGAAAAAGGACACCGGAACACCGGCCTGCTCCAGGTTTGCGGCGAAGAGCTCCGAGGAGCCACGGGCGTCGTCGTATTCACACGCAACGATGGCCGTCGGCGGCAGCCCGGACGGGTCGGCGTAGCCGGGCATGGCATATGAGGACGCCATGCTCACCGGCCCGCCCACGTAGTTTTCCCCCTGCCGCACGCAGTCTTCCGGGGTGAAGCGGAGGTGCCTGGGCAGCTCCGCCATCACGTCCTCGTCCAGTCCGCCCGCGGGCGGCGGCAATTCGGCGTGGAGGAAGGGATACGCCAGCAGGAGCTTCGCGGGGAGCGGCTTGCCGGCGTCGATCAGGTACAGCGCAGCGCCCACGGCCAGGTTTCCGCCAGCCCCGGCACCGCCCAGGCACAGCAGTTCCGCATTCAGGCCCAGCTCGGCGGCATTCCTGCGGACCCAGAACCAGCCGGTCAGGGCGTCATCATGGGGCACGGGGAAGTGCACGCCGTCGCGCGCCAGCCGATAATCGACCGACACCACCGGTGTCCCGAAAGAGGCCAGTACCCTGCCCAGGTAGTCCGACTCGGGCATGTCCAGGCTGCCGCTGACGAAGCCGCCGCCATGAAGCCACACCAGCGCCGGTCCGGCCGTGGCAGCCTGCTCCCCGTAGATCCGGACGGCAACGGGGCCATGACGGCCGTCAACGGTGACGGTGCGGATGGGAACATCCGGACCAATCTGTCCGGCAGGGGTTTCCGGTCCCTCCGGTGCCGCAAGGTACTCGGCGAAGCCCGCATCGGAAGCGAGCGTCCCGCCGTCGGCAGGGGCGGCTGCCTCCTGCTGCCGGGCCGTCATGGCCGGCCCAGCTTCTCCGAGAAGAAGCCGACGGCGGCCGCAAGGATGGCGTCCAGCTGGTCCTCGGCGCCGAAGAAGCAGTGGTCCCCGCCTTTGATGGTGACCACTTCATGCTCCACGCCGGCGTCAGCAAGCGCGGCGGCCAGCAGGTCGGTCTGCGAATGCGGCACCAGGCCGTCCCTGTCGCCGTGGATCAGCAGGAACGGCGGCGCGCCGGCTGTCACGTAGCTGACCGGGCTCGCCGCGGCCAGGAGAGCGGGATCGTCGGAGCCGCCCACCAGCATGTATTCAGGCTGCATGGGCATTCCTGCCGGAACGGCGGCGGTCAAAGCGGGCGGGAACAGGCCCTCGGGGGTGTTCATGGGCGGGATGTCGACGAGCGAGGAGACGCCGTAAAAATCGACGACGGCGCTGATGCCGCTGGCGTGCCCCTGCGCCCCGAGTCCGCCGTGCAGGTCCTCGCGGTCGCCGGTCAGGCCCAGCAGTGCCACAAGGTGGCCGCCGGCGGATTCGCCCCAGGCGCCAAACCGTTCGGGGTCGACGCCGAGGTCCCCTGCGTATTCCCGCAGGTACCGGACCGCCGCCTTCAGATCGTGCAGCTGGGCCGGGAACGGCGCCTCCAGGCAATGCCGGTAATCAACGGTGGCGCAGGCGATTCCGGCCTCGTTGAGCAGCCGGAACACCGAATCGGGCGCGAAGGTGGGGGGCAGCTCGCGGCGGTCACCCAGTTGGAAAGCGCCGCCATGGACCCACACCACCAGCGGCACCGGTCCGGTGGCCTGGCGCGGACGCCAGATATCCATTTTGAGGGGACGGAACCCGATGGCGCGGGCATAGGTGACTTCACGGTGTACGGCGGAAACGCCGGAGACGTCCTGCGGGACGCCCGGGGCGTCAAAGACCGGGAACGGCGGAACATCCACACCGCCCGACCGGGCAGGATCCAGAAGTTCGGTTTCATAGGCCTCGGTGGCTTCGTTGACACTCATGGTGCGCTCCTTACAAGCTCGGGTTGCGGGACGGTTCCGCCGCCGGCGGTGAAGTGATGCGTTCCGGGTCCGACGGCGACGGCAGGTTCGCCGGGCAGGCGGACTTCGGCGGTGGTGCCGGGTGGGACCGTCGCACGCAGCTGCAGCCCGCCGTCGTCCGTTATCCACTGCACCTCAATCAGGCCCTGAGGTCCCTGATGCGAGGTGGCCGCGGACGTCAGCCCTGCGCCCGGTCGCGGCTCAATGATGATCCGCTCGTAACCGGCACTGCCGGGAGCCTGGCGCAGGCCTGCCGCGTAGCGGTGCAGGAAGGACACCACCGCGCCCTTGCTGTAATGGTTCAGGGACTGGTGCGGGTAGCCGTCGGCATCGATGCCGTTCCAGAGCTCCCACATGGTGGTGGCACCGCGGTCCACCATCACCAGCCAGGACGGTTCCGAATCCTGCATCAGCAGCTCGTAGGCCAGGTCCAGCTCACCGCTGTCGGCGAGGACGGGCAGCAGGTAGGGCGTGGCCAGGAAGCCGGTCCCCACATGGGTGCCGGCCGCCCTGACCAGCGACACCAGCTGGGCCGTGACGGCGGCGCGCTGCCCGGGGCTGACGAGGTCAAACGCTAGGGCGCGGACGCAGTTGGCCTGGCTGGGTTGGGTGACGTGCCCGGCCGGGTCCAGGTATTCCGTTTCCCAGGCCTGCCGGATCTTTTCCGAGAGTCCGGCGAGCCTGGCGGCTTCCTCCGCGGGGCCCAGGACCCGTGCAATCTTCGCCATCAGGGCCGTGGTGTTCCGGTAGTAGGCGGTGGCCACAATGCCGTGGTCGGCGGAGCGGGCGGCGAACAGGTCCGGTTCAGGGCCGTCCGGTTCCATCCATTCGCCCCAGTGGAAACCGGTGTCCCAGAGGTACTGTTCGTGCGGAGCTGGAACCTGGCCGGCGGCCGCACGGTTCGGGTGTCGGCGGGACTCTGCGGTGGTCCGGACAAAGTCCAGCCAGCGCTTCATCGCGTCCCAGTTCTCGGCGAGGATTCCGGGATCGCCGGTGGCCAGGTACACCTCCCACGGCACCATCACGATGGCGTCGCCCCAGCCGGCCGAGCCGTTGACAAAGGCCATGAAGTCCGCGGAGGTGGCGTCCGGACCGGGCGACGGTGAGATGTTGGCGATGACGCCGTTCTCCCACTGGTCAGCCCGGATATCATTGAGCCACTTCCGCGAGAAGCCGGTGACGTCGTAGAGGTACGCAGCCGTGGGCACAAAAAGCTGCCAATCCCCCGTCCAGCCCGCCTTTTCCCGCTGCGGGCAATCGGTGGGAACTTCGCAGGCGTTGTCGCGGAAGCTCCACTGCACAATTTCGTGGAGCTTGTTCAGCCGCTCGTCGCTGCAGGTGAAGGTGCCCAGGGGCTCCAGGTCAGTCTGGACCAGGCAGGCGGTGATGTCCTCCGCCGCCAGATCCGGGGAGAGGCCCCGCACGGAGACGTACCGGAAGCCGTGGGTGGTGTGCCGCGGTTCAAACACTTCCCCCGGAGCGCCCGCCGCCGTCACCTCATCAACCTGCCCGGCGGACAGGAACTGCCCCGGGTTGCGGAAGTCGTGCGGCCGCAGATGGTCCTGGCTCACGTCGCCGTCGGAATCAAGGGCCTCGCCGTAGACGAGCGTGATCGTCTCCCCCGGCGTGCCAAGGCTGGTGAGGCGCACCCAGCCGTGGATGTTCTGGCCGAAGTCCACCACCTGATGACCGCTGCTGAGCCGGGTGACGGATACCGGCGTGAGCTCTTCGACGATCCGGGTGGGCGGCGCCACCGGGCCGGTGAGGGTTTCGTAGCTGCCGTCACGGACGACGGCGGCCCTCCCCTGCTGTGCGCCGCTTCCGTTTGCTGCCGCGTTGCCCGGCAGCCTGAAGCCCACTTGCTGCCCGGCCATCAGGTCGGCGGCGAGGATCTCCGTTGGCGATACCAGCCAGGACTCATCGGTGCCGATAACCGTCCTGCTGCCCGAGGACAGTATCTCCAGCTGCGCAAGGAGGGCGGTGTGGGTGCCGTACATGTCGGCGTCGCGCGTGTACCCGAAGGTTCCGCGGTACCAGCCGTCAGTGAGGACGGCGCGGATGGTGTTGGTGCCGGGGCGCAGCAGCGCCGTGATGTCGTATACCTGTACCTGCAGCGTGGTGTTGTAGCTGGTGGAGCCGGGGGTGAGCTGCTGGTCGCCTACCCGCTGTCCGTTGAGGAACAGCTCGTACATGCCGTGGGCGGTGGCGTAGGCGCGGGCGGCATCAGGGGCAGCGTCCAGTGCAAAAGTCTTGTGCAGTGCGTAGCCGGGGCGTTTTCCGGGAGCGGGAACTACGGGTTCCTCCGGGCCGATCCACTGTGCTGTCCAGTCGGAGGCGTGCAGGAGACCGAGCTCCACAGGCATGGGTTCGGACCAGGCGCTTTGTGTTTCCGTGTTGTCCGCATTCGTTGTCCAGGTCCGGACCCGCCACTCGAACCTGCTGCGCGAGTCCAGCGCCGGGCCGGCATACGGCAGAAGGATGTGGTTTGCAGACTGGACCCGGCCGGTGTCCCAGCCGTTGCTGGCCGTGATCCGGTAGGCAACTTGCGAGATGGCGCCTGCCGGCGGAGTCCAGCTGAGCCGCGGCGCCGTACTTGTAATACCCATAGCCTCCCGGTTGTGCTCCACGCGAAGCCGGGTGGGCGCGTACGGCGCTGGAAGTATTTCCTCGACGTCGGCGTCGAGACTGAGGGAGGTCATGCAGGAGGCTCCTGAACGTGGGACAGCTGGGATTCCAGCTTCGTTTCCGGCAGCCAGCAGCCCCCACCCTTCTTTCATTGGTTGGAATAGTATTGTGGGGTAGCTCACGGACTCCGGTCCGAACTTTCAACGGCGCAAGGACCCAGGCCATGACCGTCCCTCTGGACACCGAAACAGAAACCACCCCCACCCGCGGGAAACGTCCCAAGCAGGGCGAACCTGTCATCGACCGGGCGCTGAGCCTGCTCGCCGTCTTTTCCGACCGCCGTCGGGCACTGACCCTGTCGGAGCTCGCACGCCATGCAGGGATGCCGGCGCCCACAGCCCTGCGCCTGATCGCCCGGCTGGTTGCCTGGGGCGCGCTGGAACGGCTCGACGACGGCCGCTACGTCGTGGGGGTGCGCTTGTGGGAAGTCGCCTCACTGTCGCCGCGGGGCCACGGCGTGCGCGAGATCGCGCTGCCCTACCTCGAGGACCTTTTCGAGGTGACCCGCCATCACGTCCTGCTGGCCGTGCGTGATAACGAGGAGGCGGTGCTGATTGAGCGGCTCTCCTCGAAGGACGCAACCGAAGTGGCGTACCGGGTAGGGGGGCGGGCCCCGCTGCGGTCCACCGCCGTCGGTCTGGTACTGCTGGCGGGCGCCGACCAGCAGTTCCAGGAGGCCACCCTGCGGAAGCCGCCGGAGAGTGAACCCGGGGTGGAGAATATGCCGGAAGGCCAGCTGCGCCGCACCCTGTCCGATGTCCGCCGGACAGGAATAGCCATGATCCGGCGCTCGTACCCGTCAAAGACCGTGTCCGTGGCGTCGCCGGTCTTCGACGCACAGGGAGCCGTAGTGGCAGCCCTGTCCATCGTGGTGCCGGATGGTTCCACCCCGCCCAACGTACTGGCGCCGGCGGTCCGGGCCACGGCACGTGCGGTGTCCAGGAACCTGGGCCACCTTGCCGAGGTCAGCCCCGACGTGCGGACGCACTCCGAGGGGTGACGCTCTCTCACTAACCGGCTCGTGCCGCCAGCCCATGCAGAAGGTCTTCCCACAACCGGCCAATATCGACGCGGTGATGCACTACTGTTCCCGCGGCAACCTCTTGGGCAAGCGCATCAAGGCCCGGCACAAACGGCACCAAAACGCTGTCGCCGAGAGTCAGCGTGGCCCCCAGTTGCACGAAGGGCGGCACGTCAAGGAGCCGCTCCGCCAGCCATGAGCCCACGGCGGATGCGGCAGCCAGGTCATTCTTGACTGCGTCTACCGCAACGCTCATTCGGGTGTACTCCTCGCAAGGGATCCGGACAAGCGGCATGCCGGACGCCAGGACTTCCGCGGCCGCTTCAAGATCGGTCTCCGAGTTGTATTCTCCCCGGCCCGCGTCAACCAAAGTGCCGCCCACCCAGACCAGGGTTGCCCTGCCGGCGAGTGATGGGTCCAGACGAAGGGCAGCAGCGACGTTTGTCAGTGGTCCCCCGCAAAGAACCATGGTCCACCTGAAGCGGGCGGATTCGCCGGCAATTGCGGGGCTGCAGCGTTGAGCTGCCCCGTAGTGGTCCCGATGGCCTCCGCGCCCGGGATCACCCGCACATCGCTCAGCCCCATCAGCTCCACCAGGCGCTCAGCGAGGTGGAGCCCGTGACTGGCTGTTGCCGCGGGGTCAGCACCTGCTGCTTCAGCCAGCCCCGGGTCCAGCGGTGACGTGGTCACCAGAACGCTGGCTTCCGGGCCGCGGCGCAACAGGATATGTGCGAGGGAGACGAGCCCGTCAGGATCGCCGCCGAAGTCGTTGTCCACAACGAGCAGCTCCCCCGATCCCTCAGCCATAGCTGCCAAAGTCCCTACGCCCCTGCCGGGACGGCCTGCGCGGCAGGCGAGGTGAACTGGTACGTCCCGCCGCCGACGCTGCGGCGCTCACCGCCCGGAAGTACGACGTCGGCATCCACTCCCTCAGGTACCATCGCCTCGAGGTGGAGGGCGTCGTCGTCGAGCCTCCACTCCACGCGGACAGTTCCGTGCGGGGTCTTCAGTGACGTCTTGGCCCACTCGATGCCTTCGCCCGGGACAGGCGCGATCCGGACCTTGCTGTACCCCGGTGCCGCCGGGCTGATGCCGCCGACGCTCTTGTGCAGCCAGTCCGCCACGGCGCCGAGGGCGTAGTGATTGAAGCTGGTCATCTCACCCGGGTTGATGGTGCCGTCCGGCAGCATGGAGTCCCAGCGTTCCCACACGGTGGTGGCGCCCATGGTCACCGGGTAGAGCCAGGACGGGCAGCCTTGTTCGAGCAGCAGGCGGTAGGCCTCTTCGCTGTGGCCGGTGTCCGTGAGGGCGCCCGTGATGAAGGGGGTGCCGGCGAAGCCGGTGGACACCCGGTAGCTGTTTTTCCGGACCAGCTCGGCGAGGCGTTCACCCGCGAAGTCGACGTGTTCGGTGCTGGGCAGGATGCCGAACGCAATGGCGAGCGCATAGACGGTGGTGCAATCGCTGCGGATGGTGCCGTCGGTGGCCACATAGTGTTCCAGGAACGAGGCCTGGACCTTCGCCGCCAGCTGCGCGAAGTACTCGGCGTCCTCAAGGTGTCCCAGCAGCCTTGCCGCTTCGGCGGTGATGGAAGCGGTGCGGAACATACAGGTGGTGGCCACGACGCCCGTGTCCGCCTTTGCGTCCCAGGGCTTATCCGGATCGGCGTCCGGGTCCAGCCAGTCGCCGAACTGGAAGCCCTTGTCCCAGAGGCCGGTGGGAGACAGCAGGCCTTCCACCCGCCGGGTGTGTGACGTCATGGATTCGTACTGGTTCCTCAGGACCGTGTTATCGCCGTAGGCTTCCCACAGCGCCCACGGCACCCAGACGGAGGCTTCGCTCCACAGCGCGGATGACTCCGGCGACGGGAACTCGGCAGGCTGGGGGCAGTATTTCAGCGCGTCCGGAACGGTGATGGGCACCAGTCCGTCAGCCGCTTTTTGTTCCGCGGCAAGGTCCAGGAGCCAGTCCTGAAGGAAGCCTTTGACGTCGTACAGGAACGCCGCGGTAGGGGCGAAAACGGCAATGTCGCCGGTCCAGCCGAGCCGCTCGTCCCGCTGCGGGCAGTCCGTGGGCAGGTCCAGGAAGTTGCCCCGCAGCCCCCAGACAATGTTGCGGTGCAGCTGGTTGACCAGCTCGTTGGAGCACTCGAAAGTGCCGGTACGCTCCAGCTCAGAGTGCACCACCACCGCCTCGAGCGAGTCCTCGGTGAGCGTGCCGGGCCAGCCGGAAACCTCGGCGTAGCGGAAGCCGTGGAAGGTCTTAGTGGGTTCGAAGAAGTCCTGGGCGCCGGACAGGATGAAGGTGTCCGTGGCCTCGGCGGAGCGCAGCGGGCGGACGCCCAGCTCGCCGTCTTCCAGCACTTCTGCGTGACGCACCGTAATGGCATTCCCAGCTTCACCCTGGACAGAAAACCGGACCCAGCCCACCAAGTTCTGGCCGAAGTCGACCAGCGTCTTTCCGGCGGGTGAGGTGAAAACCTTTACAGGCTTGACGACGCCGGCACGCACCACGGGCGGGCCCACCGGCTCAGCCAGCCTGGCGGCGTCGAACTCCAGCTCGCGGACGCTTGTCCAGCCGCCGCCGCCGAAATCCGGTTCGGTCCAGCCGGGCTGGTGCCGGCGGGCGTCGATGGTCTGGCCGTCGTAGAGGTCGTTTGCGGTGGTGGGTGAGGGGCCGGACTGCCAGGAGGAATCCGAGGCGATGGCCTGGACGTGCCCGTCCTCGAACTCGATGTCCAGCTGCCCGAAGAAACCCAGCTGGTCCCCGTAGAGGTTGGACTTGCCGTGCCATGCCAGGCGGCCGCGATACCAGCCGTTGCCCAGGGATACGCCGATCACGGATGACGGCTGCACCAGGTGTGTGACGTCGTAGCTGCGGTAGCGGAGCCGCCATTCATAGGAGCTCCACCCGGGGCTCAACACATCCTCGCCCACCGGAACTCCGTTGATCAGGGCCTCGTAGACGCCGAAGGCGGTGGCGCGCAGGGTGGCCCTGGCCACGGCGCCGTGTCCCTCCGCCAACTGGAATTCCTTGCGCAGGAGCGGGGCGCCGTCGAAATCTTCGGTCGGAGTGATCATGGCTGCTTGCCAAGGTGCCAGTGGCATGTGGTGGGAGTCCATTTCTTGTTGGCTGTCAGCAAGTGACGGCGGGGAAGGTCAAGCTTTGAAGAAGGCGGTCAGGCAGCGTAGTGGCAGGCGACGTCGGACCCACCCACAGTGCGAAGGGCGGGGCGTTCGGCGGCGCAGAGTTCCGTGGCAAGCGGGCAGCGAAGCCGGAAGGGGCAGCCGCCGGGACCTGGGGTGGCGGCCGCCCCCGTCCGGACGCCGAGGGACTCCCGGGCTTCCCGGCGAGCCGCCTGTTCGGCGGGCCGCGGCACGGGGGACGCAGCTACGAGGGCCTGGGTGAACGGATGTTTGGGGTTCTCGGTGACAGCGGCGGCAGGTCCGCTTTCCATCACTTGCCCGCGGTAGAGCACCACCACGCGCTGGGCCAGGAACTGGACCACAGCGATGTCGTGGGCGATAAACAGGTAGCCCAGGCTCCGCTCGTCACGCAGGTCGGCCAGGAGATTCAGCACCTGTGCCTGGGTAGAGAGGTCCAGGGCGCTCACGGCTTCATCGCAGACCACCAGTTTGGGGTCGCAGATGAGGGCCCGCGCCACGGAGATGCGCTGGCGCTGGCCTCCGGAGAACTGGCTCGGGTACCGGTCCACGGCGTCACGCGGGAGCCCCACGCGTTCCAGCATGTCCCCCGCGCGCTGCCGGGCCACGGCCGCGCCCACGCCGCGGAGCCGGAGCGGCTCCGCGAGTGAGGAGCCGACGGTGCTGCGGGGGTTCAGGGAGGAATTGGGGTCCTGGAAGACCGCCCGCAGTTCCCCGCCCAACGCCCTGCGCTGGGCCGCCCCGGCGGACGTGATGTCCTTGCCCTGGTAGGTGATGGAACCGCCTGAGACCTTCTGCAGGCCCAGGATGGCTTTGCCGATGGTCGACTTGCCCGAGCCGGACTCCCCCACCAGCCCCACTGTCTCACCGGGGGCGATGCTGAAGCCGACGCGGTCGACGGCGGCGGGAGCGGCGGCTGCCTTGCGCCCGCGTCCGTAGCGGACCACTAAGTCCTTGACCTCCAGCAGCGGCTGGGCGGCAGCGGGCAGCGGTGCTTCCGGGCGGACCGAGGTTGCGGTGCTCATGCGTGATCCTTTTCAACAGTCCTGTGTTCAGCAGTCCGGGCTTCAACGAGGTTGAGGACGTGGTGGCTGGGTACGTCGGTGGCCACCCAGTCCAGGCCTTCGACGGCGAGTTCGTCCGCCTTGACGCAGCGCACCACACCGTCAGCGGTTCCGGAGGGAAGCAGCGGGATGGGGACCAGGCAGGCGGAGCCGGCGAACTGGCAGCGGGCGGCGAAGCGGCAGGTGCTGGGCCAGTCCTTGGGCTGGGGAACCTGGCCGTTGATGGTGGCGAGGCGCTCGGGCATGTCAGCGGCGTGGTTTGCGTGGGGGTCCGCGGCCAGCAGGGCCAAGGTGTAGGGGTGGCGGGGGTTGTCCAGGATGCTGTCCGTCCGGCCGTTTTCCACCACCTCGCCGGCGTACATCACGGCCACCTGGTCGCAAAGGTCGGCCACCACACCAAGATCGTGGGTAACCATCACCACCGACATGCCGGTGTCCTTCACCAGGCTGCGCAGCAGCGACAGGATCTCGGCCTGCACGGTGACGTCCAGCGCTGTGGTGGGTTCGTCCGCCACGAGCAGGCGGGGACGGCCGGAGAGCGCCAGGGCGATGGCAACGCGCTGGGCCATGCCGCCGCTGATTTGGTGCGGGTAGGTCTTGAGGATCCGGGCGGCGTCCACGATGCCCACCTTTTTCAGCAGGCTCAGGGCTTCAACCTTCGCCTCGGCCCTGCCCATCCCTCGGAGCCGCCGGATGGCGGAGGTGAGCTGGTAGCCAACGGTGAACATCGGATCCAGGGCGCGCATGGGTTCCTGCGAGATGAGCGCGACCTCGCGTCCGCGGATGCCTTCCATCTCCTTTTCGGTTGCGGCGGCCAGGTTCTTGCCGTTCCACAGGATCTGCCCGCCGGTCACGGAAACCCCGGACGGCAGCAGCCCCAGGATGGACAGTGCTGTCATGGTTTTGCCGCAGCCGGATTCGCCCACCAGGCCCAGCACGGTGCCGGGCTCGACGTCGAAGGACACATCGGTGACCAGGCGGACGCCATTGCCTGCTCCCGTGGAGTCCACGCCGACGGACAGGTTGCGGACGCTTAACGTATCCTTCCGGGCCGAAGCGTCGGCAGACGGAGCAGCCGCGGCGATCGCGGCGACGGCTTTGGCCCGCTGGCGGCGTGCCGCAGCCGACGGCAGGTGCGAGGCAGTGGCATTGGGTGCTTTGCCGAGGGCGTTTCCGATGGCATTGGCGGCCAGGACTGTCAGTGCCAGCACGGCGCCGGTGGGAATCATCAGCCAGGGGGCGTCATAAACGTGCTGGGAGGCGCCCTGGATCATGCCGCCCCAGCTTGGTTCCGGGATGGGCGGGCCAAAACCGATGAACGCCAGGCCGGCCTGGATGAGCATGCCAACGGCGAAGATCAGGGCCGACTGCACCACGATGGTGTTCGTCAGGCCGGGCAGCACATGCCGCAGGCTGATGCCAGCCGTGCCCATGCCGTCCACCTTGGCTGCATCCACGTAGAGCTGGGACTGCAGCGACTTGGCCTGGCCCAGCATCACCCGGTACATACCTGCGGAGATCAGCACGCCCAGGATTCCCATGATCAGCGGAATGTTGGTTCCCACGGCGCCGATGACGGCCAGGATGATCACCGTGCCCGGCAGCGACATCATGATTTCGGTGACTCGGCTGATGACGTTCTCCGCACGCTCACCGGCGGCTGCTGCGAGCATCGCCAGGAGGGTTCCGAGGCCGACGGCGACAAGCACCGTGATCATGGCCGTCCCCAGCGTGCCGGCGGCGGAAGCGAAGATGCGGCTGAGGATGTCACGGCCCAGTTCGTCGGTGCCGAGCCAGTGGGCGGCGGTGGGTCCGGACAGGACCGCGGTAAAGTCCTGGTCCTCGGTTTTGAACGGCAGCCAGAGCGGTGCGGTCAGGGACGCGGCCACCAGCGCCGCCAGCCAGATGACCCCGGCGATGCTCGCCGGTGAGCCAAACAACTTGCTGCCGGTGAATTTCTTCGCCGCACTTTGGCGGGGAGACATCGGCAGGACGGCAGCCGCCGTCGGCTCCGGGGAGTCTGCAGGTGCAGGGGCGATGTTGGGAATCATGAGGCACGCAACTTCGGGTCGAGGAACTTGGTGGCGAGTTCCAGCACCAGGTTCACGGCGACCACCACCACGGTGGCGATCACCACCACGCCCTGCACGGACGGGGCGTCATGGGTGCTGACGGAATTCTGGACGGCCTGGCCCAGGCCCGGCATGGCGAACAGCTGCTCGGCGATGACGGAACCGCCGAAAAGCTGGATGAACTGCAGCGCGATGCCTGCCACGATCGGGAGGCTGGCGTACCGCAGGGCATGGACATACAGGATCTTCCACGTGGGGGTAGCCGTGGCGCGGAGCGTCCGGATGTGTTCCTGCTGCAGCGCCTCGAGCATGGAAGCGCGGGTCTGGCGGGCGATAAACGCAGCCCCGCCCACGGCCAGGGTGATTACCGGCAGCGCAAGGGACAGCGCCCAGTCCTGCGGCGACACCTCGAACGGGATATAACCGGTGGCCGGAAAAACGGAGGACTGGACTGCCAGGAGGTAAACAAAAATGATGCCGATCCAGAAGGCCGGGAGTGCCACTGCCATGCCGCAGACACCGCCGATGACCCGGTCCACCATGCCGCCGCGGACGGCTGCAGTGACGCCGAGCGCAATGCCCAGGACGGCGCTGAGCAGGGTGGCTCCGGCCGCCAGCGACGCCGTGACGGGGAGCCTGCTGGCCAGGTCCGCGCTGACCGAACGTCCGTCGATGAGCGAGATTCCGAAGTCACCCTGGACAGCGGCGCCGAGCCAGCTGACGAACTGCACCAGGAGCGGATCGTTCCAGCCGAGGCGCTGGTTGACCTCATCAATCGCTTCCTGGGTGGCGCCTGCCCCGAGGGACACGGCTCCGGGGCTGCCGGGCATTGCGTGCACCAGCATGAATGCCAGCACCGCAACCACCAGCACAGTGGCCAGCGCCATCAGCAGGCGCTTGGTGATGAATAGTGCCATGGTGACCTCCATCGGTCAGGCCCTTCCGGGCGGGCCCTCCTGTTTGGGAGTGCCCGCCCGGCAGGTGCGGGAATTAGCTGGCCGGCTTGTAGGACGAGAGGAGCGGGTAGGCGTTGGTGCCGGCGAACTCCACCGGGGCCACCTTCTTGGTGTTGTAGCCCTGGTTGGTGAGTGCCTCGTACAGCGGGATCATCCAACCGGATTCCACCAGGCGGGTGTTCAGCTTGGTTGCTGCTGCCTTGACGGCGGCGTCGTCCTTGGCGGCGGCCAGCTCGCCGGTGGCGGCGCTGAGCTGCTCGTCGGTGGCCTTCTGGACGTTGGTGAAGCCGTTGAGGATTGCCCCATACATCACGCCGACGGGGTTGTCCCAGTTCAGGGGTGCGTAGCCGAGGGGTGTGGTGGCGACGGCGGCGAAGGCTTCATCCGTGGAGGAGGACATCTTGACGTTCATGGTGATGCCGACGGCGGCGAGGTCCTTTTGGACTGCCTGCAGGTCCGTCTGGGTCTGGGCGCTGGCGATGATGGTGAACTCGAAACCGTTGGGGTAGCCCGCTTCAGCCAGCAGGCTCTTGGCCTTGTCCGGGTTGTAGGCGAACGTGGTTTCAAGGTCCTTGGTGAAGCCTGCGGAGTCCTTGGGCAGCGCATTCCAGGCGGGGATGTCTCCCTTGTGCAGTGCGTCCACCAGGGCCTGGCGGTTGATGGCGTACTGGATGGCCTGCCGGACCTTCTCTTCAGCGAACGCAGGGGCGGTCTTGCCGATCTTGTCGAAGGAAATCATGGTGTTGACGGTGCCGCCGATCTGGGACACGCCCACACCCTTGGACTTGACGAAGTCAACGGCGGAGGAGGTCAGCATGGCCACATCAGCCTGGCCGGACACCAGCGCGTTTGCCCGGGCCTGAGGGTCCTGGACCACGCTGAAAATGACCTTGTCGAAGGCGAACTTCGCGGCCTCCAGGCTCTTTTCGTTCTTCACCAGGACGTACTTGTTGCCCTTCACGGTGGAAGGATCCAAGGTGTAGGGACCGGAGCCCGCCGGGGTGGCAGCGAGGCTCGCGCTGTCCGTGACGCCGTTCTTGCCGACGATCATGCCGGTGGTGGAGGCCAGGTTCTTTTCGAAGCCGGGCTGCGGCTTGGCGAAGGTCAGGGCCACCTGGGTGGGGCTGACAACGTCAACCGACGTGATTTCCTGCGCACCGCCCTTGGCCACCGCAGAGTAGGCGCTCATGGCGGGATCAGAGCGGCGGTCCAGGTTTGCCTTGACCAGTTCAGCGTCGAGCTTGGACCCGTCCGTAAAGGTGACGCCGTCCTTGAGTGTCAGCGTCAGGACGGTGTTGTCCGCGTTGTAGCTGAACTCCTTGGCCAGGCCAGGGCCTGCCGAGCCGTCCGGCTGAAGCGTCATCAGGCTTTCGTAGAGGCCCTCGAAGAACTGGCGCTGCGCAGCTGAGACGCGCAGCGGGTCAAAGCCGAAGGATGCCGAGTCGCTGTCAATGGCGAGGGTCAGGGTGCTGGTATCCACTTTGGCGGCGGCCTGGCCGGAACCGCCGCCGCAGGCGGTCAGCGATCCCAGCAGGAGCGCTCCGGCCAGAACGGCGGAGCTCGCACGGGCGGTGGAGTGCAGAAGTTTCATATGGTGCGCCTTTGCATTCTGATGTGACAACGGAGGAGAACGATGTGGGGGCTGGCTGCTGGCCGGCTCCTTCCAAGCATCAGCCGGTAGCGCTGGCCACTCACACGAGAATGTCATTCATTGAAAAAGTATTGTGGCCCCGGTCACGCGGCGGGCAAGGATGGAAAGCCAGGGCAGAGAGGCCCCGTGCGCCGTTTGCCGGCGCTGAACTGAAAGGAACCACATGACCACCGCATCAGCATTCCCGCAGGACTTCCTCTGGGGCGTCGCGAGCGCAGGCCACCAGGTGGAGGGGAACAATGTCAACAGCGACACCTGGTTCCTCGAACACCTCCCGGGCAGCATGTTCTCCGAACCCTCAGGTGATGCCGTGGACCACTACCACCGCTACCGCGAGGACATCGCCCTCATCGCGGGCCTCGGTTTCACCAGCTACCGCTTTTCCATCGAGTGGGCGCGCATCGAGCCGGAGGAGGGGCTCTTCTCGCAAGCCGAACTAAACCACTACCGCCGGATGCTGGAGGCGTGCCATGAGCACGGCCTCACGCCTGTGGTCACGTTCCACCACTTCACGTCCCCGCGCTGGCTCCTCGCCCTCGGCGGCTGGGAAGGCCCCCGGACCGCGGAGCTCTTTGCCCGCTACTGCGACCGGGTGATGGCGCAGCTGGGCGACCTCATCGGCGTCGCCTGCACGCTCAATGAACCGAACCTGCCATGGCTGCTGGAGTCCTTTGGGATCGGTGGCGAGGCGCCGGAGAACCGCGGTTCCGTGCCTGTGTGGGCGGCGGCCGCCGAACGGCTGGGCGTGGAGGCAAGCACGGTGGCGCCGTTCCAGTTCTGCTCCACGGAGGCCGGCTTCAACGTTAAGCTGGCTGCGCACCGGGCAGCCACAGCAGCCATCAAGGCGCACCGCCCGGAACTCCTGGTGGGCTGGACGCTCGCCAACTCCGACATCCAGTCCATCGAGGGCGGCGAGGAACTGGCCGAAAAGGTTCGCCGCGGCGTCAACGAACGCTTCCTCGAAGCGTCCCGCGGTGATGACTTTGTGGGGATTCAGACCTACGGCCGAACGGTCTACGGCCCGGACGGGCATGCGCCGGCCCCGGACGGCGTCGCAACGAACCAGATGGGCGAGGAAATCTACCCCCAGGCCCTCGAGATAACCATCCGGGAAGCGCACCGCATTGCCGGCATCCCGGTGATCGTCACCGAAAACGGCCTGGCCACCGAGGATGACACGCAGCGGGTGAAGTACCTCCAGGCCGCCGTGGACTGCGTGGCGTCCTGCCTGGCGGACGGCATCGACGTCCGCGGCTACATTGCGTGGACGGCCCTGGACAACTACGAGTGGGTGTTCGGCTACGGACCAAAGTTCGGCCTCATCGCGGTGGACCGGGAGACCCAGGAACGGACACCCAAGGAGAGCGCACGCTGGCTGGGCCGCCAGGCACAGGTGCGTAACACTGAGGCAAACGACGCCGTGGTCAGCAGGGCACCCCAGCCGGCCTGACCGACGTCGCGCAGTCCGTGGGCGCCCGGTGCACGTCTGCCTCACTGTGAACGGAACCGGTGAGGACCTCCACAACGGCAAGCTGGCCGGTGGTGTCCGGGACGCCGGGAAATTGAACCTGCGGCTCCTCAGCCAGCACCACCGGCGGGGGAGCCGCTGAGCGCATGCGGAAAAGGGCGATGGCGGAGATCAGGAACCAGGCCACGTTTGTCACTACCGAGGGCCAGGCACCGTGGACTGTGCCGTTGATGATGAAGGCGACGGCACCAAACAGGTTTGCGGTCTGGAAGCCTTTCCCGGCCTTCAGCCAGCCCATGGAAACGGCGAGGTAGGCACTGAGGATCGCAACCGCGCCGGCCCAACCGGCGATTTCCCACAGCAGTTCCATGGTGTCCTTTCGATGTGTCTGCCAGCCGGAAGCCGGGCAGGGGTGATGAGGGTTTTGAAGGTTTGGTTTTGCCGGCGTCCACGGCTGAATCAGCTGGATGGATCAGGCTTTGCCGGACAAACCGTTGACTCGAGCCCGGTGCGGGCGAGGACCTCGCTCGTTGGTCGGCGGGATAATCATACTCTGCGCGAGGGGCGGTTAGATCCATCCGTGCGCCTGTCGCGTTCAGCCCTCCACGGCATGGATGGTGCAGGCGAACATATGTGACTGTCCCGGCTCGAGGACAACCAAGTCCTGACCGGAATTAAACGCATCGGGCGGGCAAGTCATGGGCTCAACAGCCAGCCCTTTCCGGCCCCGCAACTCCCCTGAGTAGAGCTGCAGCCAGGGCGAGCCGGTTCCTGTTGATTCCACCACGGCCGAAAGCTGCCGGACAGGGTGGCGCAGCCGGACGTCCCATGTCCCCTCGGGGAGGGCTGTGAACGCGTGATCGAGTTGTTGGGCAGCCAGTAGGCGGGCCTGGGAGAAATCGAACTCGGTACCCGTGACGTCCCGGAGCTCGGTGGGCCGGAGCTTTTCATCCGTCATAAGAACCTTGCCCGCGCGGAAGGTCAGCTCACAGCTGGAGATGTCCTCTCCGCCTACGGTGATGTAGGGGTGCGAGCCGCAGCCATAAGGGGCTGGGGCGGCTCCCTGGTTCCTGGCGCCGAGCTCGATGGACAAGCCGCTCTCCCCGTCCAGGGCGTAACGGGCCGTCAGCGCGAGCTGGAAGGGGTAACCGGGTTCGCCGTGCAGCAGATGCGTCAGCACTACCTCGGCGTCCGAGCGCCGCTCAACCTGCCAGGCGTTCCACAGCGCGAGCCCGTGCAGCGCACTGCCGGTGCCCGCTTCGTTCACCGGCAGTTCAAAACGCTGCCCGCCAAAACTGTAGGCGCCGCCGGCAACCCGGTTCGGCCAGGGCATGAGGACCTTTCCGGCATAGGCAGGGGGAAGTTTCTCCGCCGGGAACGGCAGGACAAGGTCCGTTGCGCGGAAGGACAGGCTCACCAGCCCCGCCCCCACGCGCGCGACTGCTGCCTCGTAGTCACCCGCCCTGAGGACGGTCAGCTCTCCGTTGGGACTGGTAATGGATGACATGGATGTTCCTTTCAAGGGAGCCAATGGCGTTCCCACTCTTGACCCCGCAGGGTCGGCAACTTAAGTTTAGAGCTTGATCTAAACAGAAATCGGCATCTTCAGCCCACCATCAGTCTTTGACGTCGCGTGTACGGGCTGCTGGCCGGTTCTCTTCCGGACCTGCGTTCCCAGGGTCCATCTGAGCAGACAGCCACGCGAAGGAAAAGTCCCGTGACAGAACGCAAGAACGCCCTGGTGGTCCGCGGCGGCTGGGACGGCCACCAGCCCTACGAGGCCACCGAGCTCTTCATTCCCTACCTCCAGGACAACGGCTACGACGTCCGCGTCGAGGAATCCCCCAAGGTGTACGCCGATGCGGACTACATGGCCGGGGTGGACCTGATCATGCAGTGCATGACCATGAGCACCATCGAAAAGGACGAGTTCGCGGGGCTGCGGACAGCCGTGGAAAACGGCACGGGCCTGGCAGGCTGGCACGGCGGGATCGCGGACTCGTACCGGAACAACTCGGACTATCTGCACCTGATCGGCGGCCAGTTCGCCTGCCATCCCGGCAATCACCCGGACGAACGCACCGGTGACCAGTCCGACAACTACGTGCCTTACACCGTGAACATGCTGCCGGCAGCCGCCGAGCACCCCGTCACCAAGGGCCTCACCGACTTCGACCTCGTCACCGAACAGTACTGGGTGCTCTCGGACGACTATATCGACGTCCTCGCCACCACCACCCAGAAGGTCCGGGAGTGGGATCCCTGGAACCGGGAAGTCACCTCCCCCGCCATCTGGACCCGCCAGTGGGGCAAAGGGCGCATCTTCGTCGCCACCCCGGGCCACCGCATCGAAACCCTCCAGGACGCCAACGTCCGCACCATCATCGAAAGGGGCTTGCTGTGGGCAAGCCGTTGAAAGGAGGAATCTTCGGCTGCGGAGCCATCATCGCGCAGTACCTGGCCAGTTTCCGGAAGCTCGAGGACATCGAGCTTGTAGCGGTAGCGGACCTGGACCCGGCGCGGGCCCAGGCGGTAGCGGAGCGATACGAGGATGTCCGTGCCGTTTCCGTCGAGGAGCTCCTCGCCGCGGACGACGTCGAACTGGTCCTGAATCTGACCATCCCCGCCGCGCACGCCGAGGTGGCGCTGAAGGCCATCGCCGCGGGCAAAAGCGTGTATGGCGAGAAACCCCTCGCCGCAACAACTGCCGAGGCACGCGAGGTGCTGGACGCAGCGCGCCAGGCAGGCGTCGTCGTTGATTTGACCGGCAGCTGCCGCCTATGGACAACTTCCCTGCCAGGTAGCACCATCTGAAAGGTGACCACCAGCCCCCTCTCCGATGCACGCCTGCGCGAGCTCCGGGACCTTCGCCGCGTCAAGGACCGCATCGACCGGGAGTATGCACAGCCGCTGGACGTCGAATCCCTCGCCCGCGGAGTCCACATGTCAGCCGGGCACCTTAGCCGCAGGTTCAGGCTCGCCTACCAGGAATCGCCCTACAGCTACCTCATGACCCGCCGCATCGAACGCGCCATGGCCCTGCTCCGCCGCGGTGACCTTTCCGTCACGGAGATATGCTTCGCCGTCGGCTGCTCCTCCCTGGGCACCTTCAGCACGCGCTTCACCGAGCTGGTGGGGATGCCTCCAAGCGTCTATAAACAGGAAGCCGCGGTATCGACGGCGGGCATCCCGGCGTGCGTGGCAAAACAGGTCACCAGACCGGTCAGGAATCGAGAAGCGCCCGCGCCGGAGCCGCAACTAGCATGACTGCCATGGACATCACCATCAGCTCAAGTTTCCTTCCGCACACCGATCCCGACGCCTCTTTGGCGTTCTACCGCGACGCCCTGGGCTTCGAGGTCCGCAACGACGTAGGCCGCGGCACCATGCGCTGGATCACGGTGGGCCCGGCTGGCCAGCCCGACGTTTCCATCGTCCTGCACCCGCCGGCGGTGGACCCCGGAATCACCGACGACGAACGCCGCACCATCGCGGAAATGATGGCGAAAGGCACCTTCGCAACCGTCATCCTGTCCGCTCCGGACGTGGACGCCGCGTTCGCCAAAGTGGAGGCGACCGGGGCCGACGTCGTCCAGGAACCCGTCGACCAGCCCTACGGAATCCGCGACTGCGCCTTCCGCGACCCGGCCGGCAACACCGTCCGAATCAACCAGCAGCCTTGAGCTGGGAGGATTGGAACCAGCGACGCCGGGGGGAGGCTGCGGGCGCAGGCTCCCCCCGAAACGAACTATCGCAGCCCAACAGATGGAGACCCGATGAGCACGGACACCAGTACCGACACGAACGCCGATCCCCGGACCAACGGGCTGCACGCTGCTGACACGCACGATCTGATCCGCGTCCAGGGCGCGCGGGAGAACAACCTCAAGGACATCAGCGTCGAGCTGCCCAAGCGCCGGCTGACGGTGTTCACCGGTGTGTCCGGCTCCGGCAAGAGCTCCCTGGTGTTCGCCACCATCGCCGCTGAGTCGCAGCGGATGATCAACGAAACCTACAGCGCGTTCGTCCAGGGCTTTATGCCCTCGCTGGCCCGGCCCGAGGTGGACTTCCTGGAAGGCCTGACGACGGCGATCATCGTGGACCAGGAGCGGATGGGCGCCAACCCGCGCTCCACAGTGGGCACGGCCACCGACGCCAACGCGATGCTGCGCATCCTCTTCAGCCGGCTCGGCACCCCCTACGTCGGCCCGCCCACGGCGTACTCCTTCAACGTGCCCACCCGCAAGGCCAGCGGCGTGATGTCCACGGAGAAGAGTGACGGCCGGGTGGAGAAAGCCGTGGTCCAGCAGGCCGTGTACCTGGGCGGCATGTGCCCGCGGTGCGAGGGGATGGGTGCGGTGAGCGACATTGACCGTACAGCCCTGTACGACGACGAAAAGTCGCTTGGCGAGGGAGCACTGCTTGTTCCGGGCTACTCCATGGACGGCTGGTACGGGCGGCTGTTCGAAGGCATGGGCCTGCCGATGGACAAGCCGATCGCCAAATTCACCAAGAAACAGCTGGACACGATGCTGTACGCCGAGCCCACCAAGATCAAGGTAGAGGGCGTCAACCTGACCTTCGAGGGCATCATCCCCAAAATACAGAAGTCGATGCTGTCCAAGGACCCGGAGGCGATGCAGCCGCATGTGCGCCGCTTCGTGGAGCGTGCCGTCACCTTCCAGACCTGCCCGGACTGCGAAGGGACCCGGCTGACCCGGCAGGCTCTGTCCTCCAAGATCAACGGCAAGAACATCGCCGAGCTGTGCCAGATGCAGATCAGCGACCTCGCCGGGTGGGTGCGCGACCTCAAGGACCCCTCGGTGGCTCCCCTGCTCAAGGGCCTCCAGCACCTGCTCGACTCGTTCTCTGACATCGGGCTGGGCTACCTCAGCCTGGACCGGCCGGCCGGCACGCTGTCCGGGGGCGAGGCCCAGCGCACCAAGATGATCCGGCACCTCGGGTCCTCGCTCACCGACGTCACGTACGTCTTCGATGAACCCACCATCGGGCTCCACCCGCACGATATCGAGCGGATGAACCAGCTGCTGCTCCAGCTGCGGGACAAGGGCAACACCGTGCTCGTGGTGGAGCACAAGCCTGAGACGATTGCCATCGCCGACCACGTCGTCGATCTTGGTCCCGGGGCCGGCACCAAAGGCGGAACGGTCTGCTTCGAGGGCACTGTCGAGGGCCTGCGGAGCAGCGACACCATCACCGGCAGGCACCTGGAAGACCGGGCAGCCCTAAAGGATGCGGTCCGGAAAGGCTCCGGCGCGATGGAAGTCCGCGGTGCCTCGACGCACAACCTGCAGGGTGTAGACGTCGACATCCCCCTGGGTGTCCTCACGGTGGTCACCGGGGTGGCCGGCTCGGGCAAGAGCTCCCTCATCCACGGTTCCGTGGCGAAGCGCGAGGGTGTGGTGGTGATCGACCAGGGTGCCATCCGCGGTTCGCGGCGCAGCAACCCGGCCACCTACACGGGCCTGCTGGAGCCGATCCGCAAGGCGTTCGCGAAGGCCAACGGCGTGAAGCCGGCGCTGTTCAGTTCGAACTCGGAGGGTGCCTGCCCCACGTGCAACGGTGCCGGTGTCATCTTCACCGAGCTGGGCGTGATGGCCACGGTGGAGTCCCCGTGCGAGGACTGCGAGGGCCGCCGCTTCCAGGCTTCGGTGCTGGAATACACGCTGGGAGGCCAGAACATCGCGGACGTGCTGGCGATGTCCGTGACGGAGGCAGCCGCCTTCTTCGCCGAGGGTGAGGCCAGGACCCCGGCGGCGCGGACCATCCTTGCGCGGCTCGAAGATGTGGGCCTGGGGTACCTCAGCCTCGGCCAGCCGCTCACCACGCTCTCCGGCGGCGAGCGCCAGCGCCTCAAGCTCGCCACCCAGATGGCCGAAAAGGGCGACGTTTACGTCCTCGACGAACCCACCACCGGCCTGCACCTGGCGGACGTGGAGAACCTGCTGGGCCTGCTGGACCGGCTGGTTGATTCGGGCAAGTCCGTGATCGTTATTGAGCACCACCAGGCCGTGATGGCGCACGCCGACTGGATCATCGATCTCGGTCCGGGAGCAGGGCACGACGGCGGCCGGATCGTTTTCGAGGGCACCCCCGCTGACCTTGTGGCTGGCGCCGCTACCCTCACCGGCAAGCACCTCGCGGCCTACGTCGGTGGATAGGCCGCATGACGGAGACCTATAGGTACGACGTCGGGATCCTGCACCTGCTCGTCTCGCCAGCGCACGCCTATTTTGGCCGTGCGAAGGACGGCGCAGCGGACGTGCCAACTACTGATGCCGCAACGGCGGAGGTGGTGTCCGGCAAGGGCTTTGTGGGTGACCGCTTTTTCGGCAAAGCGGCGCACATGGATGCTGCGGTGACCCTGTTCGCCGTCGAGGCCCTCGAAGCCATGGCCGCGGAACTTGGTGCCGGGCCGTTTAATCCCCTGGCGACGCGGCGGAACGTGATCCTCCGGGGAGCGCACCTGGCTCCCCTGTTGGGTCAGGACTTCGCACTGGAATCCGGTGATTCCGCGGTCCAGTTCCACGGCGGGCGCCCGGCCCACCCCTGCGCCTGGATGAACGAGGTGCTTGCGCCGGGCGGGCATGCGGCCATGCGGGGCCGGGGCGGTATCCGCTGCCGGGCACTCTCGGGCGGCATGCTTTACCGCGGCCCGGCAGTGCTGGTGAGCCCCGTACCGTTGGATCCCGCGCAGGCGGGTGTCCCGAACCTGTTGCGGCCAAGCCGGCTGCCGTAGGACTTCACCGGCAGCGCAGCCCGCATTCCGGCTGCCCGTCGGCGATGCCGGGGGTACTGTGGGCGGATGGAGATGCGCCTTGAAGTTGTACAGGTACGTGTCGCGGATGTGGACAGGTCCAAAACCTTCTAATGGCGCGCATCTTCATCACGGGCTCAGCCGACGGGCTGGGACTGGCCACAGCGCAGTCCCTTATGGTTGACGGCCACCAGGTCATCGTGCATATCCGTAACGCGGGCCGCCTGAACGCCGTGCAGGACCTGCTTGACCGCGGCGCGGCAGGCGTGGTGGGCGACCTGTCCGACGTCGAGCAGATCCGCAGCGTTGCCGACCAAGTGAACCAGCTTGGTCCGGTCGACGCCGTGGTCCATAACGCCGGAGTACTCCACGGTTCACACATTTTCCAGGTCAACGTCGCGGCACCCTACCTCCTGACCGTGCTGATCGGCCGCCCACGGCGGCTGGTCTACCTCAGCAGCGGCATGCACCGCGGCGGCCGGGCAAACCTCGACAGCATCGACGCGGGCGCCCACAAGGTGACGTACTCAGACAGCAAGCTCTACGTCACCGCCCTGGCCGCCGCCGTCGCCCGCTTGCGGCCCGACGTCCTCAGCAACGCCGTCGACCCCGGCTGGGTGCCCACCAGGATGGGCGGGCGCGGCGCGCCGGACGACCTCCGCCTCGGCCACCGCACGCAGGAGTGGCTCGCCACCAGCGACGAACCGGAGGCCCTCACCAGCGGCGGCTACTGGTACCACCAGCACCGGCAGAAAGCACACCCTGCCGTCCACGACGAGCGGTTCCAGAACGGGCTTCTAAACCACCTCGCACGCGTCACGGGCGAGCACCTGACCTAGCGCTCTTCCCGCATCCGAAATGCCCGCCACTAGACCGCGGGCGCCGGTCCGAACCAGGTGGCCAGCGCTTCCTTGAGGCCCAACGAAGTTCCGTCCCCCACCCAGGCCACATACCCGTCGGGCCGGACCAGGACGGCAGCGGGGGCAGCGACCTTCCCCAGTACCGGCAGCTCCCAGGATCCGCGGTACTCGGCGTCCACCAGCTGAACCCGGTCCGGCCGGGGAGCGTTGTCCAGGCTGCCCGGCTGCCCGAAATTCAGCAGGACGGGCCGTGCCTCGTGCAGCAGCGCATAGGCGGGAAGCGGGCCGACCGGGGTAACAAGGTCGACGTCGGGCATCCGCCGCCCGAGCAGCGCGTGCCCCTCGCCAAAGTCGTAATGGATGTCCAGCCCGGACTGCATCCCTGCGAATCGCTTGCGCGGCTCCTCCATGCTGAGGAGCTCGGAAACCACCTCGCCCGCGGCCTTGCTCCGGGGATCCGGACGGCGCAGCGCTGTCTGCGCCATGGTGGTGCGCAGCACCCGGGCGGCAACGGGGTGACGCTCGGCGTGGTAGGTGTCCAGAAGGCTTTCCGGCGCTGTCCCGTTCACCACCTGTGCCAGCTTCCAGCCCAGGTTCACAGCGTCCTGCACCCCGAGGTTCAGGCCCTGCCCGCCGTCGGGGGCATGCACGTGCGCAGCGTCACCGGCCAGCAGGACGCGCCCCTTGCGGTAGGCGGCCGCCTGGCGGGTGGTGTCCGTGAACCTGGAGATCCAGATGGGGCTGTGAGCCCCGTAATCGGTGCCGCAGGCAGCAATGAGCGCCGCGCGAAGGTCGCCCAGGGTGGGTTCACTGGCAGGGCCGACGTGCTCTTCCGTCACCATGACCCCCACCGGGCCGCTGTCCGCGTAAACTACCCGGCCGTCCCGGATTTCGTACTCCCGCCGGCCAAACGAATGGATGCCAAAGGCATTCTGGTGGATGCCGAACTCCGGCTCCCCGGTCATCTCCACCTCTCCGATCAGGGCACTGGTGGTGGGATCCCACCCGGGGAAATCAATACCCGCCGCCTTGCGGACCAGGCTCCGGCCGCCGTCGCACCCGGCAACGTACCCCGCACGCAGCTTCCCGCTGTCGGAGAAGAGGACCTCGACGCCGTCCCCGTCCTGCACCAGAGCCGTCACCTCGTGTCCGCGGTAGACCTTTGCCCCCAGCTCCTCCACCCAGCCTGCCAGGAGGCGTTCGATGTGGTTCTGCCACAACCCAAGGCCGTGGGGGTGGCGGGTGGGAAAGTCACTGATGTCAAGGCGGGTTCCTGCGAACCCCGCCACCTGGGCCACCTGCCCCTCCGAGAGGAACCGGCCGGCGATGCCCCGCTGATCCAGGACTTCGATGGTCCGGGCGTGAAGGCCGCCTGCCCGGGCCCCCGCGAGGTCCTGGGTGGCACGCCGCTCCACAATGGCCGCGTCAACTCCCGCCAGCGCCAACTCCCCTGCAAGCATCAGCCCGGTAGGCCCGCCGCCAACGATCACCACCGCATAATCGGTCATTGCTCCCGCTCCCGTTTTCCAGTTGTGGCCTCTGCGATTCTGCGGCCCCGCCCGGGCCTTGCCGCAAGCCCCACCCCGGGGGATACATTGGAAATGGAGGGAGTGCTTCAGCCTCTTTTCCGCCTGCCGTTGGGGACGTCCAAAACATCCCCGGAAGCACCGGTTTGAGGCACCCATTTAGGTCTAGTGTGGGTGGGGTCGGCACTCGCCGCGAATAGCCCCTCAGGGAGGGTGCATGAACTCCACACAGTCCAGCTCCGAGCAATTTATGCAGAACCTGAAAAGCGTCGGGGGGTCAGAATCTGACGTCGACGAAGCTGTCTACGTAGTCCGCGATGACGACACCGTGGAGAACGTGGTTTCAGGCCTCCGCATCGAACAGCAGCAGCATGGCAGCGCCGCCAGGGAGTCGTCGATTCTCCATGCCGCAGCTGAAGTGATGGTCAGCAGGCGCGATGAACAAGACCGCGCCCACCATGCCGGTGTTTCACAGGAGGGGGAGTATCAACTGGACATCCATCTTGGCGCAGGACACAGCACACGGGAAAGCATCCCGCACAAGGACATCGAGGAGGCCAAGATCTGGGCGCGCGAACGGATCGAAGCCCAGGGCGCCGAGTTCGGGGCCATCTATTTCCCTGCCGGCGGGGACGGCGTACCCGGAACGGGTGCGCTTGTGTCCAGTTACGACCGTTCCGTCGGGTGGTACAGGTAACCTCACGTGCTTTCCGCTGATATTCCCGGCACGGTTCAGCAGCTCGCCACGTGCGGGCACCCCAGAAGCTTTCCGGGGGGTGAGGGTATCCGAAGAACTCCCGGCGGACCTCAGTAAGGCCGAGGCATCCAAGCACATCGACCGGCTCCAGGGGCGCAGCGGACGGCTCGGCGGGGACGATTCCGGCAACACCGGAGGCTAAAGCGCCGTCAGGAAGGCAGGCGCGGCGCGGCTACCAGGCCTGGTGCTCGCGGGTGAGGCCAAAGGGGACAGCCTCACTGAGGGCAACCGTGAACTTGTCCACGCCGTGCCGTGTCACCAGGATGCCGTGGCGCTTTTCGGCGAGCGCGTGGGCCTTGGCGGCCGTGACGGCGGCGTCGAGCTCGCTGTCCATGCTCTCGCGGTCGGCGACGGTCAGGGTCAGTGGGAAGTTGTGAGCGGTCATTTGGGGCAGGCCTTAGTGGTTGGGGTTAGTGGGGCAGGCGCCTTCCGCTCCCCCGAACTGCTGACGCCATGAGGCACGTGGTGTGCCCCGTTCATGATGCCTCAGCAGGCCGCCACCAGCAAGTTGAAAAATCAACTAATTTAGAACCGCAGGTCAGCGGCACGCACTCCGGCGGGCAAGCACAACAATTACGGGCCCCGAGGTCTGGTCAATTAGAATTGATGGGGAGTGGAAGCTGTGTTTGAACGCCTCCAATGCCCCCGGAGAAGCCTCCCGGCATGACCCGTGCACCCTTGCGCAACGACCCGGCTGTGCAACGACCTGACAAGGAATCCGCCATTTCCACCGACGCTTTTTTCGGCAATCTCACCCGGATCCGCAAGGTCATCATCCCGGCGTCCTTCCAGTCCCGGCTGAATACCGGGCGCGGATTGCTTGCCGGATACATCCTGGTGCACCTGGTTTTCCTGGTCTTCGCCGCTTCACTCTCGCTGCGCGGCGAGGCCTTCAGTGACACGTTTATCTACCGTGACTGGGCCATGGCAGGATTCAACGACGCCAACCTTACCGGCGGCCCCAGCCCCTGGGTTTACCCCATCCTCGCGCTGATCCCCATGGCCATCGCAGGCGTTGCCGGTCCCGGGCCGTTCTTCTTCCTGTGGGTCCTGATGACCACACTGCTCAACGGCTGGGCCCTGCTGAAACTCACCAACCGGGGCCGGGACCGCCAGGCCATCCCCGCTGGCTGGTGGTGGCTGGTCTTCACCTTCCTCATGGGCTGGCTCGGGTTCGCCCGCGTGGACGGCCTCACCGCCCCGCTGGTCCTGGTGGCCCTCGCCTACGGCGTGGGCCGGCCGTTCATCGCCTCCGTCCTGCTGGCCATCGGCACCTGGGTGAAGGTCTGGCCGGCCGCCATAATGCTGGCCCTTTTCGCCGTCGTCAAGAACCGGATCCTGGTGGTGCTTGCCGGAATTGCGACGTCGGCAGTTGTCGTTGCGCTGGCCGCCGCATTGGGAAGCCTTCCGAAGCTCCTGAACTTCCTCACCCAGCAGGGCGACCGCGGCATGCAGCTCGAAGCCACCTTCACCACGCCGTGGCTCTGGCTGGCCGTCCTGAACATCGGCGATTCCCGCATGTACATGAACACGGACATCAACTCCATGCAGGTGGACGGCCCCGGCACCGCCCTGATGTCCGTGCTGATGCAGCCCCTCCTGATCCTGGCCGCCCTGCTGGTGGCCGGCCTGACGTTCTGGGCCCTACATAACGGCAACTTGCGCAACGGCGACCTCAGCGGCGGGGTGGACCGCACCGAACTGCTCCTGGCCGGCGCACTCACCCTGGCCACCGCGTTCGTGGTCTTCAACAAAGTGGGCTCCCCGCAATTCATGGTGTGGCTCGCCCCGGCGGTCGCCGTCGGGCTGGCGCACAGCTGGCGGGAATGGCGGGTCCCGGCGGCCATGCTGATCGTCATCGCCCTGGCCACCTACTTCATCTACCCCCTGTTCTATGACGCACTCAGCCACAACAACCCGTGGATGGCCCTGGTGCTGACCATCCGCAACGTCCTCCTGGTGGTCCTGTTCCTCTGGAGCGTCCGGCGCCTCTACTCGCTGGGCAAAAAGACGCCTGCAGCCGCTCCCGCGCTGAAGGAGTCCTAACATTTCCACGAAGTTCTTCGACCGGCTGGCCAGCGTCCGCACAAAAATCATTCCCGCAAAGGTAGTGGACTGGTTCGCCCGCCCGTCCAGCGTGTGGTGGGGCTTCGCCGTCGTCCATCTTTACTTCCTGGGCTGGATGGCGTCCTTCTTCCTGCACGGCGATACCTTCAGCGACACCGAGCAGTACCGCCAGTGGGCCACGGACGGCTACAACCCGGAGAACCTTGACGGGAAGATCAGCCCCTGGGTATACCCGGTGCTGGCGCAGATCCCCATCTTCCTCGCGAACATCGCCGGGCCGGACCTGTACCTGCTCGTGTGGTTCCTGATCATCACCGCCCTCAACGCCGTCGGGCTTGCCTTCCTTACCCGGGGTCCGCGGAAGGTGAGCGGGATCGCGCCGGCCTGGTGGTGGCTGTTTTTCACCATCTTTATGGGCTACCTCAGCTTTGCGAGGGTGGAGGGCATTACTGCACCCATCGTGCTGATTGCCCTCCTGTATGCGGCGCAGCGGCCGGTGGTGGCGGGCATCCTGCTGAGCATTGCCACATGGATCAAGGTGTGGCCGGCGGCCGTGCTGGCGCCCGTCGTTATTGCCAGCCAGAAACGGATCCAGGTGGTCCTCTCCGGAGTGGTGGTGACGGCGGTTGTCGCCCTGGGAACGTTGTTGTCCGGCGGGCTGCCGCACATCATGGACTTCCTCACCAACCAGGGCGAGCGCGGCATGCAGCTCGAAGCAACCTTCTCCACGCCGTGGGTGTGGCTGAGCGTCTTCAACATCGCGGGTTCGAAAATGGCGGACAACACTGCCATCAACTCCACCGAGGTTTACGGCCCGGGCGCCAGCACTGCGGCGTTCCTGATGCAGCCGCTCCTCATCGTCGCGGCGGTGGGCGCGGCTGTCCTGCTGGTCCGCGCGATGAACCGCGGTGCCGAACGCGAGGAGCTGTTCCTTGAGGGTTCCCTCATGATGGTCACCGCGTTCATCGTGTTCAACAAGGTGGGTTCCCCGCAGTTCATCATCTGGCTGGCGCCAGTGATCATTGCCGGCCTCACCCATGACTGGAACCGCTGGAAGGTCCCGGCTGCCCTGCTGATGGGGATCGCCATGACCACTTTCGTGATCTATCCCCTGTTCTATACACCGCTCATTCATGCCCACCCGGTGATGGCGGCCATCCTCACCACCCGCAATGTGCTTCTGGTGGTGCTGCTCTGGTGGTCCGTGAAGCGGACGGCCGAGCTGGGCCGGAAGTCCCCTGCCGCAGTGCCTGCCGGAGCTTAGCTCAGCGGCTTCCGAGCTGCTGCCGATCGGGCTGTTCAGCGCGGAGGCGGCGCACCTCACGCCTCGCTGTGATCCAGTTCAACCCCCGCCTTGCGAGGTCCAGCGGCTTGGCTTCAATCAGCAGTTTCCGTGTATGCACGTCGAGGAATAAAAGGTAGAACGTGAACCCCAGGGCCGTCACGAAAGCCAGCGATGAGGCGTCGATGGGCAGCTCAACGAAGGACCACACGGAGAGCTGGTCCTGCGCCCCGAACACCACAAAGAAGGTGACGCCCACGTACAGCGACCGGATCTGCCAGTCATCCCGGATGCCGGTGACAGCCAGGAACGGCAGGAACCACAGGATGTACCAGGGCTGGATGATGGGTGACAGCATCACGACGGCGGTGAACGCCAGGGCCATCCGGCGCACCGCCCGGGAGTAGTCCCCGCGAAACATCAACAGCAGGACCAGCGCGACTGCCGCATACTTCATGCCCGTCCGCAGCAGGGTGGCAAACGTCCCGCCCGGCAGCCCCAGCACATTGGCCAGGAACTCCACCTGCTGGCCCAGGAAGCCTGACGGCGAGTAACCGGTATAGCCGGGAGTGGGATCCATGATGGCCCAGGTCCAGCCCAGTCCCAGGTTGTACGGGATACCGCTGAGGGCCAGGACGCCGAAGCTGAGACCCGCCGTCGCGCCCCAGATGAGGAACTTGCGCAGCCAGGAGGCAGAGGGGCCCGCCCACATGACCCCAATGAACGGCAGCAGGAGCACAGTAATGGGTTTGATGCCGATGGAGGCGGTGACCAGGAGGATGCCCAGCAGGTAGCGGCGCGTTGCCGCGAAGTAGACGCCGGCGACGGCAAGCCCCACCATGAGTGCGTCGTTGTGGGCGCTGGCGATAAAGCTGATCAGGAACAGGGGGTTGGCCACAGAGATCCACAGTGCGCGGGCACCGTTGATGCCGTGCAGCTCCGCTAACTTCGGCACGTAGATGACGCAGAGGAGGACCCCGGCGCCGGCGAGAAGGCGGAAGAGCAGCACGGAGACGTCGGGCTGGGCTCCGGTCAGCCCGACGATGCCGCGCGCCAGCCAGAGAAAGTATGGTCCGTACGGGGTCCTGTTCTCAGCCCAGGCAGGGTCCGCCCCGAGCGCGAACCAGTTGTTGAGCGTGGAAATGCCCACCTCGTACGGGTTTTGGCCCTCCATCACCAGCCGGCCCTGGCCAGTGTAGGCGTAGACGTCGCGGGAAAAAACCGGTACGCAGAAAAGCAGCGGCAGGGACCAGGCAGAGATGGCGATAACAACGGACCGAAGGGACGATATTCCCCAATCAGCCAGCCGTTGCCCCAGCCGGAGCCACGATCGCATCAGCACCATTGCTCCCACCGTCAGCAGGATGGTGGAAACCGTCACTCCCCAGCCTTCTGTACGGAGCGCGATGACCACAGGCTGGCGGATCATGGGCGAGCCGTTGGCGATCCAGCCGGTGCCGATGGAACCGACGAACATCATGAGGGCGCCGAGGAACCCCTCGATGATGGCCACGTAGGCGCGGCGCTTGGCGGGCTCGGAGACGGCGGTTGCCGGCGAGCCTGGCTGGCTTTCCGACGTCCCGAGGTGTGCACCGCCTGCCGTCATGATTGTTGGTCCCCTACTTCGTTACGGCGCTGGTTGCACCAGCGAAAAGGCCGCCCTGCAACCCCGCCATTTTACCAGTCAAGCTTCCCGCTGCTTCCGGATGACGGGCCTCAGGAAGCCACAGTTTGACAACATGCGCACGTGCAGGCTCCCCCATGGCTCCGCGTGAAGTCGGAGAGTCCGGGCGCCGCAAACCGCTTGTGCACCGGCCGACTCTTTCTCTCCGGCGCAAGTCAGCGCCTTCCTTCCTGACCACCACCTCCCTGCGAAGGCGCGCCTCCCCTGCTGCCGCGTTTCCGATGCCCGACTGGAGCCGGACCATGGCTGTTTCCACCGCAGAGAACAGGGCGCCCTCTCGCCCCGGCTGGGCGTCGGGGTGCTCGCCGCTATGGCCATGTTCGCCCGGCGGGTGGCCCACTTTGTCACCGTTGAGCGGACGGTGCTCCGTAGCCGAGAAGTACCACCGCCACGGCCGGGGGGTGGAGTTGCTCGGCCTGAACTCGGCAAGCGTCCAGATGCGCAAGCGGCTGGCCGGAAAGCTTAACGCCGGCGGTTGACGGCCTGGGCACTGCTGACCGCTCTAGCCCTTCCGGTCGCTGCGGGCAGTCCGGTTCCGGCCCAGTGACTTCGCCACGTACAAGGCGCCGTCCGCGGTAGCGATGAGGTCGTACACGTCACTTGTGCCGTCGTCGTACGTGGAAATCCCGTAACTGACGGTGGGCATGTCCATCCCGTCCACCGACGGTGCCGCCGCCAGGCGCCGGCTGATTTCTTTGGCAATCATTTCGGCCCGTTCTGCGCTGGTACCGGGCAAAAGAAGGACAAACTCTTCCCCCCCGTACCTTCCCACCAGGTCCGTGGAACGGACCGTCGCCGTGCAGGCGTCCGCGAAGGCTTGGAGGGCGAGGTCCCCGGCGGCATGGCCATAGGTATCGTTAACGGATTTGAAGTGGTCCAGGTCGGCCAGGATGAGGGTGCCCGAACCCCGGGTAATGGTACGGTCCGCCAACTGCTCGGCAGCAAGATCCAGGAAGGCCTTGCGGTTGAGGAGCCCGGTGAGGTCGTCGCGGGAAGCGACCACACGCAGGGCCCTGGTCTGCTGTTCGCTGCTGAGCGCGGCCATGCTGAACGAGACCACCACCAGCAGCACCATTGTGATCAGGGTGGTCACGGCGGAGCCGAAGACCGTGACGAAGATGGGCCCGTCCTGGCCGTCCACCACAAACGCCAGCCAGCGGAAGAAGTAGAAGACCGCGAGTCCTCCGGCGGATACGGCCATGGGAATCCGGACCCGCGAATAGCCCGGCTCCAGGCGCCACAGCTCCCGGGCCGCCAGCCCTATGGTGATACCCATCGCGGCGAGGAACACCGGCCCGCCGGACCACGTGTTGGTGGCCGGGTTGTCTACCACGGAGGCGACCAGGGTAACCAGCGGGATGCCGGTGAATGCCCACTTCGGCGGCGGAACTGTGCGCAGCGAACGTGCGCCTGCCCACACCGACACCCCGCCGTGCACCAGCAGCATGTTGCCCGCCGGGTTGGCCCAGATTTGGTGGGCCGTCCCGTCCAGCAGGTAACAGGCAGACCCGGTGAGGAAGAAGATAAGGGCGAGGCACCACCAGCCGCTGTACGGCGAGCGCGTGATCCGGTACGCGGAGAAGTAGAAGAGGAACACTAGAACCAGGGCCATCAGGCCAAACGCGATTCTCAACGTGGCGGTATCCAGAACCATGTAACCGAAGTCCCCCCGATGCCGAAAAGCGCGCTGACCCCCAGTATTGCACCGCCCGGGGAGCCTGTCAGGCTATCCGCAGGACCTTTTCCAGGGCTTAGGGTTGTCAGATAGCCCGCAGGACAAAACCCGAAAGGCAAAGCCATGCTCCTTCTCTTCGGTTTCAAGACAGTGCTTAAGGCGCTCCCCGGCAAACCTGCCACCTGCCAGTACTGCCGCTCGTTTGTCCATCACCACCTTGAGGAGCGCGCCACCAAGTTCACGCTCTTCTTCATTCCGGTGTTCACTACGTCGCGGTCCTACCAGATCACGTGTACGAACTGCGGCTACGTCTCGCGAATCTCCGCACGGGAAAAGCGGGCTCTGGAACTCCAGCGCTAGGACCGTACCGTTGCCCGCATGTTCCACCGGTGACGCGCACCAAGGCCCGGAAACACGGGCTGCCGGGCGCTACTTCACGGGGCGGGCACCTGATTTCTCTTTGCTTACCATCGAGGCGAGCATCCCGTAGTACGCCGGTGTGCTCGGCGAAACCACAGTTTGAGCCCCCAGTTTTATCGTGCCGGTGGAGGAGACGGGCCGGCTCTTGGTATCTGCCGACGAGACAAAACGAATACCCGCCGAAGCGGATTTGGACTTTACACGCGTCCTGTCCGCTTCAGCCGTGGCCCGGAAGGACATATCGGCCGTCAACTGCGAATCCACTGGATTGCTGGGGTCTGCAAAATTCGTGAATTCCATGGACATCTTCAGGCGCCCTCGAGACAACCCGTTTGGAGAGTCCATTTCCAGGGTCAACGTCTCCCCAAACCCGTTAATCAGCGTGGTGCCTGTACAGGTGTTGTCCTGGGTGACCGACACAAAGCCCAGCTTCTCAGGGGCAGTTGACCCGCGGACCGTGAAGACGCTGCCGAACACACTGACGGTCGTCCGTATACACCCATCGGTACGGTCAAATTCGGCAGTCATCGCCTCGCCCGTCGCCACGGTTTTCGTGATGAGACGCGGCTCCCCCGCGATGCCCGGTCCCGCGCCAGCGAGCTGAACGAACAGTGTCCCGGCTAGAGCCAGAACTCCGAGTGCTGTCTTTTTCATGGCGCCTCTTTCCCAGCCCGAAAGTCCTCAAGATCCTCGGATCGTAGAAGCGCGAGGCTGGGAAAACATTGGAACGGTGCCACGCGGGCTGGCCGGCCCTGACGGCAAGACAGCTCTGGTTCATCCGGCTTCCAGCAGCTAAAGTAAAGCCGGACCGGCACCACGTCGCCAGGTGCTCGCCGGGCCGAAGCCGTTCGGCTCAAACAGGGGACTTGTTACCAGTCCCCTTTTCGGGAAAGGGAGGTGTTTTCGATGACTGTCACAGCCCCGCGCCCAACGCGCTCCGCACCCATCATCCAGACCCTTCCCCTGTACCGCACCGGCCCCGCCTGACCTCTCCGCGGAGCGCCCAGCACCAAAGCCGAAAGCGGCCGGTGCGCAGGGGTAATACCCCGAGGTATCACAGTGAAATCATTTTCAGGCAGCGCCCTGGACAGCATCAGCATGTCAAGCAACAACACGACGAGCGCTTCGGCTTCAACCAGCAAGGGCCCTGTCCCCTACGGATATACGCCCGCCGTTGCCCGGCACTTCCAGAATCATGCCTTCCCGGACGCAACCGAGCCGGGACGGGTGGTCCGCGTGGACCGCAACCTGTTACTGGTGGCAGCGGGTGCGGACCTCCTGCACCTGCCCTATCCGCTGACCGGCGAAGCAGCAGTCACCGGAGACTGGCTCTGGATTGGACCCAACCGGGCGGGCGAGCGCCAGATCCTGGGCGTCCTTCCCCGCCGCTCGGAGCTCAGCCGCAGGCGCGCCTTCGAGGACTCCTCCGCGGCGCAGGTCCTCGCCGCGAACATGGACATGGTGGGCGTGGTGGTGCCGGTGGACCGGCCGCTGACGCACAACCGGCTCGAGCGCACCCTCGTGGCGGCGTGGGACTCCGGGGCCACTCCCCTGGTGATCATCACCAAGGCGGACCTCGCCGAGGTGGCGGACGACGTCGTCGGGAAAGTCATGGTGCAGGCCGCAGGCGTGGACGTGGTGACCACGTCCGCGGAGAGCGGGGACGGCATCGACGAACTGCTGGCGCACATTCCGGCGGGCGGCACCATCGTCCTCCTGGGACCCTCCGGCGCCGGAAAGTCCACACTCATCAATGCGATGGTGGCACCAGAAGGTGGTGTCGGCCGGGAAGGCCCAGCGGTGGGCCGAGCGGGAGACAGCTGAGCGGAAGGACCGGTCGGGCCGGAAGCGGCGTTGAGGAGGCGGGCCGCCCAGTTCTGTGTCATGGGTGGCCCGTCCCTGGCGCAACGTGCAAACGAGTCACCGATTCAACGTTGTAAAATTGCAGGTACTGGCCTGCGGGCCGCGGCAGGAGCAGGGGGCAGGGAGATGGCGGCAACTCTTCACGACGTGGCCCGCGTGGCAGGCGTGTCCTTCAAGACCGTCTCCAACGTGATCAACCACCACCCCCATGTCCGGGACACCACCCGCGCCAAAGTGGAAAAGGCGATCGCAGAGCTGGGGTACCGGCCCAACCTGACTGCCCGGAGCCTGCGCTCCGGGCACACTGGGGCCATCACCCTGGCGCTGCCGCAATTGCGGCTTCCCTATTTCGCGGAACTGGCCGACGCCGTGATCGAAGCGGCGGCGAAGCGCGGGCTGGTGGTGCTCATTGAACAGACCGGCGCCGACCGCAAGCGCGAGCTGGAGGTGATGGCCAGTCCGCGGCTCAAAATGTCCGACGGCCTGATCTTCAGCCCGCTGGCACTTGGCCAGGAAGATGCGGACCTGATCAAGGCTGAGGTGCCGATTGTCCTCCTCGGCGAGCGCATCTTCGATAGTTCTTCTGACCACGTCACCATGCAGAATGTTCCGGCCGCGCGGGCCGCCACGGAGCACCTGCTGGACCTCGGCAGGAAACGCATTGCCGTCGTCGGCGCCCACGAGGGCGAGGTCATTGGCTCCGCGGGACTTCGCCTGCGCGGGTACCGGGAGGCGCTTGAGGCCCGGGGCATCCCGTACGACGACGGGATCGTCGCCTATGTGGTGGACTGGCACCGGTCCAACGGTGCCGCAGCAATGCACGACCTCCTGGACCGCGGAGTGTCCTTCGACGCCGTCTTCGGCCTGAATGACACCCTTGCCCAGGGCGCCGTGCGTGTCCTGCAGGAAGCAGGCTACCGGGTCCCGGACGACGTCGCCGTGATTGGCTTCGATGACCTCGACGAAACCCGCTACACCCTTCCCACCCTGAGCACTGTTGATCCCGGCCGCACGGAGATCGCCGAGACCGCCATCCGCATGCTGCTCGAGCGGATCAAGGACCCTGCCGGAACACCGCCCCGGGAAGTCGAGACGGCGTTCCGCGTGGTGGCAAGGGAATCGACCATGGGCAGCGCGGCCGGCGCCGCGTAGGCCCTATTCCCACCGCACACTGGGCCAGCCGTCCTCCCACTCGAGCCCGGCAAGCCCCAGGCGGAAGGCGCCGTCGAGCTCTTCCGCGTAGTAGTGGAACGCCAGCGTATTGCCGGAAACGGACTGCCCGCCCGGCCCCACGCGCCCGCCGTCGGACGCCAGGAGGGGCGTGCCGCCGCCGTCGAGCAGTTCCTTGCCCTCGGCATCCAGGTACGGCCCGGTGATGCTGTCCGACCTCCCCACGGCGATGTTGTACGTACTCTCGAGCCCCTGGCAGCAGAAGTCACGGGAGAAGAACAGGTAATACTTGCCGTCGTGCGGGAGGATGTACGGCGCCTCGATCGCGTTAGGCGGCGCCTTCCGGTCCGCGATGGTTAGTAGCTCCTCCGTCCCGGCGCGCAGGCCGGTCGGCCATTCGAGCTGCACTAGCTGCAGCCCGGTCCAGAAGGAGCCAAAGGACATCCAGGGCGTACCGTTTTCATCCTCGGCGATGCCGGGATCGATGGCGTTGAACCTCTCCCCCTTGGATGAGATCACCTGCCCCTGGTCCACCCACTCGTAGGCCGGGTCTGCAGGGTCAAGTGTGGTGTTCGTGGCCAGTGCGATCACCGAGAGGTTCTTCCCGAAAGTCGACACGGAGTAATACAGGTACCAGGTCCCGTCATGCTCGTACAGCTCCGGTGCCCAGAGGTTGTCCACGCCAGGCACCGCTTCCTGGAGCCAGGCGGGTTTCTCCGGCCACACCTCGCCGGCGTACTCCCACTTCACGCCGTCGTCTGAGCGCCGCACCTGGATGTTGCCGTCCGCCACCTGCCCGTTCCCGGTGGAGTAGATGAACCAGGGTTCGCCGTCCTCGCCCTGGACCAGCGCGGGATCGTGGGTGAAGAAGTCACCGTTGAGTTCGGCGGCCGGGCCTGCCTCTGGCGCAGGTGGCGGTGCACCGCATCCCGTCAGGACAAGGACAACGGCGGCCAGCACCGCAGCCAGCCGCGCCGCTGTCCATCGAACAGCAGGGCGGCTGGCAGCGGGCCCTTTTGGCTGGGTCACGTCAGCCAAGCGCGACGGCGGACCAGGACACCGGCGGAAGCGTCACGGTGAGCGTGCCCTCGTCCAGGACGGCGCCGTGGAGCTGCTTCAGGCCCACGCGGTTCTGGTCCTGAAGGGTGTTCTTGGCGTACACGTCCTCATCGTGCAGGGTCACGGCCTCGGTGATCGTCTTCGCGTTGAGTTCGGAGACGTTGATGGTCACGTCGATGGCCTGGGTCTGGCTGCGGTTGACCAGGAAGACGGCCGATTCTCCGGTAGCTGCATCGGTGGTTGCCACTGAGTCCACCAGCGGGGCCTCCCCGTACACCGCCGTCGTGTAGGTTCCGGCCTCGATCCTGGGGCGGAGCACTTCGCCTTTCGCGAGGCGGGACGTGACGGAGAACGGGAAGAAGGTGGTCTGCCGCCAGGTGTTACCCCCCGGTTCGGTCATGATGGGCGCGATCACGTTCACCAGCTGGGCGAGGGATGCGGCGGCAACCCGGTCGTGGTTCTTCAGGAGCGTCATCAGCAGGTTGCCGAACACCACGGCGTCGGCCACGGAGTAGGTGTCCTCGAGCTGGCGCGGTGCGTGCGTCCATTCCTCGTTGACCTCGTCGGAAGCCTGGTGCTCGTCCAGGTACCAGATGTTCCACTCGTCGAAGGAGAGCTGGATGGTCTTTTTGCTTTTGAGCTTGTGCTTGACGTGGTCGGCGGTGGCCACCACCGTCTCGATGAAGTACTGCATGTCCAGCGAGGACGCCAGGTAGGAGCCGAGGTCGCCGTTGCGCTCCTGGTAATAGGCGTGGCAGGAGATGTAGTCCACGTAGTTGTAACTGTGCTCCAGGACTACCCGCTCCCACTCACCGAACGTGGGCATGGAGGATCCGGAGGAGCCGCAGACTACGAGTTCGAGGTTCTTGTCCGCGGTCTTCATGGCGGAGGCGGTGCGGGCCGCGAGCTTTCCGTAATCCTCGGCGGACATGTGGCCGATCTGCCAAGGACCGTCCATCTCGTTGCCCAGGCACCACATGGTGATGTTGTAGGGATCCTTGGCGCCGTTGGCGATGCGCTGCTCGCTGAGTGCGGTCCCCGAGGGGTGGTTGGTGTATTCCAGCAGGTCGAGGGCGGCCTCGATGCCGCGGGTTCCAAGGTTCACGGCCATCATCAGCTCCGAGCCGGTGAGCTTGCACCAGCGGGCAAACTCATCCAGGCCCACCTGGTTGGACTCAAGCGAGTGCCAGGCGAGGTCACGCCGGACCGGGCGCTGGTCGCGGGGGCCAACGCCGTCCTCCCAGCGGTAGCCGGAGACGAAATTGCCGCCCGGGTAGCGGATGGTGCTCGAGCCCAGCTCCTTGACCAGTTCGATGACGTCAAGCCGGAAGCCGTCCTCGTTGGCGGTGGGATGGTCAGGCTCGTAAATGCCGTCGTAGACGCAGCGGCCAAGGTGCTCCACAAAGGAACCGAAGATGCGGCGGCTGACAGGTGCCACAACAGCGGCCCTGTCGATAGTGACGACGGTAGGTGCCACAACGGCCAGTTCCGTCTGGTCGGCAGCGGCTGAGGTGATGGTCATTGGTTTGTTCCTATTCTGTATAACGTTGTAGAAGTTGAAAAGTAGGTAAGAGCGGATGGTTAGGGGGTCTAGGCGGGGGAAGTGCCTGCGGGTTCCAACCCTGCGAGCCGCTTCCCCACCAGCCAGCCGGAGAGCAGCAGGGGAACCGACGCGCCCACAAGGGGCACCAGCACTGTCATTCCGGAAAAAACTACGGCGGCGGCCGCCAGGGTGACCAGCAGGGACAGGCTCATCACCGGCGACACCAGCGGCAGCACAAAGGCCGTCCGCCACGTTCTTGCCACCTTGTCCCGGTAGCGGCTGCACAGGGCAACAGCGGTTGCCGCGGCAGCCACCGTTCCCAGGGCGGCAACCGTTGAAAGCGCCAGGAGGACAGCGTGCGCGGCCGGCGGCATCGCGGTCCCGGCCTGTCCCAGCAGCGCCAGGAAGTCCAGGAGGAGTACGACGCCGGCTATCCAAAAGACGCTTCCCACCCGGTTGGCGTGCCGGAACTGGAAGCGGTATGCCGTGATGAAGTCCCGGACCAGCGTGTCCCCGGCCGCTCCGCCGCGCAGCCTTCCCAGGACTGAGGTGGCGGCGACGGCGGCGGGAAAGACCCCAAGGACCACCAGCCCGGCCAGGACTCCGGCCACAAACAGCACGTTGACCAGGACCAGCCGGGTTGAGAAGCGGAGCCAGCCCATCAGACGGCCGGCCCAGCCCAGGGGAGCATCATTCATCGTTTGCATCCTGGGTTCCGGACCAGGCCACACCGTGCTGGTCCATGCCGCTGAAGGACAGGGCAGTCCGGCCCCTGGTCCAGTCCCAGGAACCGAAAACCACTGCATCAAGTTCGACGGCATCGTCTGGCCCGCCAACGGGGGTGGCGGTCCGGAGCCGGATGTGGGCTGGCGCACCGGCGGAAACAGCGCAGTGGCCAGTGGTGCTTTCCAGTTCCATGGCCACAGCCCTGACATAGTCTGCGGACTCAGGAGCGAAACGGAGAACCTGCCAGGTTCCTGCCACCGGAACAGACGCGGGGAGCGTTTCACGTTGCACCCCTGCGAAGGGCTGTGGTGAGACGAGGGGCCAGCCGGACGCGGTGAAGAAGACCCGCCGGAGCTGGACCACGTGTTGGCTCGGATCCGCGGCGAAGCGGACGTGGTGGACCGCGAAATACTCCATGCCGTCCGGACCCGCTTGGGTGAGGATTGAATTGTGGCCGGGGGCCAGCCAGCCGGTGCCGCCGTTGAACTGGTAGCCGCCCAACACCTTGGTTCCCACAGCCGCGGGAGGGGCATTCAGATCCGTCATGTCCGTGCCACGGAAGTCGCGGTAGGGACCGGTGATGGAGTCCGCGATGCCCACACGCATGTTGTAGGTGTTGAAGAGCGAATCGTAGGAGCAAAAGAGGATGTAGCGGTCCTCCTCGGGCCGGTACAGGACAAAGGCGCCTTCCACTGCCCCTTCCACCCCCTTGGGACGGCGGGCGATAACTGCCCCCAAATCTCCTTCCACCAATGGCAGGCCCGTGGCCAGGTCAAGTGGCAGCGTGTAGATTCCCGAGAAAAAGGAGCCGTAGGTAAGCCAGGGCGCACTTTCAGCATCGAACGCAACTGCGGCATCTATGGCGTTTTGGGAATGTTCGCCCGAACGGGTAGCCACTACCAGTCCGCGGTCCTCCCACGGGCCGGCCGGGGATGGCGAAACAGCCAGTCCGATGGCGGACGTGTTGGATCCGAACGTCGAGGCTGAGTAGTACATGTGCCACATGCCGCCGGGCCAGTGGACTACTTCGGGTGCCCACAGTCCGCGGGCCCCGGACCATTGCGCAGCCGCTTCCGGCACGCCGTCGAACGCTGTTCCGATGTACGTCCACTCCACCAGGTCCTTGGAAGTCCTGGTATGTACTCCTGCCGGTATATCTTCCGAGTTGGCGACGGCGTCGGTGGAAAACATGTAGTAAGTGCCGTCATCGTCCCGCACTACGGTGGGATCGTGGGCATGGCGGGCTCCCCAGGAGGACGGCTCGTGGCGGGCCCCTGCAGGGAGCGGAAGCAGCTCGCGGGACAGGTTGAGATCGAGAGCCACGGCTCAGCCCTTGGATCCGGAAAGCGCGATGGACTCGATGATCTGGCGCTGGAAGACCACGAAGACGATCAGCACCGGGAGGAGTGCCACGAAGGATGCGGCCATGATCAGCGGGTAGTCCGTCTGGATGGCGTACTGGGCGTTGAAGTTGGCGATGACCAGCTGCAGCGTCTGTGTGCCCGGTGAGTTCAGATAGATGATGGGCGCCAGGTAGTCATTCCACATCGCCATGAACCAGAGGATGAACTGTGCGGCAAGCGCCGGGCGGATGGCGGGCAGGATGAGTGTCCAGAAGATCTGCAGGTAGGAGGCGCCGTCAATCCGTGCGGCCTCCACGATGGAGTCCGGGATGCTGTTCAGGAACTGGCGCAGGAAGAAGATCATGATGATGTTGCCGAAGAGCCCCGGCACGATCAGCGGCAGCAGCGTATCCACCCAGCCGATGCTGGCGAAGATGGTGAACTGCGGAATCATCAGGGTGGGGAACGGGATCATCAGTCCGGACAGGAGTCCCAGGAACAGGACGTTCTTGAAGGGCATCCGCATCTTGGCGAAAGCGAAGGCTGCGAGCGCAGACGCGAGCGAGCCCACGATGGTCACCGAGCAAGCCACGATCAGGCTGTTCTGGATGCCGCTCAGGAGTGGGCCGGCCGTCCAGATGCGGGCGTAGTTTTCCCAGACCAAGGGATTCGGGATCCACTGCGGCGGAAGCTCGAAGACGCCGTCCTTGGTCTTGAGCGAAGTGGAGAAGGTCCACGCGAGCGGGGCGATCATCGCGACTGCACCGACGCTGAGGATCAGCGTGGTGAGGATGTTGCCCAGGCGGAGCGTTTCCTTTGCGGACCGGGAGCCCCGGCCGGCCCGCCCGCGGCGGGCGGACCGGCCGCCCCCCGTGCCGCCGGGGATTTCCTGGCTGGGTTCCAGGGGAGGGGTGGTGATGACGTTCTGTGCGGACATGGCTGCCTGCCTCAATCGATCGAGAACTGGTTGCGGCGGTTGAGCCGGAACTGGATGAAGGTGATGACGAAGACCAGCAGCCCCAGGACTACGGACATAGCGGACGCGTAGCCCATCTGGAGGTTGTCGAACGCTTTCTGCCAGATGTACCAAACGATGGAAGCGGACTCGAATTCAGGACCGCCGGTGGGGGTCATGATGTTGATTTCGACGAAGATCTGCGATCCGCCGATGACGCTGGTGACAATCAGGAAGAACGTGACCGGAGCGACCATGGGAACGGTGATGTGCCGGAACTGCTGCCAGGCGGTGGCGCCGTCCAGCGCCGCAGCCTCATAAAGGTAGCGGGGCACTGACTGCAGGGCAGCCAGGTAGAGCAGCATGGAGTAGCCCAGCCCCTTCCAGATGGCCATCATGATCAGCGCCGGCTTCACGGTAGCGGTGTCCTGCAGCCAGTTGGGGCCGTCGATCCCCACCAGGGCGAGGCCCTGGTTGATCAGGCCGAAGTCGCCGTTGAAGGCCCACTGCCACAGGATGGCCACGGCGGCAATGGAAGAGATGACGGGCAGGTAGTAGACGGTGCGGAAGAACGTTGTGCCGCGCATCTTCCGGTTCATCGCCAGTGCGAGTGCCAGTGAGATGACCAGGCCGATGGGGATGCCGATCATCATGTACAGCGTGTTCCAGAGCGACTTCAGGAAGTAGCGGTCGCCGAACATCTTGGTGTAGTTGTCCAGGCCCTTGAAAACCGGCGCTGAGATGCCGTTCCAGTTGGTGAACGACGCGTAGACCGAGAAAAGCAGCGGAAAGAGCGTAAAGAGGAGGAACCCGATCACCGGTATGGCAACAAAAGCAAGGGCGGCCTGGTGTTCCTTCCGGTGAAGCCGCGAGCGGCGGGGGCGCGTGATGATGGACATCGCTGGATCCTCTTTGATTCGTGATGGTGGCGCTCAGGAAGTGCACCCGGGTAGGTGCGTGGGACAGGTGCCGCGGCCGCGCTGGACGGAGCCGCGGCACCTGGTTCTTGAAGGGCTGCTGTCAGCCCTGCTGGTGGACCGGAGCTAGTTGCCGGCCTGCTGGTTCGCGGCGTCCAGGAATTCCTGCATCCTGGGCTGGGCTTCCTTCAGATAGTCGGCAGCGGTCTGCTTGCCGTCCAGGACCGGTTGGATGTTGGTGAAGAGCTCGTCGTACCACTCACCGTTGAAGGTATTGCCGCCAGGCAGGGCACGGCCGTAGTCCTTCACGATCTCGAGGAACTCTGCTTTGTTGGCCGGTTTGGTGGTGGTGTCCGCGGCCCAGGTCTCCGCCATGTCCTTCAGGTTGGGGATCTGGATGCCTGCATCCACAAGGCTCTGCTGGGCTTCCTTGTTGGTTGTGAGGTACTCCACGAGCTTCACAGCTTCCTCGGGGTGCTTGGTGCTCTCGGATACTGCGACGCCGAGCGTGCCGATCCAGCTGGCCGTCTTGCCGGTGTCTCCGGCCGGGTAAGGAATGACGTCCCATTCAAAGCCCAGCTTCTGGTACGTGGAAAGGTCCCAGGGGGCGATGGGGAAGAACCCGATTTCGCCCTTCATCCAGCGCTGGTAGGTGTCCAGGGTCTGCGCCTCGGCCACTGAAGGCGTGACCGCGTGGACGTTCTGCAGATCCGCGAACCATTGGAGGGCCTCGGCGAACTCCGGGGTATCCACGGTGACCTTCGTGCGGTCCCTATTGAGCCAGTCGCCAC
>JBKJVX010000200.1:0-2541 GCA_046717065.1 Arthrobacter sp. | reverse complement strand
CCGCGATTGCCTGGACGGTCACCGTCCTGACCATGCTGATTGTTCTGGTCAAAGGCCAGCGCCGGCCGCCAGCCGACGTCAGGCGCGCAGTCCAGGGTGTCGAGATCCAGAGCTCCGATGAACGGGCAGCTTAGACATAGCCGGCTGCCGCCGGCGCCGACCTTACCGCACCCGCCGAGCGCAGCCTCTCCGACAGGTCTTCGAGAGACTCACGCCATTCGGGTTCGTGGGCTTCATCCCACAGCTCTGCCAGTTCCGATTCCTCCCCTGCGCCCCGGCCTACGGCTTCCAGGGCCAGCTCCACCTCCTCGGTGGTGGTTTCCGCCCCGCATGCGGTCCCCCAGTCGGCGACGTTGTCCGGCAGGTCCCCGGACAGCTTGCCTTGGCAGGCAGCAGGGATGTCGGCGGCGGCCGTGGCGAGACTGCCTTCCGGAGCCTCGACGTAGCGACGGGTGCCAGACGCGCCCGCCAGCGTACGTCGTTAAGGCGCCGATTTCAGGGACCAGAGCAGCAGGAAGGCCCCGCCCCTTACAAGGGACAGGGCCTTGCGAGCTGCAGTGCAGTTGGCCTAGTAGGCCTGTGGTGCTGCGGGAGCTGCCTGATACGCGTCGGAGGCGTATTCGATCTTGGTGCTGCCGGGGAACCAGGTGATGCGGCCACCTTGGAAATCCTGGCCGACGCCGCCGCCGCTGACCCAGTATGCGTTGTTGGTCGGGTATCCGAGGCGTCCCGCTTCAGAGCCCTTACCAGCCCATGCGGATCGAATGCCGCCGGTGATGATCTTGGTACCCACGCTCGGTGCCCACACAAATTCACCGTACTGGAAGTACTGCTTGGCGCCACCACCTGTCAGACCAGTAATCTCGTTGGTCGTGGGGTACCCGAGAAGGCCTTGAGGTCCTGCGATGAGGATCCAGGTCGCCCCGATAGCGCCTTTGACGATATGTGATCCCGTTGCCGGTGAGTAGGCGATCTGCCCGTACTGGAAGTTTTGGGTGACTCCGCCGTTAGCGGTCGCGTATTCGTCCGTTGTGGGGTAGCCAAGGCCACTGAGGGGGCCGCCGGCGGAGTCCCAGGTCGCGCCAATGCCACCCTTGGTGATGCGGGAACCAGTTGTCGCGTTCCAGGAAATCTTGCCGTACTCGAAGCCCTGCATAACGCCACCGGGCATGGGAGCATACTCGTCCGTGGTCGGGTAGCCGAGGTCGCTCAGAGGCCCCCCTGCGCTATCCCAAGTGGAACCAATGCCGCCCTTAGTAATCCTCGCGCCATCGAAGAAGGTCCATGAGATCTTGCCAAATTGGAAGTTCTGCGTAGCACCCCCCGCCCTGAGTGCATTCTCATTTGCATACTCATCAGACGTCGGATAGCCGAGGTCGCTGTCCTGCGCACCAATGGACTGCCAAACGTTGTTGATGCCGCGGATGACCATGTATGCACCGGACTGCGGAAGGTGGGCGATTGTCCCATTCTCGAACAGTTGGTAAGCGCCACCGAAACGCTGGTTGGTGAACTCCTGCGAGGTGGCTGGACCTAGTACAGCGGATGCGGTGGCGTACTTAACCCCGATTGCACCGGAGGTTGTGTAACTGCCAGGTGCAACCGATCCAGGCGCCCCGCCCTTTTCCGCGGTCAGGACCGCTGGAGCGCTCGGCTCCGCTGTTGGTGACGGAACGACCATTTCCGCAGGAGCGGACGCTGCCGCGGTTTCAACCGGACCGGCGGATGTCCCGGCAGGTGAACTGCTGGGTTTTGCTAGCTGCTCATCAGTAACGGTAGTGATCGGTGCTGCTGCGATAGCCGGTACAGCAGATCCAAGCCCGGACGCCGCGATGGCAAGAGAAGCTGCGACGGCGAGAAGCCGCCTCTGAGAGGCCCCCATGTTGTGTCTTTCTCATAGTGCTGCAAAGGCGCAGCGGAAGTGATACGAGGAGCATATGTTACTGCTGTGACACGTGAGGGTAGGCGTACATAAATGCTTACTCTGTGACGCGAGAAGTGCTGTGCGACCCCTGTTGTTCATAATGCCCACGGACTGCTCCACCTGCCCGCCCCCTCCCCGACCGTCAGGGTTTTGTCCCCGCAGATGCGGCGCAGCTCGTCACCAGCCCCGGGAATCCCGGCCTGCAGTCCTGGTCTTTCACCCGCGGCCATGGGGAGACCTCAGGGGCGTCGCGGGCCCGCTTGTAGTGGTACTCGTCGTGCTCGGTGTGGATGACGAGACCGTCGCCGTCGAATCAAATCCTTGGAGACAAGGAACGAGGTTTTCCCTCCGCGGCCATGATTTTCACGGTGTCACCAATCCCGAACGCGCCGAGGCTGCGAAGAGAAACATGACCGAAGTAGGGCACGGCAGCCGCGGCAGCCACCCCCGTGGTCCAGCCGAGCATGCGCCGTGGGACCTTCTTGGGGATGCGGCCGATCATCGCTGGAAACAGGAGCGACAGCCCGGCGGTGCCGGACAGGAAGGCCACGACCAGGAACCAGGACGCGATGAAGTGCCCAGTTACGCCCACGTAGAGGAGCAGGCTTCCCGGGCGA
>JBKJVX010000199.1:0-17851 GCA_046717065.1 Arthrobacter sp. | reverse complement strand
CGCCCACTCGGGGTAACCCGCAGGCCAGTGCCACAGAAAACAGACCGCCTGGGTCGCGCCGGTTTTGAAAGCGGCACGAAACAGGTAAGGGTGAAACGGTGGTGTAAGAGACCACCAGCTTCCCGGGCGACCGGGAAGGCTAGGTAAACCCCACCCGGAGCAAGGCCAGACAGGGCACGTTTGAGGGCTGCTCGCCCGAGTGTCCGGGTAGGCCGCTGGAGGGCGTCGGCAACGGCGTTCGTAGATGGATGGCCGCTACTCCCGCACCGGCAACGGAGCGGGAGCACAGAACCCGGCGTATCGGTCAACCCATCCACTCATCCGGTTTGACCTTGGAAGCTGCGTTGGGGATGCTGAACCGTGCCCTCTAATACTGATGGACAATCCGGGCCGGGAATGGCCCCGCCGCCGGTCCCTTCCGCGGGCAGGCAAGTTGTTGCGCTGCTTGGTTTCCTTGCCCTTTCGTATGCCGTCTGCATGCTCGCCTCCATCCCGATCATCCTTAATTCCAACGGCTGGTTTGCCGGCTCGGTCAAGGCCCCCTGGATGCCTGCAGGATGGATGTTCCGCGCCGCTTGGCTATCGCTGTACGCCGGAATCGCCGTGGCCGCCTGGCTGGTCTGGCGGAGGGGAGCCCTGGTCCGGCCGGTTGCACGCATGTATGGTGTGCAGCTGCTGCTCAACTTGGCCTGGCCCATAATTTTCTTCGGCATGTACCCCATGCTCGGCGCAGCCGCTTTATGGATCGCCCTCGCGGTGATCGGCGCATTGGCTTTTGTCCTGGTCCTCCTCATCCTGAGGTTCGGGCCCGTCAGCACGGCGGCCGGGCTGCTGGTTTTGCCCTACTTCTCCTGGGTGGTTTTCTCCGCGAGCCTCAACCTCTACTCCGCCATCCACAACTGAGGCAGCACCGGAGCCGCCGGGATCCTGGTGTGAGTGATTTCACGCGGCTCGGGCCACCCCGGGGCAGTCCGCCAAATTAGAATAGTTACCGGACGCAGGAGTTCTTCCGCCGGCGTTGCGTTCGCAACCGGCGGTTTTCTTTTGCACACGATCCAGGCACCTGGGGGACAAACCCCGCGGGTGCCGGTGCCCCTGGACATCATCAGGTGGCCAACATCCGTGTACGAGGACGTACGCGGCTGAACCGAGGAAGGTATTTCTGTGAGCCAGACGTCTGATTCTTGTCTTGATACGTGGATGGGCCGGGAGGCCCTGGCCGAGGCCATGATTCCGGTGATTGGCCGGCTGTACCGCGAAAACAACGTGGTGACCAGCATCCACGGCCGGAGCCTGATCAACAAGTCCACCATGAACATCCTCAAGGCGCACCGTTTCGCGCGCAGGATGAGCAAGGATGAACTGCTGCTGGAGGAGACCGCTCCGCTCCTGAACACCCTGGCGGGGCTGGAGCTCGGTGCGGCAGCGATCGACATCGCCCGGCTGAACCAGAAGTTCAAGGAAGAGGGCGGCGACGCCACCCTGGAGGAGTTCCTTCGCGCCGAACTCGCCGAGATCGTGGGCAAGCGCGGCGGCGACGACCGCACCAGCACCGACGTCGTGCTGTACGGCTTTGGCCGCATCGGCCGGCTCCTGGCCCGCCTCCTGATTGAAAAGGCAGGCGGCGGCCACGGCCTGCGGCTGCGCGCCATCGTTGTCCGCAGGGGCTCCGATAACGACCTGTCCAAGCGCGCCAGCCTGCTGCGCCGCGACTCGGTGCACGGCTCCTTCGAGGGCACCATCCGCGTTGACGAGGCAGCCAACACCATCACCGCCAACGGTGTCCAGGTGCAGGTTATCTACTCGGACAATCCCGCCACCATCGACTACACCGCCTACGGCATCAACAATGCGCTGGTGGTGGACAACACCGGCCGCTGGCGTGACGCAGAAGGCCTGTCCCAGCACCTGCAGAGCAGGGGTGTGGCACGGGTGCTGCTGACCGCCCCGGGCAAGGGCGAGCTGAAGAACATCGTCCACGGCATCAACCACCGCAGCATCGAGGACACGGACCAGATTGTGTCCGCGGCTTCCTGCACCACCAACGCCATCACGCCGGTCCTGAAGGCTATCAACGACAAGTTCGGCGTGGTTCACGGCCATGTCGAGACGGTCCACTCCTTCACCAACGACCAGAACCTGATTGACAACTTCCACAAGGGCGACCGCCGTGGCCGTTCGGCAGCGCTGAACATGGTGATCACCGAAACCGGAGCCGCCAAGGCAGTGGCCAAGGCACTGCCCGAACTGCTGGGCAAGCTCACCGGCAGCTCCATCCGCGTCCCCACCCCGGACGTTTCCCTGGCCATCCTGAACCTGAGCCTGGAAAATGGGACCACCAAGGATGAGGTCAACGAATACCTGCGGGAGATGTCCCTCCACTCGGACCTGCGAAAGCAGATCGACTACATCGACTCACCCGAGGTGGTTTCCACGGACTTCGTCGGTTCCCGCCGTGCGGGCATCGTTGACGGCCTCGCCACGATCTCCAACGAAAAGAACCTGGTGCTTTACGTCTGGTACGACAACGAGTTCGGCTACAGCTGCCAGGTTGTCCGCGTGATGGAGGAAATGGCCGGTGTGAACCCGCCGTCCTTCCCCGCCAAGGAATCGGCCGCAGCCCTGGCCGCAATTTCCGTCTGATCCACCCCTCCGGCCAATCTCGATTTCCCGGCTGATTCGCTGGAATCAGCCGGGAAACGGGACCACACTTGTGCCATGGATAAAGATTCGACGCTACAGCATGAAACCACCCTGGAACACGCACTCGATGTGGCAAAGGCCAATCACAAAGAGGCCGTCCGCTTGCTTGAAGGCGCCCGCGCCGCCCACGCAGCGGGCGACGTCGGCGAGGACCGGGTGCGTCAGCTTGAGGGACTCCTGGCCATCGCCGAGGAGGACCTTCGACGGGTGATGCGGGAGCAGTAGCTCCACCGGTGTGACCCTTCACTCGCCCTCCACAGTGTGGATATCGGCGGGGATGGTGCTCTGCTGTCCTACGCTCTTTTGGTGTGTGAACATACCGGAAGGGCAGGAACCCCATGACCGTGAGCTGGTGCGCTTACCGCCGTGCCCGACGCCGTTCCCGGCAGGCGTGGGGAGTGCTCGCAGTTGCTGCCGTGTCGGTGCTGGGGGCCTTGTTCTGGTTCTTCACCGCCGGCCAGTTTGCCGTAGCGGAGCCCGCCGCTTCCGGGCCCACAGAAGCTCCCGTCTTTGACCCCGGCTGGATGAAGCCGGTTGTGCCGGTCCATCCGGTGCCCCCGGGAACGGCACTCTCGGCACTGGACAAACTTGCCGTGAAGGGACGCGCGGGGAAGGACAACTACAGCAGGGAGGCGTTCGGCCAGGCCTGGCAGGATGTTGACCGCAACGGCTGCGATACGCGCAACGACATCCTGCGGCGTGACCTTAAGGCCGTGGTCTTTATGGAAGGGTCCAGGTGCCGCGTGGCAGCCGGCACCTTCCATGAACCCTACCTCGGGCAATTTGTGGACTTCCGCCGGGGCTCCGAAAGCAGCCGGGCAGTCCAAATAGACCACGTCGTTGCCCTGGGGGACGCGTGGCAGAAGGGCGCGCAACAGCTGACGGCAGGGGAGCGGCAAATCCTCGCCAACGATCCCCTGAACCTCATCGCAGCCGACGGACCGGCCAACCAGCAGAAGAGTGCCGGCGACGCCGCCACCTGGCTCCCCAGCAACAAGTCGATCCGCTGCCACTATGTGGCCCGCCAGATCTCCGTCAAGGCTGCTTACGGACTCTGGGTCACCGAGGCGGAGAAAGACGCCATGAAGCGCGTTCTGGGATCCTGCCCGGACCAGCAGACCGTTTCAGCCCGCTGAACCCCCGATCCCGGGCGCTCCTGGCGCGCGGAGGCTGCCGGCCGTCGTCCCGCCGTCGGGCCTAATGGCCGAAGGGGTCCGGGTCCACGCCCGGCATCCAGGTCAGCCCGGGAACGCCCCAGCCGTTTTTCTTGGCCTGCTTCATGGCCTTGCGGGCGTAGCGGTCCATCAGGCGGTTGACGTAGAGCTTGCCGTCAAGGTGGTCGTACTCATGCTGCATCACCCGGGCAAACCAGCCTGTCGCCTCGAACTTGACCGGCTGCCCAAAGCCGTCAAAGCCCTCCACGCGAGCCCACTCGGCGCGCTTCAGCGGGTACTGGCCGCTGGGGAAGGACAGACAGCCTTCCTCTTCCTCGTCGGGGTCGGGGACAGCACCGGAAATTTTGGACAGGGTGAGGACCGGATTAACCAGCACGCCGGTGGGGGGAGCTCCGTCGTCGTTGGCGAATTTGTAGACGAAGATCCTTTTGCCCACCCCGACCTGCGGGGCCGCAAGGCCCACGCCGTTGGCTGCATCGTTCGTTTCGAACATGTCCGCGATGAGGGACCGCAGTTCATCGTCGAAAACTTCCACCTCGGTTGCCCTGCGGTGCAGCACGGGCTCTCCCCAAATGGTGATTGGCAGAACAGTCATCCCTCGGTCCTTCGGCGGTATCTTGTGCAAAAGAAAGGAGGCTGCACCGGATATCCGGTGCAGCCTCCTTTACGGACGGCTGTAATACCATCCCTTGAGGGTGAGCTACGGGGGTTGAACCCGCGACCTCCTGGACCACAACCAGGCGCTCTGCCAACTGAGCTAAGCCCACCATGCGCCCCGCAGATTTACCGGCGGACCGGCTCTCTTGAAAGGCAACTCAAATAGCTTACCTGCTCTTCAAGCGTGCTTTGTCCACTTTTGCCGATTTCACCAAAATTTCCAGCAAACGTGGTGCAGATTACGCTTCCGGCTGCTGGGTGTCGCCGGCGGCGGTGATGCGCTTCGCGATCTGCTGCGCCGTAGCGCTGTCGGGTCCGGGCGGCGGCACAAACACGGCTTCCCGGTAGTAGCGGAGTTCATCGATCGAATCCTTAATGTCCCCCAGTGCGCGGTGGCCGCCCTTCTTTGCCGGCGACTGGAAGTAGGCCCTGGCGAACCAGCGGCGGGAGAGTTCCTTGATGGTGCTGACGTCGATGACGCGGTAATGCAGGTGCTCCACCACGGAGGGCATGTCCCGGGAGAGGAAGACGCGGTCAGTGCCAACCGAGTTGCCCCCCAGGGGTGCCTTGCGCGGGTCCGGTACCCATTTCTCGATGTACTCCATAACGGCGGCTTCGGCCGCAGCCATGGTGGTGCCGTGGGGGAGTTCCTTGAGCAGGCCGGACTTGGTGTGCATGTCCCGGACGAAGTCGTTCATCTGGGCAAGGGCCGCATCATCCGGTTTGATCACTACGTCCACCCCGTCACCGAGGATGTTCAGTTCGGAGTCCGTGACCAGGGCTGCCACCTCGATCAAGGCGTCGTTCTTGATGTCCAGACCGGTCATTTCGCAGTCGATCCAGACGATTCGTTCGTTAGATATAGGCACCGGACCAGCCTACCGTTACACCTCCCGGGTGCCTGCCGGTGCTAGGATTTCGGGTACGCGGCGGGACCACTTGCTGTCGTTGTAACCCGCCTCGGCCGGCGTGCAGCCCGCCGGGCAGAATCGCGCCAAGCCAAGAGCGCATACCCAAGAGATTGGACGATCCTGAGATGACGGCGCCTTTGCCTGCAGCGGGGGAGCTTGCGGCCGTTGACACTGCCGCAGCGGTGGCCGAAGTCGATAATCCCCGCTCACCGCTTCTGGCCGGATTCGTGGGCTCGGTGTTTATGTTGATCGGATCCCTGGGAGTGGGCTGGCTGGCTCCCGTCTCGGAACTCCGCCGGATGCCCCTGTTCATCTGGATGCGGGCAGAAGCGGGCGGCGTGGCCCTGTCCATCGTTCTGCTGGCGGTAGGCGGAATGCTTCTGGTGCGCGCCTGGCTCCGGTTGGGCCAGCGCGTTCATGTCTGGGGAGAAGAAGCCCGTAAGGCGACGCTGATGGCAGTGGTTGCCTGGGGGCTGCCCATGATGTTCAGCGTGCCCCTGTTCAGCCGCGACGTGTACGCCTATATCGGCCAGGGCCGCCTGATGGTGGAGGGTTTCAACCCGTACGAGAACGGCATCTCGGCGCTCTCCAACTACTTCCAGCTGGGCGCGGACAAAATGTGGACCGAGGCGCCGGTTCCCTACGGACAGCTGTTCCTGTGGATCGAGCAGTTCGTTGTGTGGGTGACCAGCGTCCAGCCGGAAACCAGCGTGATGTTGTTCCGGCTGGTGGCTGTGGCCGGCGTGGTCCTCTGCGTGATCTATGTGCCGAAGCTTGCCGAGCTCCATGGAGTTAATCCGCACCGTGCCCTCTGGCTCACGGCCGCCAACCCGCTCTTCCTCACCAACTTCATCGCCAGCGTCCACAATGACGCCCTCATGATCGGACTGGCCCTGGCAGGCCTTTACTACTCAGCCACCCGCCGCGTGGTCCGGGGTATCGTCCTGGTGACACTCTCGATCGCCGTCAAACCCATCACCATTGTTTTCCTGCCGTTCATCGGGCTGCTGTGGGCAGGGAAAAACGCAGGCTGGCTTCGCAAGTTCACCTTTTGGGGGCTGACCGCAGGATTGAGCCTCGGGATTCTGGTGCTGATGAGCCTGGTGAACGGGTTCGGCTTTGGCTGGATCAACGGGCTTTCCGCTCCGGGCAGCATCTACATCTGGTATGCGCCGGTGGGGCTGATCGGCATGGTGGTCGCCTCACTGGGTAACTCATTCGGGATGGACGGATGGCTCCTCGCGGATTGGGTGTTCGACGCCGGGAAGCTGCTGGCGGTGGGCATCGTTGCCTGGCTGATCTTCAGGGGTGAGCACGACCGCCTGATCCGCCGGCTGACTCTTGCGTTGGCGGCGATTGTCCTGCTGGCACCGATGATCCAGTCCTGGTACGTGGTGTGGCTGATTCCGTTGTTTGCCGTGACCGGCATCCGCAACGACTGGCAGGTCAAGGCCCTCTACTTTGTGGTCTCGTTCTTTATGATTTACGCCATTTCGGACCAGCTGGAGGTTTTCCCTTATCTTCAGACCGCGGACCTTGGGCTGGCGCTGGCTCTGGCCCGTGTAGCCGCTGCCTTGACCGGCCTGCTGTTCGGCCTCTACCTGATCTTCTGGGATCCGCGCACCCGAAGCCTCTTCCGGAAGAGTTCCGAACCTGTGGTTCAACGTCCCGTCATCTAGGCAGGTGCTTCAACGCTTCCCGGCGTGACAGCGGGCTGATTCTGTCCCCGTGTTCAGCCACGAAATCGGACACCCAGCCCGGCGCGGTCTTGGCGTACTCCCGCAGGGCCCAGCCGATCGCTTTCCTGATGAAGAACTCGGGATCGGAAAGGTTCGCCTCGATAACACGGCGCAGGAGATGGGGATCGGTGTTTCCTTTGGCCTTCAATTGCGCGGTGATCGATGCACGCCTGATCCAGAGGTCCGGGTCGCTGCTCCACTCCAGAATTACCGCTGACACCTCGGTGCGGTGTGCCTGCAGAAGCGAGCAGATCCGGCCAGCCACAGCGTCGGCGAAGTCCCACCAGGCACCCTGGCGGATGATCTCCTCGTAGACGGGAAGCATCTTCAGGTCCTCGGCCACCAGCTTGCCGAGGGTCAGGTCGATGGCCGCATACCGCTCCTCGCGGAACTCCGCATTGCGCCACAGTTCCAGCACGGTGGCCCGCTGCCCGCCGGCTGACTCGAAGGGATGCCGGGCAACAGCAGCCGTGGTCAGCCGGCGCACATCCGGAACCCGTACACCCTGGAACGGCATGGGGGATTTCATGTACGCCTGCGCACCGGCAGCACGCACCGGATCCGCCGCTTGCTGGAGGCGGACGCGGATGGCATCGAGCACTTCCCGGTTGACCATGCGGGGATCAGGAGGGGTCGGTCCAGCCCGCCCGGCCCAGCCAGCCCGCACACAGCGAGCTCCATTGATCAGGCCCGGGCTCGCCGTCGGCAAGGCCCAACCCGTGGCGTCCGTGCGGAAAGACGTGCAGCTCAGCGGGCACGCCGGCGCTCAGCAGCGCGCCTGCGTAGCCGAGGCTGTGGCTTACCGGTACGGCGGCGTCGTCGGCCGTGTGCCAAAGGAACGCGGGCGGCGTTTCGCCAGTTACCTGCTGTTCTGCTGACAGCTCCGCCAGGACGTCCGACGGCGGCGCTTCGCCAAGGAGGTTGTCCACCGAACCCTGGTGCACTTCCCGGGTGTAGGACACCACCGGGTAGCACAGGACGGTAAGGTCGGGGACAGCCCCGGGAACGTCGAGGTTAGCGCTGCCGGTGGCCACCGCTGTGGAAAGCGTCGCCGCAAGGTGTCCGCCGGCGGAAAACCCGAGTACCCCCACGCGTTCCCGGTCAACAGCGAGGCCGTGCGCTCCGCCACGGATGTGGAGCATTGCCTGCTTTGCATCCTCAAGCGGCGCCGGGTGCCGGTCAGGGGCAACCCGGTACCGCAGGACAAAAGCGTGAATGCCCAGCCCCGCGAGCCAGTGGGCAACGGGCTCCGCTTCATGGTCGGCCTGCCGGGCGTAGCCGCCTCCGGGGAGGACCAGGACTGCGGGCTGGTTACCGGCGGCGCCGGTGCGGGACGGGACGGCTGTCAGGCGGTGCGCCACGGTCAGGCCGCCGTCTCGGTGCTGCGGCGGAGCGTCACTTCGCCGGTGATCGGATGCGGCTGCACGACGGCGGCGCCTCCCTTTTCTGTACCACCTGTTCCTGCGTCCCTGGATTCCCCTTCCGGCCCTCCGCCGGCCGCGAGAGCTCCCGGGGCTGTGGCACGGGTGGCAAGGCGCCCGATCTCTTCGAGCGGGAGGCGGACCGTGGAGAGTGCGGGGCGGAAATCGCGGAGTGTCTCGATGTCGTCGAAGCCGGCGATGATGGCGTCGCGCGGAATGCGGAGCCCCTGTGAACGGAGTGCAGCCGTAGCGCCGATGGCCATCACGTCATTGACGGCAAAGATGCACAACTTCCTGCCGCCGGCCGCATCCCCGGATTCCGCCTGGCGTTCCTTGATCAGCCCGGCAAGCTTGAGGCCGGCCTCGTAGCCGCCCGCCCGGTTGAAGGCAGTGCGCAGGATGTCCGCAGGTTGACGCCCTGCCGCTGCCAGGCCCTCCTGGAAACCGCGGACCCGGTCGTCCGAAGTGAAGAGTCCCTCAGGTCCGCCGATGATCACAAAGTCACCGTCCCAGCCTGATGCAAGCTTGTCGGCCAGTGCTGCGGCGAGCTCCTGGTTGGGCACAGCCACCACGTGGTAGCCCTCCTCGGCCGTCGCACCGACTACCGGGTGGCCTACAACCGCTACCCGGCCGCCGTTGCGGCAATACCTGTCCAGTTCGGCAGCCAGTTCCGCATTGTCCTCCTGGTTCTCCGGCTGGGACGAGCGGGAGCCTGCGATCACGATGGAGTCGGCGCGGCGGGCTGCGAAGGCTGCCACCGCTTCCTTCTCTTCTGCCGGAGCTCCGCCGGTTGTGGCCAGCAGGACCATTTTGCGCTGCTCACGTGCTGCTTCCTGGACGCCCCGGGCAATGGCGGCGAAGTAGGGGTCGGCGATGTCGTGGACGATGAGGCCGATCAAACCGGAACTGGACTTGGCCAGGCCCTGTGCCTGCGCATTGGGAATGTAGCCAAGGGAATCAGCGGCCTGCCGGACCCGGTCCGCGATGTCCTGCCCGGGCTTGCGCGCGGAACCGTTGAGGACACGCGAGGCGGTGGCCGGCGACACGCCGGCGAGCCGCGCCACCTCTGTAAGGGTACTTGCAGCCACAGCAACTCCTGGAGGCTTTAAAGGGACAGTAAGCGTGCTCACATTATGGCAGTTTTGAACCCTTTCCGGAAAGCGCTTGCCAATTCGTCCGCCCCGGTGCATCATGGATGTAGTGGGAATGCGCTTTCCCAAACAGCTTGAGTACTACTGCTCACTCACCGTGGAGGACACATGGGCTTCGAAACTAAGACGATCCGCATCGCCATGAACGGCATCACCGGCCGGATGGGCTACCGCCAGCACCTGCTGCGCTCCATCCTCCCCATCCGGGACGCCGGCGGCTTCACCCTGGAGGACGGCACCCGCATCCAGGTTGAGCCCATCCTGGTAGGCCGCAACGAAGCCAAGATCCGAGAACTCGCGGAAAAGCACAAGGTCTCCGAATGGAGCACCGACCTCGACGCCGTGATCAAAGACCCCACCGTCGACATTGTTTTTGACGCCTCCATGACCAGCCTTCGTGCTGCCACGCTGAAGAACGCCATGCTCGCCGGAAAGCACATCTTCACGGAGAAGCCCACGGCCGAGACCCTCGAAGAAGCCATCGAGCTGGCACAGATCGGTAAGGAAGCCGGCGTTACTGCAGGCGTTGTGCATGACAAGCTTTACCTCCCCGGCCTTGTGAAGCTCCGCCGCCTGGTGGACGAAGGCTTCTTTGGCCGCATCCTCTCCATCCGTGGCGAATTCGGCTACTGGGTCTTCGAAGGCGACGTCCAGGCTGCGCAGCGCCCGTCCTGGAACTACCGCAAGGAAGACGGCGGCGGAATGACCACGGACATGTTCTGCCACTGGAACTACGTCCTTGAAGGCATCATCGGCAAGGTCAAGAGCGTCAACGCCAAGACCGCCACCCACATCCCCGCCCGCTGGGACGAAGCGGGCAAGGAGTACAAGGCCACCGCCGACGACGCCTCCTACGGCATCTTCGAACTCGAGACCCCGGCCGGCGAACCGGTCATCGGCCAGATCAACTCCTCCTGGGCGGTCCGCGTCTACCGGGACGAGCTCGTGGAATTCCAGATCGACGGCACCCATGGTTCCGCTGTTGCAGGCCTGAACAAGTGCGTTGCCCAGCAGCGTGCGCACACCCCGAAGCCGGTCTGGAACCCGGACCTGCCCGTCACGGAATCCTTCCGCGACCAGTGGCAGGAAGTGCCTGCCAACGCTGAGCTGGACAACGGCTTCAAGCTGCAGTGGGAAGAGTTCCTCCGCGACGTCGTTGCCGGCCGCGAACACCGTTTTGGCCTGCTGTCCGCCGCCCGCGGTGTCCAGCTCGCAGAGCTCGGCCTGCAGTCCAACGACGAACGCCGCACTCTCGACATCCCGGAGATCACGCTCTAATGACCTCACTCATCCTTCCCTCCCACGATGGCGGCACCAGGGAATACCGGCTGCAGGGCGCTACGTCCTGGGCCCGTCCCGCCGCCCCGCTGACAGCCCGCCGCGCCTACGCCGCAGCACACGTCATCCCCGAGGTACTGGCAGACAACACCCCCGGCGCCCCGGCCCGGCTCGACTGGGAAGCCACCATGGCCTACCGCCACGAGCTGTGGTCCTACGGGCTGGGCGTTGCCGATGCCATGGATACCGCCCAGCGCGGCATGGGCCTGGACTGGGCCGCCACGCAGCAGCTCATAAAGCGCACCGGAGTCGAGGCCGCCTCGGTGGTCTCGTCCGGCAACGCGGCCACGGCCGGCAAATCGGTCCGGGACCTCGTCTCCTGCGGCGCCGGTACGGACCAGCTGGACATCGACTCCCTGCCTGTGGGCGAAGCGGGACTCAAGGCCGTCCTTGACGCGTACCGCGAGCAGATCGCCGTCATCACCGAGGCCGGGCCCAAGGTCATCATCATGGCCTCGCGGGCCCTCGCCAAGGTGGCCAACGGTCCCGAGGACTACCTGAAGGTGTACTCCACCCTGCTGCAGGAAGTGGACCAGCCGGTCATCCTGCACTGGCTCGGCACGATGTTCGATCCCGCCCTCGCAGGCTATTGGGGTTCGGATGACGTCGCGACAGCCACGGACACCTTCCTCGGGCTCATCAAGGACAACGCGGCGAAGGTGGACGGGGTCAAGGTCTCCCTGCTCGACGCCAGCCACGAGGTGGCCCTCCGCGCTGCGCTCCCCGAAGGCGTCCGCCTCTACACCGGCGACGACTTCAACTACCCCGAGCTGATCGACGGCGACGGCAGCCACCACTCGGACGCCCTGTTGGGCATCTTCGCCGCCATCTACCCGGCGGCTTCGGTGGCCCTGCAGAACTACGATGCCGGCAACGCCGTGAAGGCACGGGAGATCCTGGACTCCACCCGGGAATTGGGCAAGCACATCTTCAGCGCCCCCACGTTCTACTACAAGACCGGCATCGCGTTTATGTCCTGGCTCAACGGCAAACAGCAGGGCTTCCAGATGGTGGGCGGCCTGCACTCCGGCCGCTCGGTGTGCCACCTCGCCAAGACGTTTGAACTGGCAGACCAGGCCGGACTGCTCCGGGATCCGGCACTCGCCGCCTTCCGGATGTCTGACTACCTGCGCATCAACGGGGTGGGAGTATGAGCAATTTCTCCCGCCTCGCCATCAACAGCGCCACCACCAAGAAGTGGACCCTCGCCCAGGTTGTCGAGGGCTGCGTCAACGCCGGAATCCCCTCCATCGGGCCCTGGCGGGACCGGGTTGAGGAAGCCGGCCTGGACAAGGCGGCGCGCCTGATCAAGGACGCCGGCCTGCGCGTCTCCTCCCTGTGCCGCGGCGGATTCCTCACCGCTGCCGACACCGAGGGGCAGGCCGCCGCGCTGGCCGACAATCGTGCCGCCATCCTGGAAGCTGTGGCCCTGGGCACCAAGGAACTGTTCCTCGTTGTCGGCGGACTGGCGCCGGGGGAGAAGGACGTGGTGGCCGCGCGCGGGCGCGTAGCGGACCGCCTCGCCGACCTCGCTCCCTTTGCGGAGGAAAACGGCGTCCGCCTGGTCCTCGAGCCGCTGCACCCGATGTACGCAGCGGACCGAGCCCTGATCTCCACGCTGGGGCAGGCCCTGGACCTTGCAGCGCCGTTTGATGCCTCAACGGTGGGCGTTGCGGTTGATACCTTCCATGTCTGGTGGGATCCCGAGCTCAAAGCCCAGATCGAACGTGCCGGCCGGGAGAACCGCATTGCCTCCTACCAGGTGTGCGATTTCAACATGCCCATCGCCGCCGATCCGCTGCTGTCCCGTGGGTACATGGGCGACGGCGTAGTGGACTTTGCCACCATCGGCACCTGGGTGCGGGATGCCGGCTACACCGGTGACATCGAAGTGGAAATCTTCAATCAGGACATCTGGGACACGGACGGCAACACCGTCCTGGCCACAGTGAAGGAGCGCTACGCGGAGCTCGTCCTCCCGTACGCCTGACCTGATCCAGACCGCGGGCTCCTGCTACGTCACGGCAGGAGCCTGCGCCCCACCAATAAAGGACCCGGCACGCCATCGGCGGTCCGGGTCCTTTTGTTGGTGAGGATACCTAGGCGTACAGCGAGGCGCACCTGCGGTAGCGGGCCAGCACCCCGCCGTCGTCCTGCCTTGCGGGGAGGTCGACGGCGTCGAGCGCCCACTGCGGAAACTGCCCCGTGAGTGCCGCGGCGGCCTGGCGCGCGGCGCCGTCGGCTACGTATTCCCCGGGACGCGGCACGGTGACCTCGATTCCCAGCAGCTGCGCTGCCGCCTCCTGCACGGCCGTGGACTGTGCCCCGCCGCCCACCAGGATGATCCGCCTGGCCGCAACTCCCTGCTGCTGGAGGGCCGCCAGCCCGTCCGCCAGCGAACACACCACACCTTCGACCGCGGCGCGTGCGAGATTCGCCGGGGTGTAGTTGAGGCGGGTAATGCCATGCAGGGATCCTGTGGCGTCGGGCAGGTTTGGCGTCCGCTCGCCGTCGAAATAGGGCACGAGGGTCAAGCCCCCGGCACCGCTTTCGGCGGAGAGCGCCAGCTCGGTGAACTCCGGCAGGCTGACGTCCAGCAGGGCTGCGGTGGCGTCAAAGACGCGGGTGGAGTTGAGAGTGCACACCAGCGGCAGATAGTTCCCGGCGGCGTCCGCAAACCCAGCCACCAGCCCGGACGGATCGGCAGCGGCTGTACCGGAGACTGCAAAGACCGTTCCGGACGTGCCCAGCGACATCACCACATCGCCGACGCCGGCACCAACACCCAGCGCCGCTGCGGCGTTGTCCCCGGCACCGGCGGCCACGAGGGCGCCGGCGGGAGTCTTGCCTGCGACGTCCAGCGGGCCCAGCACTTCGGGCAGCAGCGGGACGTGCCCCAGTGACGCCTCCAGGACCTCCGGCAGGTACCGGCCCGCCGCCGTCGAATAATAGCCCGTACCGGAGGCGTCCGACCGGTCCGTGGTCAAGGCCTCGAGGTTTCCCGGTCCGCTGCCCTCGCCGTAGCCCAGAAGCCGCCAGGTCAGCCAGTCGTGCGGCAGGCAGACCGCCGCAACCTTCGCCGCGTTCTCCGGCTCATTCCCGGCCAGCCAGTGCAGCTTCGTGAGCGTGAGCGACGCTACCGGGACAGTACCCGTGGCGCCGGCCCAGTAACTGGCGCCGGCGGCAGGGTCGCCGTCACCTGCGGTGCGGATCAGCTCCAGCGCCGCACCGGCACTGCGCGTGTCATTCCACAGGAGCGCAGGCCGGATCACCCGGCCGTCGCTGTCCAGGCAGACCATGCCGTGCTGCTGCCCCCCGACCGAAACTGCTGCGACGTCGTCCAGTCCGCCGGCCTTCGTGATCGCCTCCTGCAGGGCTGCCCACCAGTGGTCCGGGTGGACTTCGGTGCCCTCCGGGTGGCTGGCCCGGCCTTCGCGGACAAGTGCTCCAGTGTCCGCATCACGGATCACCACTTTGCAGGACTGCGTGGAGCTGTCGATACCTGCTACGAGTGCCATGGTCAGCGGGCGTTGAGGAGGTGTTCGATGGCGAGCTGGTTGAGGCGGACGAAGGCGAAGGAGCGTTCGGCTGCCTTGTCGGCGTCGAAGTCTTCGAACGCGGTGGTGTCGTTGAGCAGGTCGGTGGCGGTTTCGCCGGCGGTGAGGGTGGTTTCGCCGAGTTCGAAGACGCCGGAGGCAGCGAGGGCTTCCTGGACCTGGGGGTCGGCGCGGAACGCGGTGGCGCGTTCCTTCAGGAGCAGGTACATGGCCATGTTGGCTTTGGCGGATTCCCAGACGCCGTCGTACCCGTCGGTGCGGGAGGGCTTGTAGTCGAAGTGCCGGGGGCCCTCGTAGCGGGGGCCGCCGTTGGGGAAGCCGTTTTCGAGCAGGTCCACGGTAAAGAAGGCGCTGGTGAGGTCACCGTGGCCGAACACGAGGTCCTGGTCGTACTTGATGCCGCGCTGGCCGTTGAGGTCGATGTGGAACAGCTTTCCCGCCCACAGGGCCTGGGCGATGCCGTGGGTGAAGTTCAGCCCGGCCATCTGCTCATGCCCGGTTTCGGGGTTCAGGCCCACGATGTCGCCGTGTTCAAGCTGGGCGATGAACGCCAGGCCGTGCCCGACCGTGGGCAGGAAAATGTCACCGCGGGGCTCGTTGGGCTTGGGCTCCAGGGCGATCCGCAGGTGGTAGCCCTTGTCCTTGATGTACGCGGCGGCGGTGTCCACGCCCTCACGCATCCGGTCCAGGGCAGCGGAGAGGTCCTTGGACCCGTCGTATTCGCTGCCCTCACGCCCGCCCCACATCACGAACGTTTCGGCGCCGAACTCGGCAGCGGAATCGATGTTCCGCAGGACCTTGGACAGGGCAAAGCGGCGGACGGAACGATCGTTGGAGGTGAACCCGCCGTCCTTGAACACCGGGTGGCTGAACAGGTTCGTGGTCACCATCGGGACCTTCAACCCGGTCTCGGCCAGGGCCGCCTTGAAGTTCTTCAGGATCAGCTCCCGCTCCGAGGCCGTGGCCTCAAACGGGACAAGGTCATTGTCATGGAAGGTGATGCCGTACGCACCCAGCTCCGCGAGCCGGTGCACCGCCTCCACCGGATCCAGCGCCGCACGGGTCGCAACACCGAACGGGTCAGCACCGGTCCAGCCGACAGTCCAAAGACCAAAAGTGAACTTGTCAGAACGGGTCGGGGAAAAAGTCATGATGCGTCCTTGCACTAGTGGCACCGCCGTCGGTCCGGCGGGTTAGTTCATCGCTTGAACTATATAAGCGTGATTACGCTAAGGTCAATAGCAAAGGGAACGCAACCCACGGTCCCGCATCGAGTACGAGGAGGCCGGCCATGGCGAACACGGCAACGGCGACAGCGTCCGACGCCGCCACCCCGGGGAGCATGGGCGATGTGCGCCGGAGCAACCTTGCCCTCGTCCTGGGCACGGTTGCACAGTCCCCGGCCGGGTTCCACCTGACCCGGGCGCAGATAGCAGCAGCCACGGGATTGACCAAGGCCTCGGTGTCGAGCATTGTCCTCGACCTTCTCGAAGCGGGCATTCTGCACGAAATTGGCCTGAACCCCCAGGGCGAGCGCGGCCGGCCGGGCGTCGGACTGGAATTGAACCCCGCACGGGGTGTGATGGGTATGGAAATCAACGTCGACTACATCGCTGCCGGCGCGACCAGTCTTTCCGGGGCCGTGGTGGTGCAGGAGATTCGTGAACGGGACAATCGCGATACAGCGAGTGGGCCCGTGATGGCTGCACTCGCTTCCTTGGCCGCCGAGGTGCGGACGGCGGCCGCGGCCAAGGGCATGGAGGTTCTGGGCGGAGGACTGGCTGTCCCCGGACTCGTGGATGCCGGCAGCGCAACTGTCATCACTGCCCCCAACCTGGGTTGGGTGGACGTAAAGCTGGACGTTGCCCAGCTGCTTCCCGGCCTGCCGTTGGGTGTCACGCTGTTCAATGAGGCCAATGCTGCTGCCCTCGCCGAACTGGCCCACGGTCCCCACCGCAAGCAGGACTTCCTCTTCATCTCCGGTGAAGTGGGTGTTGGCGGCGGGCTGGTCATCAGGTCGGAGCTCTTCACCGGCCCGGAAGGGCACGCCGGGGAGGTGGGCCATATTGTGGTCGACCCTGAAGGCAGACCATGCTCGTGTGGCGGAACGGGCTGCCTGGAGACGATAGCCGGGCAGGACGCGATTTTTGCCGCCGCGGGAATTGAAGGAAAGCGGCATTCGAGGTCGGAAAGCATGTCCGCCCTGGTGGAGGCGCTTGCTGCGGAGAAGCCGGACGCAGTGCTGGCCGTGCAGCGTGCCGGGCGGTCCCTGGGCGTCGCGATTGCCTCCACGTCACGGGTTACCAACATCAGGGCTGTTGTGCTCGGCGGGCACTTCGCTGTCCTCGAGCATTGGCTGCGCCCGCCGTTGATCGAAAGCCTCAGCAAGTACGCACCCGGAAAAGTTCTCCCGGAAAACATCACCGCTGCCGCTGTGGGGGAGGGCGGAGCCCTGCTGGGTGCCGCGGGCAGCGTGGTCCGTTCCCTCCTGGAGGCGCCGCACCGGCTCCACTCCTAGCTTCCTGCCGCTACTGGCGCGCATGGGAGCCGGGGCGGACAATCGGAGCACCGTGCAGTGACTGTTTGGAGCCGTCATGCGCCGATCCACCGGCTGGCTAAAACACCAGGCTTTCGGCTTTCTTTGTCCTGACCTACGCCATTTCCTGGGCGTCGTGGCCTGCTTATGCGTCAGGACTGATTCCCCGTATGGAATTCCTGCCGGTGGGCCCGCTTGCCGCGGCAATCATTGTCAGGCGCCGGGCCGAGGGCCGCGCCGGCTTCCGCACGTTGGGGGCGGCTGGGCACGTTCACCATGGGCTCCTTCGGCTTCATCGGAGCCGAAGCCTTCCGCGTGGAATTGATCTTCGTCGTCGTCGTTCTCGCGGTTCTGGCCGCTGTGGCGCTGGACCGCGGAGCCTGGCGCAAGGCACCCCGCCGAGCTACCGCGGTCACCGCTTTCTCCCTCAGGAGGCGCCCCTTGTAACGACGGCGGGCCGCAGGCGCCGGGGAGAGGGCGTCCCGGTTCACTCTGGACTCACCGAAGGCCCTGTGCGGGACTGAGCGGAGTCCTTCGACCGGGCCTGAGCCTGACAAGGAGGCACCTGAGGCAGATAAGAAACCAGAAGTGGCGCGGGCCGGCCCGACCCCCCGGCCGCGGCCCGGGAGGGGGGGCCCCGGGGGGGGGGGGCCCCCCCCCCGG
>JBKJVX010000198.1:0-9639 GCA_046717065.1 Arthrobacter sp. | reverse complement strand
GGAGTTCGGCGAACTCCTCGCGGGTGATGGTTGATTCCTGGAACTCCTGCGGTGTTGCGGGCAGGTAGATGCCAAGTTTCTTGGCAACGGTGGCCGGCTTCATGGACTGGGAGTTTGCAGAGGTCATGCTTCAAGGGTATCCGGGCGGGCGGTACTGTGAAGACGTGCCCACCGACAACGCCCCCCAGACAGGCGCCGGTTTAGCAGGGTCTGCTGACCCGGCTGAGCCGGATGCCCCCCGCACGCTCCGCGTCGCCTACGTGGCGGGAGTGACCCCTGGCAAGTGGATCCGCCGGTGGGAAGAACGGGTGCTGGACATTCCGCTCCAGGCGTTTATGTCCGACGACGGCGCGCAGGTCGAGGTGCTGCGTGACGGGTCCGCGGACCTCAGCTTCGTCCGCCTTCCGGTGGAGCGCGAGGGCCTCAGCGTGATTCCCCTGTATGAGGAGCAGCCCGTGGTGGTTGCCCCCAAGGGCCACGAGATTTCCGTGTTCGAGGAAGTGGCGCTGGCTGATGTGGAGCAGGAGGCCTTCCTGGACGTGGCTGCGCTGGGTGGTCCGGAGGCTGCGCTGCAGGTGGTGGCTACTGGGGCGGGCCTGGTGATCCTGCCTATGTCCGTGGCCCGCCATTTCAACGTCAAAGACACGGTGGCGCGGCGGCTCACCGGAGCGCCCGCTACCGAGATAGCTGTTGCGTGGCCTGCGGATTCCACGGACGAAGTCATCGAGGAATTCATCGGGATCGTCCGGGGGCGTACCGCCCAGAGCTCCCGCCAGCCCTCCGCCCAGCCCGTCAAGCCCAAGAAGGAACCCAAGCCGGACCGGCGCGGCAGCGGAACCAAGAAGGCTCCCAAGGTGGCCCAGCGCTACGCCCCCAATCCGGACAAGGGCCGGGGCAAAGGTTCCCGCAAGAAGGGCAAGCGCTAGCCAAAACACTGGAGGTGGAGCTCGTCGGGCTTGGCCAGCAAGTTCTGGATGCATCGCCCGGACGACGGGCAACGCGCCTCCGATTTTCTACCCTGTCGACGCTATTCCTTGCGCACACGCGGGGTGAGGCGGAGAGCGCCTGCTGCTGAGACGATCAGGACGAGGGCGCCCAGGCCGATCGGCATTCCGGCGAGGCTAGCGATGCTTCCCACCAGGAGGGGGCCTCCGGCGTCTCCGAGTTCGCGGCCCAGCTCGGCTGATCCCATGGTCCGCCCCATACGTTCGGGAGGAGTTGTGTCTGCCAGGTGGGCGAAACCCAGCGGTGTTGCGACGCCGACGCCGGCACCGATTGCGGCTGCCGCCATGAAAATTGTGACCGGTCCAGGTGCCAGGGCAAGAGTTGCCACACCTGCTGCTGTCAGGAGCAGCCCGGCGGTCATGCCGCGGGCATCATTGATGTTGCCTCTGTCGCGCAGCCCACCGATCCGGGGCTGGATCAGGACCGAGGTGACCGCCAGGACGCTGACGGCGGCCGTTCCGGCAAAGGCGCCTAGCCCATGAAGGGTAGCCAGTGCAGGAAGGAAGCCGACCGCGGTGCCAAGCGCCGCTGTTGATGCGGCCAGCACCAGCGTAGGGGTGAGGAAACTGCGCTCTGTGACTTGGCGTGCCAGGTCAAGCACGGTGTAGCGCTGCCGCGGAAGGGGCTCCAGGTGAGGTACGCACATCATGACCCACGCCGCGGCCGCGGCAGCCAGGACCGAGAGGGTGATGAACAGCAGGGCAAACCCGCCGGCAAAAATCAGGCCTGCCCCCAGCAGTGGTCCAATGACGTAGCCGAGGCTCTTCCATGACCCATACCGGCCAAAGTACGTTCCGGCGTTCCTGCCGCCTGCGAGCCGGGCGACCATGGCCGAAGACGCCGGGGAGAATGCGGAGGCCGCTGCGCCCTGGCCCAGGCGGGCCATAGCAAGCATGAGGGGGTTCGCGGCCCACAGCCCGATGAGTGAGAGCGCGGCAAAGGCCACAAGTCCGCCGACGATGACGGGTTTTGGACCGATGCGGTCACTGAGGGCGCCGAATACGGGTTTGAGGAAGACCTCGGAAATGTCGTAGAGCGCCAGCAGGATGCCCAGATTCAGCAGCGTCAGGCCTATGTCCTCGCTGTGGGCGCCCATGCCGGCGGCGATGCTGTGGGCGCCGAAGGCGGTCACGAAGCCCGCCGCATACAACGGCGCCGAGGCCATGCGCCTGGCCAGGAGGGGAGCGGGAATGGTCATGAATGAATCTCCCCGTAGACGCGTCCAGAAAATTCCTCCAAGGCAGCAGCGCAGGCTGCCAGCTCTTCGTCCGCCGTGGCCGCGGACGGGCTGCCGAAGACGTCCCTGCTTTTGATGAGCCGGGACCATCGGCGCAGCCGTTCCAGGCTCTGTTCTTCTTCTTCCAACTCGGCCAACGTGAATTTTTGCTTCAAGATCTCCCGGGAGATTTCGTCCTTGCACTTGCCGCAATCAGCGATGAATTCGTTCCATTCATCCTCCCGGGCTGCGTCAAAGAGCTGACGGAGTTTCGCAGCATCGGTGTCTGCGGAGGCGGTTGACAACAGGACCAGTTCACCGCCGCCGGCGTGCGCCAAAGCCCGGACCTTCTCGGCGCCCTCCCGGCAGACCGGTACGTCCGGGGCAGTCCACGCACCCTGTCCTACCGGGACCGCGCCACACCGCCGCAATTCACGCCAAACTGCCACCCGGTGCCGGGATGGTTCAGAGGGAACCTGCACGAGCATCACAAGCCAAGCCGAGGGCACACGATTAGTCACCCTGCCAACTGTAACGCTTGTTACAACTGGCTTCGTAACTTCTGTCGTCCGGAGCCGGTAACCACGCCCAGCCCGTCGAGGCGCCCGGAGCGCCGCCGCTGACGCGGGCCGCTTCACACTTAGGGTGTATCGGGTGAATTAAGTTAGCCTTACCTTGCCCAATTCGCGTGCGGTCCGAGTACTGCCCCTTTGAGAAGAGCTACGAGTGTCCCGTCGAAGCGTGATCGCTGCCACAGCAGGTTTGACCATCCTGGCGTCCGCCGTAACTGGTTGCGGCATCATTGGTGGGCAGCCCGCTGACCTTCAGATCTATTCCGCCCGCCATTACGATTTGGAGGGCGCCTTCGGGCAGTTCCAGGACGAAACTGGAATCTCCGTGGAATTCATCAGCGGTGACGACGCTGAGCTCCTCGAACGCCTGAAGGCTGAAGGCGAGGACTCGCCGGCTGATGTGTTTATGACGGTGGATGCCGGCAACTTGTGGAACGCGGCGCGTCAGGATGAGCTCGCCGCCGTCGACTCCTCAGCCCTGAATGAAGCGGTGCCCGAGGACCTCCGTGATCCGCAGGGGCGCTGGTTCGGGCTCGCCATGCGGGCGAGGACCATCACCTACAACCCGCAGAAAGTGGATCCCGCTGAATTCGACGCGGCGGACACTTACGCCGGCCTGGCGGACCCGAAGTGGAAGGGGCGGCTGTGCATGCGGGACGCCACTTCCTCCTACACCCAGTCACTTGTGGCCAGCCTGATCGACCTGCACGGCCGGGAGAAAGCCCTGGAGATTGCCAGGGGCTGGGTGGCCAACGATGTGCAGATCATGAGCAATGACGTGCTTTTGCTTGAATCCATCGACGCCGGCACCTGCGACGTGGGGATCAACAACCACTACTACCTGGCCCGGACGCTGGAGGACAAGCCCGATTTCAAGGCGGAGCTCTACTGGGCCAGCCAGGACGGTGCCGGGACGCATGTCAACATTTCCGGTGCGGGCGTGGTGGAGGGCTCAGATAATGCCGGGGACGCGCAGCGGCTCATCGAGTGGCTCGCCACCAAGGGCCAGAACGCCTTCGTGGACGCGAACCACGAGTTCCCGGTCAACCCGGCGGTGAAACCTGAGCCAGTGATTGCAGGCTTTGGTGACTTCAAGCGGATGCCGTTGAATGCCGAAGCCTACGGCGACCTCAACGCCGGGGCCGTGGACCTGCTCGCCGAGGCCGGATACAAGTGACCGAAACGGCGGTCCTCGCAGAAGCGGGGATGCCGAAGCGCCGTCCACGCCGGACGGCCGGTGCCGGACGCCCGGCATGGTCCGCACTCGTCGTCCTGGTGGCCGTGGTTGTTGCCACCCCCGTGTTCGCAGTGGTCCTTGATGGCCTGGGCAGTATGGGCGGCACGGCGCCGCCGCGGGACCTTTCCGGCATGGTGCTCACAACCCTGCTCCTGATGCTGGGAGTAGCAGCGGGTTCCCTCCTGGTGGGCGGCGGCCTGGCATGGCTCGTCACCGCCTACCGCTTTCCGCTGCGCAATGTCTTCGCCTGGTTGCTGGTCCTGCCCCTGGCGGTACCCGCCTACATTCTGGGCTTCGTCTTCCTCTCCGTATTCGACGTCTCCGGGCCGGTGCAGTCCGCCCTGCGCGCGGTACTGGGTACGGACGTCTGGGTCCCCGACGTCCGGTCGCTGCCGGGCGCTGTGCTGGTGATGTCGCTGTCGCTCTACCCCTACGTCTACCTCCTGGCGCGCACGGCGCTCACTGAGCACGCATCCGGCACGTACGACGCTGCCCGGACGCTCGGTGCAGGGCGGGGACGCGCACTCCGGCGCGTTCTGCTGCCGCTCGCCAGGCCGTCTCTGGCGGCGGGCATGGCCCTGGTGATGATGGAGACCCTGACTGATTTCGCCACGGTGCAGTACTTCAACGTCCAGACCGTTTCCGTGGGTGTCTACCTGGTCTGGAAGGGCACCTTCAATTTCCACGCCGCAACCCAGCTGGCAGTCCTGGTCCTGCTGTTCGCCGTCGCCGTGATGGCGGGGGAGCGGGCCCTGCGCGGCCGGGCACGCTATCACCGGCAGGGCGGGAGGGGGCAGGGCCTGCAGCCGAAAACGCTCAACGGCGCCCGCGGCTGGGCCGCCGCCGCTCTTTGCACGGCTGCCGTCAGTACAGGCTTCCTGATCCCCGTCCTCCAGCTACTGGGGTGGGCCGTGGGCGGGGCAGTCAAAAACCCCGGCTTCCTCGCCGATCCCCGCTTCGGTGAATACATCATCAATACCCTCCTCGTCGCTGCGGTCACCGCTGCGGCGTGCGTGTTCCTCTCCGTGGCAGTGGGCCACGGAGTCCGCCTCAGCGGCGGGAGGTTCGTCTCCTCCGCGGCGCAGCTGACAACATTCGGTTACGCCGTGCCGGGCGCCGTGGTGGGCATTGGCGTCCTCATCTCCTTCGCGGCACTGGATGATGCCCTGGAAGCGGCGGGCGTTCCCGGCGGCACCGGGCTGCTGGTCACCGGTTCGGTCCTGGGCATCCTGTACGCCTACGTGATCCGTTTCCTCGCACCCGCGTACCAGGCAGTGGACGCGAGCTTCGCGAAAATCCCGGCAACCCTCACCTTCTCGGCCCTTAGCCTGGGCGCCGCCCCGCGGCGGATCCTGGCGCGGGTGCATGTCCCCCTGGCGCGGTCCGGGATTGCCGTGGCGTTGATGCTGGTGGCGATCGATGCCGTCAAGGAACTGCCCATCGTGTTGCTGCTGCGGCCCTTCGGGTTCACCACGGCGTCCGTCTGGGTCTACGAGCTTGCCCGCGAAAACTTCTGGGAAAAGGCCTCGCTGCCCGCACTGGTGATCGTCGCGGCCGCCGTCCTTCCCGTCCTGGTCCTCGTCAGGCAAGCCCGCCGCAACGAAACACCTGGAAAGGCCCCGGCATGACCATACGTGTGGCACATGGAAACCGTCCTGCAGGCACGGAGGCTGCTCCAGCAGCGCTGGTCTTCGAAAATGTCAGCAAGCACTACGGACGGGCCGTGGGCGTGGACCTGCTGGACCTGGCAGTGCCTGCCGGCGAGCTGGTCACCCTGATCGGCCCTTCGGGCTGCGGCAAGTCCACTACGCTTCGCCTCGCCGCGGGCCTGGAACGGCCGGACAGGGGCACCATCCGGGTGGCCGGGGACGTCGTGGCGGACAAGCGCCGCTTCGTGGAACCCGAGCAGCGCCGGGTGGGGCTGGTGTTCCAGGACTACGCACTTTTTCCGCACATGACTGTGGCCCAGAATGTCGAGTTCGGGCTGGACCGGCTGAGCCGCGGTGAGCGGAAAGCACGGGCCGGGGAAGTCCTGGACCTGGTGCGGCTTGCCCATTTCGCGGGCCGGTACCCGCACGAACTTTCCGGCGGCGAACAGCAGCGCGTGGCACTGGCCCGCGCCCTGGCGCCCCGCCCCGCCGTCGTCCTCCTGGACGAACCGTTCTCCAGCCTGGACGAGTCGCTGCGCGCGCAGGTGCGCCGGGACACTGTGGCAACGCTGCGCGAGGCCGGCACCACCGGCGTCCTCGTTACCCACGACCAAACCGAGGCGCTCTCCGTCGGCACCCGGGTGGTGGTAATGCGCGGCGGCGTCATCGAACAGGCGGACACGCCGGAGAAGGTCTTCGAGCAGCCCGCCACACGATTTGTGGCCTCCTTTATGGGCGACGCAGACTTCCTCCCCGCCCATGTGCACCGCGCCCTGCTGACATGCGAGATCGGCGTCGTTTCAACTGTCCCGGGCTGGGCCAACAGCGAAGCGGACGTAGATGTGGTGCTGCGGCCGCACGAGGTGGCGCTGCGCCCGGACCCCGACTCCCCGGCGCGGGTGTCCGCGGTGGAGTACCACGGCGCCTTCGTCCTCCACTACGTGCGGCTGGCCTCGGGACGCACAGTGCGCTCCTGGCAGCCCCACACCGTCCGCCATCCGGTTGGAACAGCGGTAGCGGTGACCGTAGCGGCGGGCACCACGCCCACGCTGCTGCTGGGCGACCATGCCATCACATCCCCACCCCCGGGCAGCTCATTGAAGCAGCGGTCGCCCGAGCCCGTCCAGCTAAGTTAGGCCAGTTTTATGTCCCCACGTATCGCCCTGGTGACGCGTTGACCGCGCAGCCAGACCTCGCCCGGGCCGCCTTCACCGACCTCGCCCGCCACGGCGACCGCCCGGCAGTACTCACCGCGGACGGCGTCCTGTCCTACCGGGAGCTTGCCGCCCGCGTGGATGACGCCGCCGCCCGCCTGGGGACGGCACGGCGCCTGGTGGTGCTGGCCGCGCGCAACGACCTGGACTCGCTGGTGGCGTACCTCGCCGCGCTGTCGGCCGGCCACGTCCTGTTGCTGGCCCCGGCCGACAAGCCGGAAGCCCTTGCGTCCCTCACGCACGCCTATGACCCGGACGTACTGCTGCGCTCCGGCGACGGCCACGGGGTGCCCGTGCTCGAGGAGCGGCGCAACGGCTCCCGGCACCACCTGCATCCTGAACTGGCGCTGCTGCTCAGCACCTCAGGTTCCACCGGCTCACCGAAACTGGTGCGGCTCTCGCATACCAATCTCACAGCCAACGCCGAGGCCATCGCCGAGTACCTGGGCATTGGGCCGGACGACAGGGCCGCCACCACGCTGCCCCTGCACTACTGCTACGGCCTGTCAGTTGTTAACAGCCACCTTGTCCGCGGGGCAGGGCTGGTCCTCACGGACTTCTCAGTGGTGGATCCCTGCTTTTGGGATCTCTTCCGGGAACGGCAGGCCACCTCCTTCGCGGCGGTTCCATACACCTTCGACCTCCTGGAACGGGTCGGCTTCGCGGACGCGGACCTGCCGAACCTGCGCTACGTCACCCAGGCCGGCGGACGGCTGGCACCGGAGAAGGTGCGCGCCTGGACGGAAACCGGGCAGCGCCGCGGCTGGGACCTCTTCGTGATGTACGGAGCAACGGAAGCCACAGCCCGGATGGCGTATCTGCCACCTGACCTGGCCGCCGACCACGCCGAAACCATAGGCGTCCCCGTACCGGGCGGATCCTTCCGCATCGAACCGGTGGAGGACCTGGCAGACGGGGAACTGGTCTACAGCGGCCCCAACGTTATGCTCGGTTACGCCGAGCACCCCGGGGACCTGGCACTCGGCCGGGAAGTCCACGAACTGCGCACCGGCGACCTCGCCCGCCGGCACCCGAACGGCCTGTACGAGGTAGTGGGACGGCGCAGCCGGTTCGTGAAGATTGTCGGCCTGCGCGTGGACCTCGGCCAGGTGGAACGGATCTTCGCCGACATGGGGATCACCGCCGCCGCCGCCGGCACTGACTACCGCCTGGTGGTCGCCGTTGAAGGCGGGCACGACGGCGGTTTGCTCGCCAAGACCCTGGCCGGCACGCTTGGGCTGCCGCGCGCCGCCGTCGTGATCCATGCCGTGGAAGCCCTCCCGCGCCTGACCACCGGCAAGGTGGACTACCCGGCCGTCCTGGGACTTGCCGCTCCGGCGCTCGCTGCTGCGGGTGCCGTCGGCACCGCCCGCGCCGCAACCGCCAGGCCGGCACCGGGGGGCCCAACCCCCGCCGGCAACCCCGACGACATCCGAAGCATTTTCGCCGAGGCCCTGGAATGCCCCATTGTGGGAGACGACGATACGTTCGTCTCCCTTGACGGTGACTCGCTGTCCTACGTGGCGGTCTCGGTTCAGCTGGAACGCGTCCTGGGACAGCTCCCCTCCGACTGGCACCTCTTGCCGGTGCGGGAATTGGAGCGCCGCCGGAAGCCCAGGCGGCGGAGCCCCTTCTCCTTCCTGGAAACCTCGATTGTGCTCCGGGCCGTCGCCATCGTTTGCATTGTGGCCACGCACGTGGAGCTGATCATGTTCCAGACCGCCCACCTGCTCTTCGTGGTGGCCGGCTACAACTTCGCACGCTTCCAGTTGGCGGACCAGCGGCTCCCGCGGCTGCGCCGCCAGGTCCGCGGCGTCGCCAGGATAGTTCTGCCCTCCACAGCTTTCATCGCCGTGGCCTACCTGCTCACGGACCGCTACAGCGTTGCCAATATCTTCCTGTTGAACGCCATAGTTGGGCCCGAGCAAGTAACCACGCAGTGGCATTTCTGGTTTGTGGAACTGCTTGTGTACATCCTGCTGGCCGTGGCAGTGCTCATGGCCGTGCCCTGGGTTGACCGGTTGGAGCGCTGTGCGCCGTTCGCTTTCGCCCTGGGGCTGGTGGCCATCGCGCTGCTGAGCCGGTACGACATCGTGGATCCCGGCCTGCCCAAGCCGCCGCCGGTGTTCTGGCTCTTTGCGCTCGGCTGGGCGCTCGCCCGGGCCCGCACGCACTTCCACAGGATCACTGTCTCGGTCATCACCCTGGTGACGCTGCCGGGGTTCTTCGGCAGCACCGTCCGCGATGTCACGGTCGCTGCAGGCATTTTGCTGCTGGTGTGGGTGCCCGCCCTGCCGGTGCCGGTGGTCCTGCGCCGGGTCACCGGCTGGCTGGCGGCGGCGTCCCTGTATATCTACCTCACCCACTGGCTGGTCTACCCGGTGCTGCTTTCCATCAATCCGGTCCTTGCCGTCGTCGGGTCCCTCGTGCTGGGGGTGGGGTACTGGGCACTCTGCAGGTGGCTGCCCACTACAGCAGCATGCAAATGGGCGGGGCGGTGCTTCACATCGTTGCTACACCCGGTTGAACGGGCACGATTGGCGTAAGTTCCAGCCCGGAGCCGTTATGCAAATGTGACAAATGGGGCTGTTGTGGCGTAGGGTTTGAAGCCGTGCCGGTTTCTCCGAATGCGGCACTCCTGAGCAGACTTGCCTAACTCTGCCGCTGCCCGGGATCCGTTCGCAAATTCGTCCGGCAGAGACGGGGAACCCAATATTGGCTTGCTTCCGGCAGGCCTTGGGGTGAA
>JBKJVX010000197.1:0-4722 GCA_046717065.1 Arthrobacter sp. | reverse complement strand
ATGCCGGTGGTGCCGCCTTGGTGCCAGGCGAGGATGTGGTCGGCCTCGTTGTCCAGGGAGTTGTTGCTGCAGCCGGGGAACGGGCATTTTCCGTCCCGTAGCCGCAGCCAGTTCCGCATGGCTTTGGTCAGCCGGTAGCTGGTGTGGCCGATCTCCAATGGAGCCCCGTCCCGAGGGTCCACCAGCACCCGGTAAAAAGAGCCTGCCCCGTCACGGACGAGGTTCCGGGCCATTGAGGCGGGGATAGGGCCGGACCCGTCCAGCGTCGCCGGTTCGTCGGTCAGGCCCAGCAGGGAGAACACCGGCACGGTGACCAGGACCTGGGCCCGGGGTGAGGGGATCTCGGTGGTAGTGCCGCCCAGAAGCCAGCCCGCAGCCACATCCGCACACAGTTGGGGCAGGGTCCGGGACTCGTCCGGGCCTTGCAAGCCCCGCGCTGCCGCCGTGAGCCGGTTCCAGATGGCGGACGCCTGGTCCGCGGGCAGGCACGCTGCGATCCAGGCCGTCCCGTCGTTGTCCGGCCAGAATTCGACCCGCCGGTCCGCCACACTCTTGGCGTGCCGCTTCTCCAAGCTTTCCGGGTGGTGGCGTTCCCGCCAGGCCCGGGCCTTGGCTTTGAACCGGTACGCCGGCATCTCCCCGATCCTGGCGGCTGCGGCCGGTTTCGGCGTGTCCGGGTCCAGGAAGTGCGCCTCCAGCGCCGCCGCCCCGGCAGGGTCAAGGTTCGCGGTTTGGTCCACCGTGGTCCGGGCGTGCGCCCAGGAAATCGTCCCGGCCTGCAAAGCGGCCAGGGTCCGGGGCAGGGACGTGGTCAGGGCATGGGAGTCGGCGAGCAGGGCACCGGCGGCCCGGTCACCGATCGCCAGCACACACCCCACCTCCGCCACCAGGCTCCGGTCCTGCGCCGTCACCTCATACGGCGACCGCGCAGGTGCGTTCAGCGCTTTCGTGGCCCCGGCGAACACCGCCACGGCCTGCGCCTTCACCGCCGCCAGCTTCGCCTCCGACCGTGCCACCCCGGCAAGGACATCCAAAGCCCCATCAACAACCCGCTGCAACGGATCATCAAACTCAACCGCCGCGTCAGGGCCAGCCACGGCGTCAACATCGCGAGTGGCACCATAAACAGCACCATCACTGCCAGCGAGCACCGCAGCAAACGCAGCGACAGCAGCCACAACGGTCGCCTCCGCCTGCACCACTGCCGCGTTCGTTTCCATACCCCCCTCCTCCTGCGGGGCTCTGACATTCTGGCCCCCAAAGCGGGTCCTCCCAAAAAATTCTTCAAACTTTTTACCCACCACCTTCGCAACGCAGTGGACTAACCGTGCTTCCTTCAGGGGCGTTCCAGCCCTGCTTCCCCACTATCAATCGCGGCAGAACGAAAAGTGGAAAAGCAAAGATGGGCGGAGGCCCTCTTCGTTGGTCCCGTTTTGGGGATGGGCCCCTCGCTCCGGTACCCTATTGAGGTTGGTGACGTGTCCGAGCGGCCGAAGGTGCAACACTCGAAATGTTGTTTGGTGTAAAAGCCAACGTGGGTTCAAATCCCACCGTCACCGCCATGTGAAAGGACCCCTGCTTCCTGTTTTACCGGGAAGCAGGGGTCTTTTGTTTCCGTCACCAGTTGCCTCGGCCCTGAACCGCTTCCCGGCCTTACGGCAAGCTCGCCACTCCCGGCTTGGAATGCCAACCGAAAAACTGCCTCCCCCTTTGGGTCGCCTTCCAATTTTTCGATGATCGGGGCTGGATACCATGATCTGACCGGACAGAGCCGTCCGGCCCGATCGACGCGAAGGAAGCTATGGCCGCGGTTACGGTGGACGATATCCTCTCGGATCTCCCCCTGGGGTTCGCCAGCCTCATCCTCCGGCCCGCTCCTACCGGTTCCGCCATCGAGCGTTTCCTCATCGTGGATGCTGACGATGCTGCGCCCGACGGCGGCGCTGCATTGGTCCTGCTGATCGGCGTCCGCGGGCGGTCGGCGTTGCCCGCGTTGCGGCGGCTCCTGCATAATCCGCCACCGGTGGTGGCCGTTAAGGGAACCCGCGAAGAACTTTCCGAAGCGGAAGAACTGCTGCGCGACGCCGGGACGGGCCTACTCCTGGTGAACCCTGCAGCTGACTGGGACCGGCTGTTGTCCATCGCCCAGGATCGGATCCAGCCGCGCAGCTACCAGAGTGAAGTGCTGACGCTGCTGGAAGAAGACCTGTTTGCAGTCGCCCAAACCACTGCGCGGCTTACATCCAGCCATGTGCTCATCGAAGACGCCGCCAACAAGGTGCTCGCATCCTCCACTGTCTCGAATGACATTGACGAACTGCGCAAAGCCTCTATCCTGGCCCGCCGCGGCCCGCGGAAATACGAGCTGCTGCTGAAGGACCTCGGCGCCTACCGGGAGCTGCACCGAACACGGCTGCCAGTCAGGGTGCCGGCCCGCCCCCAGGACGGGTTACGGGAACGGGTAGCCATCACGCTTTTCGCCGGAGACCGAATTATGGGCTACATCTGGCTCCAGGAAACCGGTGCCGGCTTTGGCCCCAACGTGGATCATGTATTGAAGGGGTCGGCCGCCCGGACTGCAGCAGAGCTGATCCGGTACCGCAACCAGCAGTCCGTGCACATGCGCGAAGACCGCGTCGCGCGGATCCTGTCGGGTCCTGCGGAAGCCGCAGCCAGCGCGCACAGCGAGAAGATTCCGGCTGAGCGCCCTGCCGCGCTGATCCTGATCGGCATGTCCGATGCCGAAGCGCAGGCCGACGACGCCGCACTGAAGCACGGTGAGCTCGCCAACCTGGCCTCCATCCATGCGGCTGCATTCAAGGCCTCCGCCGTCGTTGGGCAGTTCAAGGGCGACACCGCCGTGATTGTCCCCGGCCTGCAATCCAACGCGACGGAGTCGGGGCTGCGGAGCCTGGCCGAGTCGATCATCCGCGATGCGGGCAAACACCTGGGCATCAGCCCGTTTGCGGCTGTGGGCCCGTTGGTACCGGACCTGCTGTCCATCCACTCAATCACCAGCATCACTGAAGCGCTGCTGAGCTGCGTAGGCACCTCTTCCGACACGTCCGTGGCCACAGTGGACGACTTCGAGGGAGAAATCCTTTTCCGTGAGGCAGTCCACAATTTCACGTCCTCAACCTTCCGCCACCGCGGCCTTTCCACCCTGTTGCAGGAGGACCTCGAACTCGCGGAAACCCTTCGGGCGTACTTCGACGCCTCGCTCGATGTCGCTGAATGTGCCCAGCGGATGGGACTGCATAAGAACACGGTCTACTACCGGATCAGCAAAGCTTCCCGGGTCACAGGGCTGGATTTCGGCAACCCGCGGGACGCACTGGTGGCCTTGCTCCATATCCAGGAATGGGCCGGAACGTCCAAAGAACATTCAGGCAGGAAATGAAAACAGCACTTGAGGCGCCGCCGCTCGGCCCCATCCTCGACGACCTCGTCCGCTACCACAGGCCGCAGCGTGAAAGCGGGTCTGTCCCCGCCAACATCCCGTTCCTGGCAGCGGTCCCCTTCGACAAATTCGGGATAGCGGTCGCCACGACCTCCGGCACCGTGTTCAGTTCAGGCGACGCGGACGTCCCATTCTCGATACAGAGCATCTCGAAGGTCTTCACCCTGGCAATGGCCCTTGGGGGCGATAAGTCCGGAACACTGTGGTCCCGGGTCCTGCGCGAACCCTCCGGTACGTCGTTCAACTCCCTCGTCCAGCTGGAAGTGGAGCACGGCATCCCGCGGAACCCGTTCATCAACGCCGGCGCGCTGGTGGTCACGGACCACCTGATGCAAGAAACATCCGACGCCGCCACGCAGCTGTTGCGGTTCCTCACCTTGGAGGCGGGCAACGCCGGGCCGTTCATCGATGAGGGCGCGGCCGCCAGCGAGCTATCCAGCAGCAGCCGCAATTTGGCGCTGGCGCACTTCCTGAAAGACTTCGGCAACCTGAAGCAGCCGGCCGAATCAGTGGTGGAAAACTACGTCCGCCAGTGCTCGATCATGATGACCTGCACTGAACTCGCCCGGGCAGGGCTCTTCCTGGCCAAGGAAGGACGGGGCAGGCTCGGGACCGTCCTCTCCCGGAGCGACGCAAAACGCATCGGCTCCATCATGCTGACTTGCGGCATGTACGACGCCGCCGGAGAGTTCGCCTACCGTGTAGGCCTTCCCGGTAAAAGCGGTGTGGGCGGCGGCATTTTGGTCATCGTTCCGGGTGAATGCGCCATTTCCGTCTGGAGCCCGCGGCTGGACGCCAAGGGAAACTCACTTGCCGGCACTGCCGCCCTCGCCGACCTTTCCGACCGGACCGGCTGGTCCGTTTTCTGACCCCACGCTGCAAGCCCCCACAACGTTTCCCCTAAACCAGTTAGATCTTCCCCGGATCGAAAGGAACAACTATGCCCATCAACCCCAATGACGAGGTTGCAGACCACGTGATCGACGGCGGCCATGCCCATGCCTCCGAGTCGGCGTTGCATGCCGAGGACAAGGGCTACCACAAGAACCTCAAGCCCAGGCAGATCCAGATGATCGCCATCGGCGGTGCGATCGGTACCGGCCTGTTCCTGGGCGCCGGCGGACGGCTCAACGCCGCGGGCCCGTCCCTGGTCATCGCCTACGCCGTCTGCGGGTTCTTCGCGTTCCTGATCCTGCGCGCCCTGGGCGAACTCGTCCTCCACCGCCCCTCCTCAGGATCCTTCGTCTCCTACGCCCGGGAAT
>JBKJVX010000196.1:0-9509 GCA_046717065.1 Arthrobacter sp. | reverse complement strand
TGACAGCTGGCGTACCGCTCACCGATGAAGACAGATGGCCCTGGCTTCGCCTGGTCGGCGCAGAACTCGCGGCCGAACACCCCCATGGGATCGTGGTTGCCTGTTCGGCCCTCAAACGCGCCTACCGCGACGCTATCCGCGCAGCCGCTCCCTCCACCAGGTTCATCCTCTTAAAGGTCGACCCTTCGGTACTGAAGGAGCGGCTGGTCCAGCGTCCAGGACACTTCATGCCTGCATCCCTTCTCACCTCACAGCTGGAGACACTCGAGGCCCTGGAAACAGCCGAAACCGGACTGACCGTGACATCCGAAGGCGGCATTGAAGCACTGACCGATCAGATTCTCGCAAATCTGCGCCAAGGACATCTCGCAGTACCGGCCGATGCCGATGAGAACGAAAGATGAGTTTCTAATCCGACGCCCCCGGGCGCCTTGGTACGTCAACTCAAGTACACCCAACCCTGACTTCTAAGCCACCTGACAAGGGAGGATTAGGCGTGTGGGCGGAGTTCCTGCTTGTTCTCAGAGGCCCACCCAGTCACGACATGTGACACAACCACCCCCTGCCCCAAACGGACTTCATCAAGTCCAGATTCTTCGGACTATTTCGACGATTCTCGAGCAACCCCACCCCGCTTCCTTCCCCTCCGACTGTCAGGGTGGGATCTGAGAACATCTTCAGCCACCGTCAATAAGAGGAATTTCCCACTATTCTGACGCCAGCACATGAGGCGGCGGGTGCCGCCGGATGATGAGGACCTGAGCACCTGGGCCAAAGCGATGATTCATGACTTGGCGGCGACGGCTACTTGACCGAGTCCGCATTACCGGCGTCCGAGATTTGTGATTCGGGGTGTGATTGGACCGTTGAAACATACTGCTGTTCCATGACACCATGAAAGCATGACAGCCGTTCCAGGAGCCCGTGGAGGGCTGAAAGCGCACCAGGATTCCATTCGGCTTTCCGAGCCTGTACTGGTCCGGGACCTGCGGGACATCCTGGGGGCGAAGCTCGTTGCCTACATCGGCTCGGTCAAGGAAACCCGGGCCGTTCGTCAGTGGGCCGACGGTGAGCGGAAACCGTCAGGCGAGGTCATGACCCGGCTGCGTCATGCTTACCACGTCGCAGCTCTGTTGGCTGAGCGGGACTCCCGGTCCGTGGTCCAAGCCTGGTTTCAGGGAATGAACCCCCAACTGGACGACGTGCCGCCAGCGCGACTACTGCGCGAGGGCCAGGTCGACGACGCGGCACAGGCGGTCCTTGCCGCAGCCAGGGCATTCGCGGCAGCAGGCTGACGGGTGGTTTACGAGCAACAACTGGCAACAGCAACTGCTGACACCCGGGTATGGCGCATTGGTTTCCGCCCGGATCCTTGGGCGTGGAGTGGCTGGGAGTGGGCAATCGATGGCAGGTTCCCCGGCCGGTGGGATGACCTGCACGGAAACTTCCGGACCGTCTACGCCGGCTCCAGCCTGAGGGCATGCCTGCTCGAGGTGCTCGCCGCCTTCCGCCGTGACGTGAGGCTAGCAATAAAGCTGGACGAGATCGTCGAGGATGACGAAGATGCGGTGCTGCACCCGACACTGGTATCCGGGCAGGTGCCCCGGGAATGGCTTGACGCCCGCGCAGCGACGTCAGCCGAACTTGCCGGCACCTACTGCGCCGTGACGGACTCCCGGTCCATCGCTGTCCTCCATCCGCACTTCATCGGAGTGGCTCTCAGCCTCGGACTCTTAGACCTGGACGCCGCAGCCCTAAAAGATGCCCGGCCGCGCCGGTTGACCCAGGCAATTGCCGCTTGGATCTACGAAACAACCGACCTCGACGGGGTTACCTTCGCGTCCCGCCATGGCGACGACCTAAGGCTCTGGGCAATCTTCGAACGGCCAGGCGACCCTTACGTCAGCCCGAGGCTAAGGCACCCCAGGCCCGAGGAACTGCACCACGACAGCGATGCGATCAAGGACGCCTTCCGGATGCTCGGCCTGACTTGGAGGAGTGAATAGTCCGCTCCCCTGATAGTCACCGGAGCGAGCCCGTCTGAGTTCAGTCAGGTTGACGAAATCTTCATCATCGGCGTTTTAGTGGGACGAGTAGAAGTAGCTGCGAAAGCTCCCGTCTCCTGGAAAGATCTGGGTCTTCGCAGGTCGGAAACGTTCTGTTTTCCTTGTGAACCACGGAGTGTCATCTGGAATTGATCTGTTGCGGGTGCCCTGATGCCGACGTTCGCAGTCCGTCCAGCACGATCCACAGCGCCCCGGCCTTGCGCGCCCAGGTGGCGACCTGGTCATCCAAGGGGGCCGTCCCGCTTGCGTTCGACGGGACGGCCCGATGGTGCAGCAGGCTGCTGCTCAGTGGTGGTGTGCTGCGTGACCGCGACCGTGTCCGGCGGCCGGTTCGGCTGGCGCCATCGTGCCGCTGTGGTCATGCCCTTCGCCGGTTGCGCCCTGCTCGTGCTCGGGGGCGCGATGATGCGTCGTGACGTTGTCCCGCCTGTCGAGCAGCGCCCCGGTCACCACCGCGATGATGAGCCCGGTTGCCGTGATGAGGCCGCCGATCCAGTTCACCGACGCCAACCCGAGCCCGCCGTCGATGGCTGCGCCACCGAGGCTGATGCCGATGGCGCTGCCGAGGGTGAACGCGGAGATGTTCGCCGCGGACGCCACGTCGGGGGCGTGGCCGGCAGCGTTCATGACGCGCAGTTGCAGGGGTGCGACGACCGCGAACGCGGTTACACCGAACACGAAGGTCATGATCACTGCGGAAATCGGATTTTGGATGGCGAAGGTCATCCCGAAGAGCACCACTGCCAGGGTTGCGAGTGCGCCGAGCACGGTGGGCATGAGTGCCTTGTCGGCGAGCTTTCCTCCGAGCGCATTCCCGACGAAGAGGCCGGCGCCGAACAGCAGCAGGAGCGGGGTGATCCAGGCCGGGTCGAACCCGGTGACCTCGGTGTACTGCGGTGCGAGGTAGACGAAGCTGGTGAACACACCGCCGTAACCGAAGAGTGTGGTGAGCAAGGCTCCCCAGACAGCGGGCCGGGTGAGTGCCCTGAGTTGCTCTCGCAGAGTAGGCCCGTTTCCGGCGCCGCCGAGGTGGGCGAGAGCGTGGGCATCGAGCCCCTCAAATTCGCTGCCGGGTGCTGGAGAAGCGTGGCCGTGCGCGTGCGACGCAGCCGAGGTGTCGACGGGCTCGGCGAGGCTTTGCCCTACCGTCGGTTCATGGGTATGTGCGTGCACACCTGCGGAGTGGTGGGCGTGGTGCGCATTCGACGCCTGCACCGCCTGCTTGGCGGTTCGCGGCAGTGAGATGAGCAGTCCGAGCAGCGCGATTCCACCGAAGACGACCAGCGTCCAGAAGGTGAACCGCCATCCGAAAGCCTGACCAACCGTGGCGCCGAGCGGTGCGCCCAGCACCGTGGACGCCGTGAGCCCGGAGAAGACTATCGCTACAGCCCGTCCCTTCCTCGTCGCGTCGACAAGTTCCGCGGCGAAGACGGCTGCGATGCCGAGGAATGCGCCGTGTGCTGTTGCTGAGATCACGCGTCCGGCCATGATCAGCTCGTAGCTGGGTCCCAGCGCCGATACCACGTTGCCCAGAAGGAATACCGCGGTTGTCAGTAGCAGCATGGACCGGCGCCCGAACTTGGTACCGATCGCGGTGAAGACTGGGGCGCCGATTGCGACGCCGAGCGCGTAGACGCTCTCGAGTGCGCCAACCTGCCCGTAAGTGACGTTGAGGCCTTCGGCGATCTCTCTGACGACCCCGGCGACGATAAACTCATCGGCTCCCATTGCGAATGCGCCGATGACCATCGCCCAGATCGCGAGTGGCAACGTTTTCATTTCTGCAGCTCCTTTCCGTTGCGGTTCGTGGTGCCCGGGTCGACCTGTATCGGCTCGTCGCGCCATGTACACCAGAACTCGGATACCCCCTAGGGGTATTCCCGGCTCGACGAACTAGTGTGCGGAGGCGGTTTCGGGCCGCCGCCCGCCGTAGCGCGCTGCGGCGGCAGAGGCATGCGCCGGCGGGTTTATCCTGAGGGTTGACCCGCCCAGCAGCCCTGGCAAGCCGGCAGGCAAGCGACGACGATCTCCGGCACATCAGAACCACCGCGGATCCGCTATGGGCTTGGAAAGGAGTAAGTTCCGCAAGAGTACCGAAATACCCTTGAGGGGTATACCGTCCTCGTATCGACAGGCACTCCGGGGGCGCTGAACCAAGGAACGAACAAGCACTCGCCGCCTACATCCCGGCGGACTGTTCCTTCGAGTCAGAGTTGACAACAAAAAGGTGGGAATGACATGACGAACGAACACGATCACACAAACCAAAGCCACGGGGGCAACAGCTCCGAGGGGCACAGTTCCGGGCACGATGTCGGCCCCCATGCCGGTCATGGGAGTACCCAGCCTGGCGGAGTGCTTGTGTCCGAGCATGGCTACACTCTCGAGCTTGACGCCCCGATCTTGGGCAGCGGACTGCAGACCGTGAGCTTTAGGATCATCGGGCCCGATGGGCGGCCGGTCACGGAGTACAAAAACGTGCATGAGAAGGAACTGCACCTGATCGCCGTTCGTCGCGACATGGCCCATTTCCAGCATGTACATCCGGTGCGGGACGCTTCCGGAACCTGGACCATCGACCTGAACCTAAACCCCGGTGTCTGGCGGATCTTCGCCGACTTCCACCCTGGCGGGAACGGTCAGCCGATGACCCTGGGTATCGATGCCTTCGTCGGCGGCACGTTTGAGCCGCATCAGCTGCCGGCCGCGGACCGGACGGTGCGGCTGGACACCTACACCGTGACGCTTGAGGGTGACCTCGTGGCGAATGAGGCTACCGAACTGACGTTCACAGTCAGCAGGAACGGCCAACCCGTAACCGACCTCCAGCCCTATTTGGGAGCTTTCGGTCACCTGGTGGCACTGCGGGGAGGCGATCTCGCCTACCTCCACGTGCACCCGGAAGGCGGCCCGGGCGACGGGCAGACGGAACCGGGACCGAGGGTCTCGTTCTCCGCTGTCGCCCCTTCGGCCGGTACCTACCGCCTCCACCTGGACTTCCAACACGAGGATTCCGTTCGGACAGCGCAGTTCACCGTCCGCGCGACTGCGGCCGCCGCGTCCTGATGCAGCACGACCCGACAAGCGCACCGCAGGACCTAGAGAACCGGTGCGCCCCGGCAGGCGTCGACCGGACCCTGGTGTCGCAGAGAGGATCACCACAGGGCTCCAGGTTTACCGGGAGCCGAGGTCCATCACTGACGGGCAGATCCGCGCGCTGTACGATCGCGGCTACAGCGAACGCGGGATGACCGACGTCGTCGGCGTCGTGTCATTAAACATTCCTCACGGGAGCGTTCAACCTCGTTGCCGGCCTGACCCCGGCACCGCCCCTTCTCCGGCCGCAGGCCCTAACCCCCGGTTCTGCTGTGAATACCAGGCGAACCGCACATGGAAAGGAACAGGACTTTGCGCTTGTTCGCCATCCGCGATTATCGCCATCTCTTCAGCGCCCAGGTCATCGCCCTCTTCGGGACCGGCCTGGCGACCGTCGCCCTCGCATTGCTCGCTTACGATCTCGCCGGCCCCAATGCCGGCGCCGTTCTCGGCACCGCCCTGACCATCAAGATGGTCCTCTACGTGATCATCGCCCCACTCGCAGCGGCGTACGTGGACAGGATTCCACGTCGGGCGTTTCTGGTGATCCTGGACGTTCTACGAGCAGGTGTGGTCCTGGGACTGCCGTTCGTCACCGAAATCTGGCAGATCTACGTCCTCATCGCCTTGCTCCAGGCAGCATCCGCCGCTTTCACCCCGACGTTCCAGGCCGTGATTCCTGACATTGTGACCGATAAGGACGCGTATACGCGCGCCCTCTCGGCCTCCCAGGTTGCCTACACTATGGAGAGCCTTCTGAGCCCGGTGCTCGCAGCGGTCGCCTTGAGCTTCATGTCCTTCACCTGGCTGTTCGCCGGGACCTCAGCCGGGTTCATCGTCTCGGCTGTGCTGGTGCTCTCCACCCGCATCCCCAACGCACGTCTGAGCGCCCACACCAAAGCGTGGGACCGGGCCGGCGCAGGAATTAAGACTTTCGTCCGGACGCCAAGGCTGCGCGGCATCATGGCACTGAACCTGGTCGTGGCCGCGGCAGGATCCATCGTGATCGTGAACACCGTCAACTATGTGCGCGACGAACTCGGCGGCTCACAAACGGACGTCAGCTGGATGCTCGCCGCCTCTGGCGGCGGGACGCTGTTGACGGCACTCATCCTTCCGCGCGTCCTGAATCGCGTCTCCGAACGGACTGTCATGATTACCGGCGCATTAGTGCTCGTTGCCGGGACGGCAGGAGCCGTGTTTCTCACGGCGACGGGTGCCGCGACGTATCTCGGCACAGCGTTGGTCTGGGCAGTGATCGGCGGCGGTATGGCCTTGATCGTCACACCTACGGGCAGGGTCCTACGCGCCTCGGTCGAGCCGAACCGCATACCCGAAGTCTTCGCCGCCCAGTTCTCGCTCTCCCACCTCGCGTGGCTCCTGACATATCCCATCGCTGGCTCGATCGGCACGAGCCTTGGCTTCACGACCACCTGGTTCATCTTGGCAGTGCTCGCCGTACTGGGTGCCGTCACTGCCGTGGCACTCTGGCCAAGCGCCGACACCGACGAAATCGAAGCTCCAGCACGCCCCGGACCTGTGACTCCCGAACCGTGGGACCTCGCGGAGGCAGAGGCCGCCCAAGGAACCCTTGCCGCTTGCCAGTGCGCCTCCACACGCACGGCGTGACCTCGCGCGGACACCTTAGCTCCTGCCGCCTTGGTCCAGGCTGCCCTGCTGCTGGGCGTGGGCGGTTTCGTCACCATGAACGCGTTCCTCGGCGTTAAGGTGCCCGGCACAGCTCCTGGCGATGGGCAGCCAAGTCCGGCGGTACGTCGGTGTTCCGCCTTCGTCGGGATGACCCCGACGAAGACAAGGTTGGCATCTCCACTGGCAGCAGGTGCCCGGTTTTATGCCTCGATCACGGAGTGCAGTGTCTTAAACGGTCCGCATGTGAAGCGGACATTGGACACGGTAGTCGGCTTCGGTCGCCCCGATGAGGCGGCACGAACGGGGCCGTTGGTGGTTGCGCTCTTTGGAGGATCACAGGGAAGCTGCTTCAGAGGAGACTCGCCCTGCCAGCGAAGAGCTGGTCCCGGCGGTCCGCAGGAACCTGTAGCTGAAGTAGATGGCTCCGAGACCGACCAGAAAGGTCAATATGCCGGTGGACTCGTAAAAGAGATGGCCAGCTTCGGGCGACCAAAGGTGGTACACCGTCTCGACAGCGTCAGCGTCGCTGCCAGGCAGGAACGTGGTGTTCTGCAGACCAACCGCCTTAAGCACGTGGTCTAAAAAGCCGTCAAGTATGCCGAAATACAAGAAGACCAGAACGGCGTTCACTGTGTAGACCCACCGGGCCGCGCGGCTCGGCCTTCGCCGATACCACCACATCAGGAGCACCGGCAACGCAAGAAGGACAGCTGAGGGGATGAGCACTTCCATGCCGAGCCTGTAAAAGTGGTGGACGACCGTCACCGCGATCATGACCTCGGTCCACACTAATGCTCGTGTTTCGGATGGGTCTTTCAAAAGCGTTTTCACGGCTTCCTGTCTTAGTTGTAGGGGTTCCGTAACGGATACACGCGCAATGTGCAGGTGCGTACACCTACGATAAACCAAACACTGCTGTTTGAGATAGGGTGTAATCATGACAACCGCAAAGACCGACCGAATCCGCCGGGCAGACGCCCAACGTAACCGGGCGGCGATCATTGATGCCGCCCTGGTCTGCCTGGCCTCGAACCCGCGGGCGAGCATGACAGAGATCGCTCAGGCGGCAGGAGTCGGCCGGGTAACTCTCTACGGTCACTTCTCCTCACGCAGGGAGCTCATCGACGCGGCTGCTGCGCAAACCATGAGCCGCGCGGATGCTCAGCTTGCTCCGCTGGATCTCGACGGCGACGCTCGGGAAGCCCTCGAACTGCTCGTCACATCGTGCTGGCGAATTATCGACAATTTCCATGGGCTCCTCGGTGCTGCCGAAGAGGAGCTGGGCGCTGACCGCATCCGGCACCATCACGATGAGATGATGCTCCGGGTGCGCCGGCTCATTGAACGCGGCCAGGCCGAAACCCGGTTCCGATCAGACCAGCCAGCCGAATGGCTCGTCGCCTGCTTCTTCGCAATCCTCCACAATGCGGCAACGGAAATTCGGGAGGGCCGGCTCAGTGAGACGGAGGCAGCGAAGGTCATCCCCCAAACGGTCCAAGCCCTTGTATCCATCCCTGCCGCACCGAGCTCCCGTACTCCCTGACTCCATGCGGCGGGCCCGCCAAGGTCAGGGTCATGCCCGCGCTTTCACGCCGCAGCCCTCGCTGCGGTCCGGCAGGGACCGTTGCCATGGCTGACCATTACGCCGAGGGCGGGCAGTCTCGCGCTGTGTGCGTCGCGGTCTTCGGCCCTCCCAGGCCAAGGCGTTGCGTACCCGTTCGAAGGGAGCGGGAAATCGGCGCACGGACGGGATTTGCCGATGCGGGCCAGGGTAAGGCCCACGGGTCCCGGGCGCAGGGTGGACCTTGATCCGGGAACTGTATCCAGAAAAACTGCTGCGCACCTTCTCCAGTACCCCCTGGGGTATATGTTGAGGACGTTGATATGTTCAGCTGCCCTTGGTTGGGCTTGGAAGCGCGAGGGCAGCATTGGGGTGGATCCCTAGTCCGGCCCCTGACTAGTCAAACTCTTACTGGCGATTCCTCGTCACGGAAGGACTGCTCATGGCACCCCTGATCGCTCTCGTTGCAGTAACCCTGCTGTTGCGGCTAGCAGGTGCCGCCGGAATGTCTGGACTGCGGTCCTGGCATATGAGCCTGCGCGGCGGCCTGGCCGCGATGTTCTTCCTGACTGGGGCTTCCCACTTCACGTCAATGCGCGCGGACTTTATTGCCATAATTCCGCCGGCTCTTCCGTATCCGGATCTACTGGTCACGGTGAGCGGGGCGCTGGAACTGCTCGGAGCTGCGGGTTTGCTGTACCGCCGCACGGTGCCGTGGGCCGCGGCGGGCCTGGCCTTGCTTCTGGTGGCGATCTTCCCTGCCAACGTTTACGCAGCTTTGGCTGGGCTCACGCTCAGTGGTGAACCCGCAACAGCGCTGCTGCCCCGCACGCTCACGCAGCTGGTATTCATCACTGCAGCGCTTCTGGTCCTGCTTCCTTACGTGCGTAGCCGCCGGCAACGTTTTGACCGGCATCGGGACACGCCGAAGGCCGGTGATTCCTTGCCCCCAAGGCATTGAATCACCGGCCTCCAGTGGTTTTATTTGCCGGCGCGGACGAAGGTGACGGCGCCCTTGGAGGTCATCCAGGTCAGGGGGTGGACGGCGGTTTCGTTCTTGCCGTTCAGGCCGGAGCTAAGGACCTGGCCGTTGCCGACGTAGATGCCCACGTGGCCGGACTGAACAACCATGTCAC
>JBKJVX010000195.1:0-5947 GCA_046717065.1 Arthrobacter sp. | reverse complement strand
CGTGCGGGTACGGGGCGTCCATGAAGGTTGCGGGCATGCCTGAAACCTTTAAGACGACGTGGGCCTGGTTGCCCGTGACATCAACAGTGATGGTGCCCGAGCCGGCGCTGCCGTTGAGCTGCTTCAGCGTCGACTGGTAAGAACCGTCTGCGGCCATCGCGGGGGAACCGGAAAGGGCAAGGGCGCCCAAAGCCAATGTGGGAACTGCCATAAAGCGAAGTGTCTTATTCATTTGAAAAATCTCCTCATACACGCGCGTGTGATGTTGGCGCCCCAGGAAGGGGACTAACGGTACTTCGCAACAACATCGGGAAAGGATGGGGACGAAAGTGGCCGGGTTCACATTTTTCTGGGCAGGCTACCGCCGGGCGGTCCCCCATGCGTTTCAGCAGGCCGTGATCTGGCTGCGTTAAGCCGCCGAAGCGCCGCGGCGTCTGCCCCGCACAGCTGTCCCTGACCCGAGACGGCTTTTCTGCAGCAGGGCATACCCAGCCACCGCCAACGCACCCGCGGCAGCTTCAGCGATAGCCGTTATGGTCTTGGCGGTGTACCAGACGGGTTCATACATCGACGGCAGCGGCCCGATAGCAGGGACCTGGACATACCGGTAAAGGATGACCGCGGCCAGAGAGGACAACCCCACCACCGCCGCGGCCGCGAAAGCGGTACGGGAGCCCGTGAGCAGCACAAACACCGCGGCCAAGGCCGCGGCTCCCGCCTGGATCAGAAACAGGGTGCCCTGACCGACACCGCCCGGGGCCGCCTGCTGGTAGCCCGGGGCGAGCTGGACATGGATCACGGCACTTACCACCAGGGCCGCCGCGACAGCGACGCGCAGCACCCACAGAGAGCGGTCCGGCCGGTTTAGTTCCTGGCGGTTCATTTCACGACCAGCATCCCGGTCATCTGCGGATGAAAGGTACAAATGATCCCGTACTCGCCCGGGGCATCCGATGCCTGGAAAATCACCGTCGCCCCGCCCGGCACCTCAACATCGAACCCGCCCTTGTCCTTGGAAGTGACGGTGTGCGGGGCGCTGTCGGCGTTCGTCACCGTCACCATCGAACCCGGCTTCACCGATGCCGGAACCTCATACTTGAAATCCTTGATGGTGATAACCGCTTCACCGGCCTGGGCTGACCCACCAACCGAAGGGGCAGCGGAACTGGCCGTGGGCGCGGCGGATGAGCCCCCGCTCTGGGCTGAGCACCCAGTGATACCTGCAAGCGAAACGGCCGCGGCTACGAACCAAATACGAGCAATGGTTTTCATGACAATCCCCTTCAAACGGGATGCGTCCTCCACCCGCCGGACGGCGCGCCCATCAGGAAACTACCCCACACAGCTCATTCGTCACCCCTGCTCCCACGGACTGCCGGACGCGGCAGAAACTTGTCCAACACACCGAAGCGGCAACCAAAGGGGCAGGTGTTGGCGGAGCGGCAGCAGTTGACAGGCCGATCTTGGGGCGCTGGCCTTCGTGTAGGGCTTTCTTCGAGGTGCTTTATCGGGCAGGTCAGGCCGTTGGGGAAGCAGCAGGCTGGCCAGAGCCCTTGGTGCCGGTTGCCTTGACAACCAGCACGGCGAGGATAGTGGTGACGGGGATGGCAAGTACCAGGCCTACTGAGCCGACTAGGGTCCGGACTACCTCCTCGGACATTTCGGCACTGGTCAGCGCCTCCCCGAGGGGTCGGTCGTAGAGCATCACAAGGATCATGATTGGCAGGGCGGCCCCCGCATAGGCGAACGCAATTGTGTAGACCGTGGAGGCGATGTGGTCGCGGCCGATACGCATGGCAGACGTGAAGAGGTCGCGCGCGGACGTTTGGGGAGCGAGTTCGTAGAGTTCCCACACGGAGGACGATTGAGCAATAGTGACGTCGTTCAGTACCCCGAGTCCGGAAATGATGAGCCCGCACAGGATGATGCCAGAGATGGAGATGTTGCCCGAAATGTTGGACAGGGCCGAGGCTTCGGAGCTCCCTGCGCCCCAAAGATTCGCGGATCCGCGCAGGCAGTACAGGCTTGCGAGCAGTCAAAACAGGCCGAGATGCATTCGGCCAGTTTGTGCTGGTCAATGGTGCCAAGGTCATTTGGGTAGGCATCGAGCAGTGTGTGAGTGGTGTTGTGGGACATTTTGCGCTCTCTCTTCCATGGGTTGACTGGCTGAAATACGTTCCGGACCCGCATGGATATTGTTTGTGGTGCCCGGGCCTTGTGTTCCTGTGCGCCTCCTCTCCCTTCCCCGTTGCGCTGTTGCTGGCCAGTATTGGCTGTCCTTTTGCTTGTGAATACCTCTCCTTCTAATCGGTGAGCCGGCTTTGGCGGTGGACCTTTAGTGCCCGTTCTTTTGCCCGGTAGGAGGTGAGTGCTGCGCGAGGACGTCCGGCGGCTTTGAACAGGTCAGCGGCCCATTCGAACTCGGCCGCGGCCGCGAGGCAAAGGCCTTCGTCAAAGAGCCGCCGGCCGATCTGGTGGCGGACCTGGGCTTCCCGGAATTTTGTGCGTGCGGCGCGCAGGGCCCGTTCCTGCGCCTGGGCTGCGTCCCGCCATCGATACATCCGTTGGTAGGCGTAAGCGAGAACGAGCAGGGCACGGAACGGGTCCGTGGAGGCGGCCAGCAGTTCTTTGGCTTCGCAGACTGCTTCTTCACCACGTCCCAGAAGGGACAACACCCACACGCGTTCCAGGTCGGTGCAGTCTTCCAGCCGGGCTTCCATCGCATCCCTGTCCACCACCACGTCTTGCAGCGTGGCCGGGTCAACGAACCAGATTCTCTCCTGATGCTCCATCAGTGAGCCGCCTATGCTGCCATGACCATCAGCCTGCAGATATCGACGGCGAAGGCGATGAACCCGGTGGTGTCGGTGCCCGGAACAACACGCCGCCGTCGGTGGATATGACGAGCCCTTCGGTGGTGGCTGCCCAGATCCATGGTTTGCCTTCAGTCTCTTTCACGGCGGTTATCGCCTGGACCTGTGCTTCGATCCGGCCTGTGTGTGTCCAGGTACTTCCCGCGTCTGCTGAATAGTGGACTGAACCGTTGGGTTCGACACCGACGACTTCGGTGCCGCTGGCGAACGCGACGAATTGGATGATGGGGGCTGCGGGGTTCAGTTGCCAGGTTTTCCCGCCATCGGTGGAGCGTTGGAGCCCTTCGCGGGTGGTGGCAAGAACAGTGTCAGTCTCGGGGTTGCCGGCCAGAACGGCCGGCACGAACTCGGCCGTGGACGGGGTCCAGGTTTTTCCGTCGGGGCTGGTTTGAAGTGTTCCGTCGTAGGCGACGATTCCGGATCTGGCGGTGGCGAGGGCGTGGAAGTCCGATTCGCCTTGGCGGGAGAGCTGTTCCCATGTTTTTCCGCCGTTCGTGGATCGGATCAGGCCCATGGGGTTGGGCAGGTCCGAGCCGGGGCCGGGGTGTCCGGAGGCATAGAACACGCCTTGGTCAGCTGCTGCGGTGAAGCCCATCAGGTCGTTCGTGTCACCGATCTGGGTGGCGGGGGACTTGGTGACGTCGAACAGGCCTTCATGGGTGGCCAGCAGGACCTGATCTGTTTCGCGGTTCACGCTCAGGCCGTGGACGTGGGAGCTGGGCAGGCCCGCCGCGGCAGTGGATGGTGCGGTGCCGGGTGTTGAGCCGGAGGTACAGGCGGACAGGGTGAGAACGAGGGCGGCGGCCGCGGTGAGTCCAGCGGCGGGACGGCCACGGTTCATGAAGTGCAGGGACACGGGGAACTCCAAAGTGGTCCAAGGAAAATAAAGGTGGGGGAAGGCACCGGCCCCACGGGGGGACGGGGCCGGTGCCGGTGGTGTGCTGGCTACAGGGTAGCCAGCAGGTCTTTCATTTCCTGGATTTCAGCTTCCTGGGCACTGACGATCACCTTGCTGAGCTGGACCGCTTCAGCGTTCTTCCCGTCGGTGGTTTCGGTCTTGGCCATCTCGACGGCGCCTTCATGGTGGGCGATCATCTGAATGAGGAACAGTTTGGCAGCTTCGGTGCCCTGGGCGGCCTCGAGTTTGGCCATGTCCTCCTCACCCATCATCCCGGACATGCTGTGGCCCGAATGCGCGCCGGTGGGCGCTTCGGTGGGCTGGCCCCAGCTTTCAAGCCAGCCGGTCATCTGTTCGATCTCAGGTCCCTGGGCCGCTTTGATCTTGATGGCCAGGTCCGTCACCGGGGCAGGGATTCCTTCTTTCTCCAGAATCATGTCGCTCATTCCCACGGCCTGGGCGTGGTGCGGGATCATCATCTGGGCGAACATGGTGTCCGCGTCGTTGAAGTCAGCCGAGGCTGCTGCGGATGTGGCCTGGGCTGAGCTTGATGAGCCGCCGTGGTGGGCGGCACCGGACGTTGCGCTCGTCTCCGGGCTGCCGGGTCCGGAACCGGTGGAGCATCCGGCAAGGGCGATTGCTGCTGCGATGGCGGCAGCGGAAATGGTCAGGGTCTTTTTCATGGGAAATCGGGTCCTCAAAAGTATCAGCGGCGCGTAGGCGCCTTGGGATTGCATGCGGTGACGGCTGCGCCTTGGGGGCGGGCCTGTTCTATGCGTGCTGTTAGCTGGACTGCGCCGGGCAGGACACGGCGCAGTGGTGCTGGTTTACGTCCGGCTGATACAGAGGTCACCGGGGGAGGGGCTGGCCGGTGAGTAGGAATAGTTGACGCTGGCTGCAGCCGCCGCAGCGAAGTCCGGTAAGGCATACGGCACCGTTCCTGGCGCAGGAGCGGTAAGCGACGTGTTCCCGGGCGACAGCACGCAGGCATTGCCCCCGGCGGACATCTCCGGGCAGGAACCAGCGGGGGCACAGGACGACGAAGAACCAGTTGAAGAACTAGTTATTGTTTGGGCAACCGCGGCCCCGTCCGGCGGCGCGTCCGGTGCATGTAAGTGCCCGGCCGGGATGCTCTGCAGGTGCACCGTTGGCTCGGCGGCTTCTGCCGGCATGGTGTGCGCGGCGCTCATGTGGTGCGCCCCGGTCATGATGTGCATGCCGAAGATACCGGCGATGATCGCCAGAGCCGCCGTCAGGAAGCCTGTCCGAAGGAGGAACGCGGTGAAGGGACCACGAGACGATGCGGTCACAATGCTTCCTCCCTTCCGTGCAGGTTGTTCAGGGTCTTAAGCCTACCGGCAGTAGTTTTTCCTGCCGGTCACAGCCTCTTGTTCAACGCGCTTGGGAGGAATTGAGTTTCACCCTCCGCAGCAATCGGGCGTTCATGCCACCACAATGGTGGACACGGACATCAGCACAGCCCCTGCTGCCAGGGGAGGTCGGAGAGGTCAGTTGCTGATGATTGTGTAGCCGGCGGAGGTAACAGCCTCACGCACAGCGGAACTGTCCGCTTTGCCACCGACAATCAGCCGTGAACGGCCGCCCGGAACGAGGTCAACAGAGGCCGACTCGACACCCTCAAGGGCGGACACGGCCTTCTGGACCGTCTGGACGCAATGTCCGCAGGTCAGACCCTCCACTGCGAATTCGGTGCCACTGTTGGCGGCCGTGGAGGGCGCAGATGCGGCTTCGGTTGAGCAGCAGCCGCAACCCGTGGCGGCTGAAGCGAGGGGCAGTTCGGTACGGTTTTCAGTTCCACACATGTCAGTTTCCATTCCTTGAAGATGAAGGATCGATGGGCGCTGGGGTTGAACGGCTGTGAAAGGCGGTGCGGGGCACCGGCCGGGACATACCACTTCACTGACAACAACCTCGAGTATACCCCTAGGGGGTATACTCCGCAAGTGCCAAACAAGGACGTGCAGTTCGACCCGTTATGCAAATGTGACAAATGGGGCTGTTGTGACGTAGGGTTTGAAGCCGTGCCGGTTCTCCGAATGCGGCACTCCTGAGCAGACTTGCCTAACTCTGCCGCTGCCCGGGATCCGTTCGCAAATTCGTCCGGCAGAGACGGGGAACCCAATATTGGCTTGCTTCCGGCAGGCCTTGGGGTGAA
>JBKJVX010000194.1:0-6589 GCA_046717065.1 Arthrobacter sp. | reverse complement strand
CCAAGCGCGTGGCCGACGACGCCAGGGCAGCCGGCATCCGCGCCCTTGACGCCCCGGTTTCCGGCGGCGAGCAGGGGGCAATCGACGGCGTCCTCTCCATCATGGTGGGCGGCGAGGCATCCGATTTCGAGGCAGCCGAGGAAGTCCTGAACGTCGTCGGCAAAACCGTTGTCCACGTTGGCCCGTCCGGCTCCGGCCAGACCGTAAAGGCAGCCAACCAGCTGATCGTGGCCGTCAACATCCAGGTCCTCGGCGAGGCCATCGCCTTCCTTGAGGCCTACGGCGTGGACACCGACGCTGCCCTCAAGGTCCTCGGCGGCGGCCTGGCCGGCTCCAAGGTCTTGGACCAGAAGGGCCAGAAGATGCTGGACCGCAACTTCGACCCCGGCTTCCGCCTCGCCCTCCACCACAAGGACCTGGGCATCGTCACCTCCGCCGCCCGCGAAGCCAACGTCGCCGTCCCCCTCGGCGCCGTCGTCGCACAGCTCGTCGCCGCCACCGTCAACCAGGGCGACGGCGCACTGGACCACTCCGGACTCTTCAAGCAGGTCCTCCAGCTCAGCGGCCGCGAGTAACCCCGGCGCCCCAGCCACCCAGCATACAAAGTTTTTGTCCAGATAAGCAGGCTTTCACGTCCTCTAGGTCTGCATATCTGGACAAAAACTCCCTTCAGCACACCCAAAAACAGACTTCCCCCGAACAGACTTAAGTAGGAGCACACCATGAGCAAGATGCGTACCGTAGATGCAGCGGTGGCCATCCTGGAAAAGGAAGGCGCCATCGAGGCGTTCGGCCTGCCAGGCGCCGCGATCAACCCCTTCTATTCCGCAATGCGCGCCCACGGCGGCATCCGCCACACCCTGGCCCGCCACGTTGAAGGCGCCAGCCACATGGCCGACGGCTTCAGCCGCGCCAAGGACGGCAACATCGGCATCTGCATCGGCACCTCCGGCCCGGCCGGCACCGACATGATCACCGGCCTCTACGCCGCCTGGGCCGATTCCATCCCCATGCTCTGCATCACCGGCCAGGCGCCCGTGGCCAAGCTGCACAAGGAAGACTTCCAGGCCGTGGACATCGAGTCCATCGCCAAGCCCGTCACCAAGATGGCCATGACCATCCTGGAGCCCGGCCAGGTTCCCGGCGCTTTCCAGAAGGCCTTCCAGCTGATGCGTTCCGGCCGCCCCGGCCCGGTCCTGCTGGACCTGCCCATCGACGTGCAGCTGGCCGAGATCGAATTCGACATCGATACCTACGAGCCCCTGCCCGTCGAAAAGCCCAAGGCCTCCCGCAAGCAGCTGGAAAAGGCCCTGGACATGCTCACCGCTTCCCGGCACCCGCTGATCGTGGCCGGCGGCGGCATCATCAACGCCGGCGCCTCCGCGCAGCTGGTGGAACTGGCCGAGGCCCTGAACGTCCCGGTCATCCCCACGCTGATGGGCTGGGGCACCATCCCGGACGACCACCGGCTGATGGCCGGCATGGTGGGTTTGCAGACCAGCCACCGCTACGGCAACGAGAACTACCTGCAGAGCGACTTCGTGATCGGCATCGGCAACCGCTGGGCCAACCGCCACACCGGCGGCCTGGAGACCTACACGGCAGGCCGGAAGTTCGTGCACATCGACATTGAGCCGACGCAGATCGGCCGCGTGTTCTCGCCGGACCTGGGCATTGCGTCCGACGCCGGCGCGGCACTGGCGGGGCTGGTTGAGCTCGCCCGCGAGCGCAAGGCGGCAGGGTCCCTGCCGGACTACAGCGCCTGGGTAGCCGAATGCCAGGAGCGCAAGGCCTCGCTGCACCGCAAGACGCACTTCGAGAACATCCCCATCAAGCCGCAGCGCGTATACGAGGAGATGAACAAGGCCTTCGGCCGCGACACCATCTACGTGTCCACCATTGGCCTGTCCCAGATCGCCGGTGCACAGATGCTGCACGTGTTCGGCCCGCGCAAGTGGATCAACGCCGGCCAGGCAGGTCCCCTGGGCTGGACCGCTCCGGCGGCCCTCGGCGTCGTTCGCGGCAAGCCGGACGAGACTGTGGTTGCCCTCTCCGGTGACTACGACTTCCAGTTCATGATCGAGGAACTGGCCGTGGGCGCACAATTCAACCTCCCGTACATCCACGTGGTGGTGAACAACTCCTACCTGGGCCTGATCCGCCAGTCCCAGCGCGGCTTCAACATGGAACAGAACGTGTCCCTGGCGTTCGACAACATCAACTCCCCCGAGACAAACGGTTACGGCGTGGACCACCTGAAGGTTGCCGAGGGCCTGGGCTGCAAGGCCGTCCGCGTGGAGGACCCCAACGACCTCGCCGCCGCGTTCGACAAGGCCAAGGCACTGATGGGCGAGTTCCAGGTGCCCGTGGTGGTGGAAGTGATCCTGGAAAAGATCACCAACATCTCCATGGGCGTGGAAATCAACGCCGTGAACGAGTTCGAGGAACTGGCCGAGACCGCTGCCGACGCCCCCACCGCCATCCTGGCATTGCAGGGCTAAACATGCGCATCGTCATTGCCCCGGACAAGTTCAAGGGCTCCCTGTCCGCCCCGGAGGTCTGCAGCCACCTGGAAAAGGGGTTGCAGCGCGGCGCGGGCGGCAACCTTGACGTGGTCCGGATTCCAGTAGCCGACGGCGGTGAGGGCACCCTCGACGCCGCCGTCGGCTCTGGCTTCATCCGCCGCAGCGCGGTGGTTAGCGGACCAACCGGCGAACCGGTAACGGCCGAGTTCGCTGTCCGGGGCAATGAGGCGGTCATCGAAATGGCGGCGGCCTCGGGTTTGGCCCTGCTCCCCGCCGGCGCGCTGGTTAACGGACGGCCAGGCTCGACGGCGGCCGCCACCGCCACCAGCCTGGGCACCGGCCAGCTGATCACCGCCGCCCTTGACGCGGGCTGCAACCGCATCATCCTGGGCGTGGGCGGCAGTGCCAACACCGACGGCGGTGCGGGCCTCCTGCAGGGGCTTGGCGCCAAGTTCCTCGACATCGAGGGCAACGAACTTCCGCCCGGTGGTGCCGCGTTGGCCCGCCTGGACCGGATCGACTTCAGCCGATTTGAACCCCGGCTGAAGGACACACGCTTTGTGCTGGCGTCCGACGTCGACAATCCCCTGCTCGGCACCCAAGGTGCCGCGGCGATTTTCGGCCCGCAGAAGGGCGCCACACAACAAGACGTCGACGTGCTCGACGCCGCCCTGGCCAGGTTTGTCGAAGTCCTGGCCAGGGAAATCGGTCCCGACGGCCCCAGTAACAGGGCCCTCAAGGCGGCGGAAGCCCCGGGCGCCGGAGCAGCAGGAGGCGTTGGCTACGCCGCCATCGCCGTACTCGCCGCAACCCGCCGCCCCGGCATCGACGTCGTCCTGGAATTCACAGAGTTAAGGCAGAGACTGGCCGGCGCCGACTTGGTGATCACCGGCGAAGGCAGCCTGGACGAACAGAGCCTGCTCGGCAAGACCCCTATGGGTGTTGCCCGGGCAGCCGCAGCCCAGGGTGTCCCGGTGATCGCAGTGTGCGGCCGGACCACGCTTGGACCGGGCCAGGCAGCCGCTGCCGGATTCGAGGACGTTTACGCTTTGACCGAGCTTGAAAGCACTGTAGACAGGTGCATAGCAGAGGCAGCACAGCTTCTGGAGCAGCTCGGCACCCAGATCAGCGGAAGGCTGGCGGCGAACACGCTGTCCCGTCCCGCAACCACCAAGGAGGACCTCCATGTCTGAAGAACGTTTTGACCTGGTCATCCGCGGCCAGCGCATCCTCACCACCGCCGGCCTGGCACCCCGCGAAGTGGGCGTGCGCGGCGGAAAAATCGTGGCCCTCGAACCGCTGGGCAACGGCCTGGCCGGCGCCGAGGTCATTGAGCTGGCCGACGACGAAACCCTGATCCCCGGGCTGGTGGACACCCACGTCCATGTCAACGAGCCCGGCCGCACCGAGTGGGAGGGCTTCGCCTCCGCCACCCGTGCAGCCGCTGCCGGCGGGGTGACCACCATCATCGACATGCCGCTGAACTCCGTCCCGCCCACCACCACGGTGGAAAACCTCAAGTTGAAGCGCGAGGTGGCCGAGGACCAGGCGTTCATTGACGTTGGGTTTTGGGGCGGCGCAATCCCCGGCAACAAGGGTGACCTGCGTGCCCTGCACGACGAAGGCGTCTTCGGTTTCAAATGCTTCCTGCTGCACTCAGGCGTGGACGAGTTTCCGCACCTGGACGCGGATGAGATGGAGGAGGACATGGCCGAGCTGAAGTCCTTCGATTCCCTTATGATCGTCCACGCGGAGGACTCCCATGCCATCGACCGTGCGCCGCATCCCGGCGGCGACCATTACCAAACCTTCCTGGCCTCCCGCCCCCGCGGTGCCGAGAACAAGGCCATCGCCGAGGTCATCGAACGGGCCCGCTGGACCGGTGCCCGTGCGCACATCCTGCACCTCTCGTCGTCGGACGCCCTGCCCATGATTGCCTCCGCCAAGCGCGACGGCGTGAAGCTGACCGTGGAGACGTGCCCGCACTACCTGACGCTGATGGCCGAAGAAATCCCCGACGGCGCCACCGCCTACAAGTGCTGCCCGCCCATCCGCGAGGCCTCCAACCGGGAGCTGCTGTGGCAGGGCCTGCAGGACGGCACCATCGACTGCATCGTCTCGGACCACTCCCCCTCCACCCTCGATCTGAAGGACCTGGAGAACGGTGACTTCGCCGTGGCCTGGGGCGGCGTCTCGTCGCTGCAGCTGGGCCTGTCCCTAATCTGGACTGAGGCACGGCACCGCGGCATTCCGCTGGAGCAGGTGGTGTCCTGGATGGGTGAGAAGCCGGCAGCGCTGGCCCGTCTCTCCAACAAGGGCCAGCTGGCGCTGGGCTACGACGCCGACTTCGCCGTGTTCGCTCCGGACGAGGCGTTCGTGGTGGACGTGTCCAAGCTCAAGCACAAGAACCCCATCACCCCCTACGACGGCAAGGCCCTCTCCGGCGTGGTCCGCAAGACGTTCCTGCGCGGCGCTGTGGTGGACGGCCAAACCCCCACGGGCAAGCTGATCCGCCGCGGCGGAGTCTAAGGACGCGCCATGGCAGTGGAAGCCCACCATCCCCGGACGGAGGCACGGCCGCGGTTTGCCGTCAGGGGTGCTGCTGCGCCGGTGGCGGCTGCCCGGGGCCTTGCCGTGTGGGTGGTTCCCGGGGAAGGCACCAGCCCGGAAATCCTCGCCCGTGCCGCCCAACTGGTCCTTGCCAGGGCCCTCGAAACTGCTCCGGAGGCGGAAGTCCACTGGCCCGCCGCCGGGGCTTCCACGTCCGGGGTCTCCGCCACGGCGGAAGGAGCCGCAGACGACTCCTCTCAGCCTCCCTCCGCGGCGGAGAACCCCGGCGGCACCGATGACGACGGCGGCACCCGGCTGCCGCCGTCGGCCGGTCCCGTCAGCCGGGTTGCCGTGGACCTGGCTGCCGACACCGTGCTGCTGGACGGCCGCGCCGTGCAGCTGACCGGCGTCGAGTTCAAGGTGCTCCGGTACCTGGTGACCCACCTGTCCCGCACTGTGGGCAGGGAGGAGCTGCAGCAGTTCCTGGACTCGTTCGAAACCCCCGGCGCCTCGGCCCGGTCCATCGACGTGTACGTGGGCCGGATCCGGCGGAAACTCGGAAATGCGCGCCATGCCGTGGCCACTGTGCGGGGCGGCGGGTACCGGTTTGTGCCGGGACAGCGCGCAACCGTCCGCGGCCCGGCGGAATACTGCATATGACGCCGGAGTTGTATGACTGAGCGGGAAGCCGCTTCACTTGATGTTTTGCCAGTAAATGACAAAGTCTTCCAAAGGAACGCCATGAGCCAGACCCTGACCACCAAGCTTCAGCCCGGAACCCAGGCCCCTGATTTCACCCTTCAGGACGCCCAGGGCCGCGAGACTGCCTTGGCCGACTACCGTGGCATGAACGTCATCGTGTACTTCTACCCCAAGGCCGCCACCCCCGGCTGCACCACCGAGGCCTGCGACTTCCGCGACAGCCTGGCCTCCCTGCAGGGCAAAGGCTACGAGGTCATTGGCATCTCCCCCGATGCACCGGAAGCCCTCGCCGGCTTCACCGGCGACTTCTCCCTGACATTCCCGCTGCTTTCGGACCCGGACCACGCAGTCGCCTTGGCCTACGGCGCCTGGGGCGAGAAACTGGTCAACGGCGAAATCACCGAGGGCATTGTCCGCTCAACCGTGGTGCTGGATTCCGAAGGCAAAGTCACGCTGGCCCAGTACCAGGTCAAGGCCGACGGCCACGTGGCAGCGCTGAAGGAAGCCCTGGGAATCTAGCCTCCCCGGACGCTCTCGCACTTACGCGCATTCTTTAGGGACGCTCTCGCACTTAACGCGCCTTTTCCCGGGACGCTCTCGCACCTACTGCGAGAGCGTCCCGGCGTTAAGGGCACAATCGCGGCGGCAAGTCATGCTGCTGCCTTGGCGCCCTACGCGTCCGTGTCCGCCGTGGCCTTCGCCTCTGCGGCCGCCTGCTGATATTCGGCCGATACCCGCCGGTACACGGGGGTCAGGAAAGCCAGCAGCGCGGCGATGACCATAATGATCCCAGCGATCAGGAACACCAGCGC
>JBKJVX010000193.1:0-3017 GCA_046717065.1 Arthrobacter sp. | reverse complement strand
TTCGCTGCGGCAGGTGCTTCAAGGGGCACATGGGCGTGCGGTGCCCATCTTGGGTTTGTGCCTTGGTGCGATTCCCGTTGCCGACGCCGGCTTGCTCGCCGGGCGTCGGGCGGTCACGCACTGGCAGGCTTTTGACTCCTTTGCCGGGCGGCACCCGGATATCGCCCTTGATCAATCGGTGCTTTACATCGACCACGGCGATGTCCTGACCTCGGCCGGCACGGCCTCTGCATTGGATGCCTGCCTGCACTTGGTCCGCGCACGGCTTGGGGCGGAGGCTGCGAACCAGGTGGCACGCAGCCTTGTCATTGCGCCGCACCGGGAGGGTGGGCAGGCGCAATACATTGAGCGCCCCGTGCCGGAGCGCTCCACCGACGATCCCATCTCTCGCCTGCTCGAATGGGCTCTGGCCCACCTGGGTGAACCGCTCACCATCGACCGGCTTGCCGCGCAGGCACACCTGAGCCGACGCACCTTTGTTCGTGCTTTCCGCGCCGGAACGGGGACGACGCCGGCCGCCTGGGTCCGCGCCCGCCGCCTGGACGCGGCCCGGCGGCTGCTCGAGACGACAGACCTGTCGATAGACCAGATCTCTGCCGACTGCGGATTCGGCAACGCCGTCACCCTCCGGCAGAACTTTGCAGCCGCCTTTTCCACAACGCCGACGGAGTACAGGCGCCATTTTGACGCCCGGGCTGGCTAACAGCCTCCGCTTGTTCACGTGCCAGTACCCCCGGCGCGCGCGGCCTGGGTACCAAGCGCTTCGTTCTCCCGGTAGCAAGCGCGGCGGCTAGCCGCGGTCCCGGGCCATGGCCGCTTCCGTGTTCCGGGTGCCATTTCCTGCTCCGTGGGGTGACGCATTGTCCTGTTTGCGGGCGTAGGCGCGATTGGCGCGTTGTCTGGCGCCGCATCGTTCAGAGCACCACTGACGCCGTGAGTGGGTCCGCAGCAGGAATCGATCGCACGGCTTGGATGCGCACTGCGCTATCCGATGCACATCCGGGCCGGTCAACAATGAAGCCGCATCTTCGGTGATACCCGCTATTGCGTGATCGACGAGCTGCGTTAGCGGATGGTTAGCAACCCGGGACAGCCCTTCGTCAGGGTGGTAACTCAGAGGCGCCGCGCTGGGCACCGCTGTCAGGGCGCGGTTGATGGCGTCTAACGACGCACCCGGAATGAAGGTCGAGATCGACGGACTTGCCGTGCTTCCGGGGTGACCTCGGGTCAATCCGGAGATGACTTGCGGCGCCTAATCTCGGGTGCAGGTCGAAGCAACGAAATACAGGCGCCGCTTGACGTCCGGATCGGGGCGGCGTCTGTGCGATAATCGCGCGCCTGCCGGCCCCTTTTACCGCGAGGGCCGGCAGGCGTTTTGGCGTAACGGGGTTAGGCGGCGTAGGGGTCGGCGATGCCGATGTATTGGGTGGTGGTGTATTCGGCGATGCCTTCGGTGCCGCCCTCGCGGCCGAGGCCGGATTGCTTGACGCCGCCGAAGGGTGCGGCGGCGTTGGAGATGACGCCGGCGTTGAACCCGACCATGCCGATTTCGATCTGTTCTGCCACGCGCAGCAGCCGGTTGAAGTCGCGGCTGTACAGGTAGGAGGCGAGGCCATATTCGCTGGCGTTGGCCAGCCGGATGGCGTCTTCTTCGGTTTTGAAGGTGGTGACGGGGGCGACGGGTCCGAAGATTTCCTGGCCCAGGATCGCGGCATCGTTCGGAACGTTGCCCAGTACCGTGGGCTGGTAAAAGTACCCGGGTCCGTCCACGGGTCCGCCGCCGGTGACGGCAACCGCTCCGGCGTCGACGGCGGCGGACACCAGGGCGTGCACGTCATCCCTTGCCCCGGAGTCGATCAGCGGGCCGACCTGGGTGACGGGGTCGGTGCCTCGGCCGGTGGTCAGGGCGCCCATCGCGGCGGCGAACTTCCGGGTGAATTCTTTGGCAACGGACTCGTGCACGAGGAAGCGGTTGGCGGCGGTACAGGCCTCGCCCATGTTCCGCATCTTGGCGGCCATGGCTCCTTCGACGGCCTTGTCGAGGTCGGCGTCTTCGAAGACGATGAACGGTGCGTTGCCGCCGAGTTCCATGGAGGTCCGGAGCACGTTCTGCGCCGCGTCGGCCATGAGGCGTTTGCCGACGGGGGTGGAGCCGGTGAAGGAGACCTTCCGCAGCCGGGAATCCTTCAGCAGCGGGCCGGAGATCCCCGAGGCCGAGGAGGAGGGAACGACGTTCAGGACCCCGGCAGGGAGCCCGGCTTCCATCATGGTCTGGGCGAACAGCTGGGAGGTTAGGGGAGTCAGCTTTGCGGGCTTAAGGACCATGGTGCAGCCCGCGGCCACGGCGGGAGCGACTTTGCGCGTGGCCATAGCCAGGGGGAAGTTCCACGGGGTTATCAGCAGGCAGGGCCCGACGGGTTTGTGCTGGACCAGGATCTTGTTCTTGCCCTCGGGGGTGGTGAGGTAGCGGCCGTAGTCGCGGACGGTTTCTTCGGAGAACCAGCGCAGGAACTCGGCGCCGTAGGTGACTTCGCCCCGGGCCTCGGCCAGGGGTTTGCCCATTTCCAGGGTCATGAGGAGCGCGAAGTCTTCGGCCCGTTCGGTGACCAGGTCAAATGCGCGGCGCAAGATCTCCGCCCGCACCCGTGGCGCGGTCCGCGCCCAGGACGCCTGGGCGGCGTCTGCTGCGTCCAAAGCCGCGACCGCGTCCTCGCTGGTGGCGGAGGCCAGGGTGGCGAGCACCTGCCCGGTCGCCGGATCGTACACATCGAAGGTGCCGCCGTCGGACGCCTCCCGCCACTGCCCACCAATCAACAAACCGGTAGGAACAGAGGCAATGAGGGACGACTCGCGCTCGGATGCGATGGCAGGGGACATTGTGGGGGAAGTGGTCATTCGAAGGGTCTCCTTTAAAGAAAACAATCTCGTGCGCAGAGGACGTGGCAGCAGCGCCCGCGCGTTTAGTCAGTTCTTGGGCAACAGCAGGAAGTTAACTGGGTGTCGGCGGCGGGGTGCTC
>JBKJVX010000192.1:0-6118 GCA_046717065.1 Arthrobacter sp. | reverse complement strand
CATCACAACCAGGACCGGCCACAAGAACGAGAACAACCCCGACCTGCGCGCCGAACCCGTCTGGGACCCAGAGCAGCACCTAGGTTCGTGGCGGGCAGTGTGGGCCTACTCCCGCAAGCGAGCTGTTCATGACAACAAGACGCTCACGGCTCAGGAAAACCGGGCGCGCAAGGTCATCGAGGGCCAGAAGGCGGCCCGGACCCCAAGGTTCGTCAAGACCTCCGGCGGCGCGCGCCGCCTCGACGAGGCGTCACTGACGCGTGCGAGGCAACTGGCCGGCCTGAAAGGGTACGTGACAAATATCCCCGCAAACATCATGACCGCAGGGGAAGTCATCGGCTCCTACCACGACCTGTGGCATGTCGAGCAGTCCTTCAGAATGAGCAAAACTGACCTGCGCGCCAGGCCCATGTTCCACCGCGCCCGCGACGCGATCGAAGCCCACCTGACCATTGTGTTCGCAGCCCTTGCAGTCTCCCGGGCTGTCCAGAACCGGACAGGTCTCGCGGTGCGGAACGTGATCAAACAACTCCGGCCCCTACGCTCAGCGACCATCGCAATCAACGGCACCAACCAAACATTCGCCCCCGACATCGCCACCGAGCAGCAGGCCATTCTCGACGCCATCCGGAGTCCGAATTTCACGCACTAAGCAAATGAGCCAAGTCAGGCCCGACGAACCAGTCTGCTGATCCCCGACAAAGCACCGGAAACCGACACGATCACCACGCTCCTGGCCGCGACAGCCGCACTGAAAAACAGCCCCGCCGGCGGGACCCGCTCCTGGCCTGAGAACCACCAGGCCAGCCCCAAAAACCACCAGCACGACCCACCGGAGACGTGAAACCCGGCGCCCTACCAGCGACAACAGGCCTGGTCAGCGCGCCCGAACCACAGAATCCGTTTCGGACCAGAACCAAGCCGGGATCCAGCGGCCCACTCGACCGACATGAAAAATCGAGGCTAGGGCTCGGCGTCGATTGTGCGGCTACGGGCGGTGATGAAGTCTTCGCTGCGCTGTAGATACGCGAGGTATTCTGGCCAGGTTTTAGGCACCGCCGGGGTGCGGAAGTCGTCGAACGGGTGGAAGAAGCGAATGCTCTTGCCGTCCTCCTCGACAAGGTCTTGGAGCAGGAAGAAACTGACGTACCCGGAGAAGTCCCCGAACAGGGCATAGAAGTCCGCATACCTGTGAAAAACCTCGCCCAGTGGGTTCGGCAGCTCCCCAAGATAGTGGCGGCGGATGCACTCCAAGGTCAGGTCGAAACGGTCAGCGATCCGGGGGTAACACCCGCGTGCACGGTTGATCGTCATCTTCCTGCCGATGCTGTTGCCGGGGAACACGAGCGCGCTTCCGGCAGTGTAGCCGCGGTAGGCGGGCAGGTCCTCCGCTGGAATTTCCAGGCGTACTCGGGCCGCCTTGTGCTTCAGCCTGGTCATGGTGGCATCACTGGAGAGGAAGAAGACACCAGATGCTGATCTATGCACAAGGTACGCACCGGGCTCAGGTGCCAGGGTGAAGTGCCCGCCCGTGGGTAACTCCTTGTTCCACAACAGCTGGTGATGCTGGCGGAGCGTTGGGCTGTACCTGTCCGGATCCTTCCCCGGGGGCGTGTCAGAGAAGTAGTCGAAAGACGTATCGACGCCGGCGGTCATGCAGTCCTCCCCTGACTGGCGGCAAGCGCGGCCAGGTCCCGGATCAGCCGCTGCACCTCGTGCTCCCGGCCCTTGCACGCTGGAAGCTGGGGCAACGACCGCGGCCGAGCCAGTTGGTTGCTGGGCGGTGCTGGAGCTGGCCGGACTCTGCACGGTTCCTTAGCGGTCTCAATTCCACTCGTGCTCATACGTCCCCCGACGTGATCGTTGCTGCCTGTGGGAACACTTTAAAAAGCCCGGAGGGGAGAGCGGAAGCGAATTAGCCGATCCTCGGGATTAACTGATTCGATCTTGAGCTTCCGTCCTGAATGCACATTCACCAGTAGGGCCGCTACACGCAGTTGGACCCCGGATATATTCCGGGGTCCAACTGTCTCAGCTCGCTATATGCCGCCTGACGGGGTCAGGTAGCCGTTTCGTTCGTTTGGCTGTAGAACCGTCCAAACCGGTGAAGGTAGAGGTACATTCCGAGGAACGCGATGATACCTAGGAGCGGCCCCGCCCAGAGGGCTATTGGTGTGCCGTGGATGAGGACCGCCGCGGCGCCGAATACCGCTCCAACCACGCCTACACCGGGGCTGGCAGTAGCGAGCTTGCCCTGAATCTTTCGGCCGAGTTGGCGGTATCGGATGCTCTGCAGGACGGCGAAGAGGATAAACGCGCCGCCCATCATCAGGGGCCAGGGCATCTCGGCCACTGCAACAACGCTAAGGGTCAGTCCGTACATGGCCGCGAGGCCAAGCCAATAGTTCCTTGCGCTTGTGTCCTTGTTCATCAGCATCCTCGGTTGAAATCGATTACAGATCCAGCGATGGCCATAGCGGCTGAGCAGCCCAACGCGGCCATCGGGCCGAAGAATCCGAGAGCACCGCAGAATGCGGCGTTAGTGCCCCACCATGCCCAAAGGGCTGCCCACGCTGCAGGGCATTGCGGAAACGCCGTCTGCATGCCCATACTGCCCTTTCCTCCGCCAACCATAATTGGCTTTGCCTTGACGATCTTCGCAATTTTGGAGCTGTTCGGTCCGTCACTGACTTCCAGCGAAAGGTATCCGCTGTCAGTTAGTTCGACCAACGCCTTAAGGACATCAGTTGGCATTGAAGCAGCTAAAAATTCTTGCTGAAGCCTGCTGTCAAAGCGGCTGTCAGACGAAAGAAAAGCGGAAAGTGGTTTTGATTCTTCGATAATCTGAAGCCGCTCCGCGAACCCAATCGGATCAGATGACTTAGCCTGCCCTAGGCGGTTCAAGGCTTCCTGCGTCTGAGCCGGAGTGGGTTGAAGCAGGGCGACGCCGGAGTTGGCCGTGGCTATTGTTTTCGCACCAGCAGCACCGGCGGGTCCAACAGATGCCACCATGATTGCCACCACGGCAGTAATAGTCGCCACCAATCGGCAGACGTGTTTCCATGCTTTTTTGTTGTCACACATGTATCCCCCAATACGGATTTCACAAACTCAGATGAGCTAGTAATCCTGCCGGCCCAAAATTGTGGCGCCGCAGTGGGGCCTAGACTACGGAGGCCATTGATGCAGCGCAAGTCAAGCAATGTCTCGTCTGAAGGCTGCCAGTTGGAAGACGCGATGTGAGCAGCAATCTTCGGTGTCATTCGTGAGCCACCACGCCGTTCACACGTTCGAACTGCACACTGCAGCCGCACATAGGATGAGCCGGTGAACGACGAACCGAAGAAGCTGCGCTTCCTGACGATCTCGCAAGCGGCCGAAGAGCTGAATGTGAACCAGAACCAGATCCGGGCACTGCTTAGGACAGGGGAGCTTCGCGGGATTCAGGTCGGTGGCCGGGGTGTGTAGCGCATCGGGGCCAACGACATCGAGGACTACATCCGAGGCCTATCGACGCACCGCCGAACGCATCGCCGCCGGCGAGCTCGTGGACGACGGGGAACCGAAGGGAGATGTTTCCTGACTGATTCAATTCCCGACCGGCCCAAACCCCTCTTGGTCGGAGTCATCGTCGGCGGGTTTACTTCCGAGAGCAAGATCTGGCGGGAGGCTCTCATACGGTTATCGCGGGGCGTGTCAGGCCTACGAGACGAACTTGATTCAGGTTTGAATATCAACGTCGAGTTTCAAGTACCCGGACACCTCATCACTCCTGATTCCGAGGGAATTCGCACCGGTGCGTTCCGAAAAGCCGACCGACTCCTAAAGATTCAGGTAGCCCTAACGGTCGATCCGCCGGATGACCCGTACGCGTTTGGAGTGCAATCCATGCGAGAAGCCGTTGACGTGGCTGAAGCCTGGTCAGTGCGACGGCGCGTCGAATTCGACCCTTCACCGTTACGGTCCCTGCTCGCCCTATTGGAAACGAAATAGCGCCGGAGGAATCAGCGATCTGATTCGCGTCGTTCTGCGGCTCGCCGACGGGCAAAGACCCAGCTGCCGGCCCAAAGCAGGACGACGAGGAGCAGGGTTTCGGTGCCGTTGGGAGCCAGCCCGAGCGCTGCCAGGATGTACGGGAGCACAAAGACGAGGAAGACCGTCCCGACGGCAGCCAGGAGCCAGCCTCGGGCGCTCAAGCCCCGTCTCCGCTGCTGTTGACCCCAACCCCGACCTGCCGCTCATCGGCTTGGAGTATGCCGTCACGGACGGCGGCGCGAATAACGCCGTAGAGGAGATAGAAGAAGACTGCCGCGAAGACCACAGCCAGGACGAGACTGTCGAGAGCCATCATGCCTGCCCGCCCTCCTCCCGCCAATATTTTTGTGCCCCTGCTGCGGCCTCCCGGAGGTGGCCGCCGTCTAGGACGATGGAAGATTCGGGCATGCCCATACTTGTCCATTGGGCAAGCAGGCGGAGATCCCCGGCTGGCGGCAACGGCCACAGCCATACGCTGCCCTTACCGGCCATTTCGTCGTCGCCGCCGGTGCCACCGTTGCCTTGCAGGATGAGGACGGGCGGGTCGGGCTGCTTGGCAGTTCCCGGAGGATAGCGGGATTGCAGCGCAGAGTCCGCACGGGCCTTGGCCCCGTCGGCCAGTTGGACACCGAGGAGGAGGGCCGCGAGGGGACGTCGTTCGATGGACTGCATGCTGTGCGGGTGACCGAAAAACGCCCCACTCAGCTCAGCCCACTCTTTTTCGCTTTCCTCTGCGCGTCGGACTGTCCAGGTCAAATCGAGGGAGCATCCTGTCGAGTACACCTTCGCAAGTTCGACGGCCATGATGAAGTTCCGGCTGCGGTGCAGGAATTGTCCGATGTGAACAACTGCAGGCAGCTCATAGGCCGGTGCACCAGCCCAGGCCGGGGGAACGTATCTGACAGTACTGCCACGGCGCGGTTCTTCGGGTACGGGCAGGCCTTGGAAAAAGGTCACGGTCATCCTTGGTTCGCTGGCGGCGACCGACCAGCGGAGTGGCGGCGTGAACCTCCACGGATCCCCCAATCCGTCCTTACCCGGCCCAGTCTAACTCTGGCTGGCCACCAGCTTGAGGACACGCCCGCCGGCTTCCCGAGACTGTCGGTGCCCGGGAGCACCATGGTCCTATGACGGCTCCAACGGTTGAGGCGGCCATCCACGAACTGATGGATCTGGCCTGGAATGTTGTCTACGATCTGCTCGAGCAGCGGGGCCTGCTCGGTGACGGGTTGTTCGTCGAGGAGTACACCGGGATCCATTCCTGGGTGGAAGACCTCACCCGCTACACCGTCGTCCACTCCCGGACGGTCGCGGTCCTGTTCGTGGACACCCGGCCGGTGGACGCCATCATCTTCCATCACGACCTCCTGGGCGCCGATGACCCGAAGGGCTTCTTCAGCATCCCCGGTTAGAGCTCGGTAGGTCGTGACGTTGATATAGGGCCGCTGCCCTTAGTGGGCCTACTCGATCTGGTAGCTTCTTAGGGCATCTTCTCTGACCCATTTCCTTGTCAGGAGAACGTCGAGGAGACAGGACACGACCAAGACTGCCCAGGCCGCCCAAATCGGAGCAATTCCAGCAAAAACAGCTGCCATGGCTGCAAGGACCAGCAAACCCGAGACGTAGTTATAGATGCGTCGGCCGGTTGTAGCGTCAAGGGCCTCTTGTCGCTCGCGAAGGTAGTTCAGCATCAGGTCTCTTTCTTTGGTCCACCCACGGCGAGGGTGCACAAGGATCGTCTCACATGGTTACGATCCGCAAAGCTTCCCCGGCGAACGGGCAGGTTGGGCAAGCCCCTGGATCAGTCGCAGAGGTCGACGTCCAGGTCCAGGTTTTCGGGGGAGTGGAGCTCCCGCCACGTTTCGGTCACCCGCGCGGTGGGCAGGGCTGCGGCGATGGGCATCCGGTCGGCGGACACGAGCTGGTCCAGGTCCAGCCCGGTGAGGGAGGCGATGTCGCGGACGGGGACCTGGAAGGTGCGGAAGGGCCCGAGCGGGGGTGCGTCTTCGGTGACGCCGGGCCGAGGGATCTCCGGCAGGTCATCGAGTTGGGGTGTCTGGTCCATGACGTAGCCGGTGGCGGC
>JBKJVX010000191.1:0-2740 GCA_046717065.1 Arthrobacter sp. | reverse complement strand
CGGTCCTCGCGGCCGGACTGGACGAGCGGAAGAGGTCGAACAGGTGGGTGCGTTCCACATCGTTAAGCTGCAGGGCGCGGGCGATAGCGTTAAGGACGCTGTCGGAGGCGCTGGTGATCTTCCCGCGCTCGAGCTTGGTGTAGTAGTCGGCGCTCACTCCCGCGAGGGTGGCGACTTCCTCCCGTCTTAGGCCGGGTACGCGGCGTTCGCCGGTGCCTGCGGGCATGCCAACCTGAGCGGGGGTGATGTTGGCCCGCCGGGAGGTTAGGAACTTCCGTATCTCGTTCTTCATAGTCACTCTTCAGGGTACGTCTCCGTGGAAGCGGTCGAGGAGTTGGCGCCGCGCTGGTTCTCGCCGCTGGGGGCACTCCTGTACCGACGTGCCCCCAGCACGGGCGGTCAAAGGGTGAGCATCACTTTGGTGGCACGGCGCTCGTCCATCGCATTATACCCCTCGGGGGCTTCCTCCAGGGGCAGGGTGAGGTCGAAGACCTTGCCAGGATCAATCTCGCCCTTCCAGATGCGGTCAATGAGGTCGGGCAGGAATCGGCGCACCGGGGCGGGCCCACCGAGGGCGTGGATACCGGCGAAGAACAACTCGATCCCGGGGATCTGCACGTCGTAGTTCACGCCGACGTAGCCGAGGTGCCCGCCACCGCGGGTGACGCCGACGGCCTGCATGAACGACTCCTGCGTGCCGACGGCCTCGACCACCGAGTGCGCCCCGAGCCCGTTCGTGAGCTCCTTGATCTTCGCGATGCCCTCCTCGCCGCGCTCCTCGACGATGTCGGTGGCGCCGTAATAGCGGGCCAGGTTCTGCCGTTCAGGGTGGCGCGACATCGCGATGATCCGTTCCGCGCCAAGCTGCTTGGCGGCAAGGACGGCCATAAGGCCCACTGCGCCATCACCGACGACGGCGACCGTCTTGCCCGGGCCGGCTTGGGCGGCGACGGCGGCGAACCAGCCGGTGCCCAGGACGTCGGATGCGGCGAGCAACGCCGGGTACAGTTCCGGGTCGGGCGTGCCCGGGGTTTTCACGAGGGTGCCGTCGGCGTGCGGGATGCGGGCTTTCTCGGCCTGAGTGCCGATGGTCTGGGCGACGAACTCTGCGTGGACGCACTTGGACTGGAACCCGGCCCGGCAGATCTCGCAGGTGTTGTCGGAGATCACGAACGAGCCGACGACGAAGTCGCCGGGCTTGATGCTTTTCACGTCTGCGCCGACCTCTTCGACGACGCCGATGTACTCGTGCCCCATGGCTTGGTGGTCGGCGGGCTCTATGCCACGGTAGGGCCACAAGTCCGATCCGCAGATGCAGGTCGCGGCCAGGCTAATGATCGCATCGGTAGGCTCGATGATCGTCGGATCGTCGCGGTCTTCGACGCGTACGTCTCCGGCGGTATGCATGATTACTCCACGCAAGGAAAGTCTCCAGTCCTAGTCGACGGAAGGACCTGCGGACACAGGTCCTTACTTATCCATGGAATCGCACATCCCATTCGACCGGGAGGGTCAGCTTTTCCCCCTCAGGGGGGTCAGATTAGACCCTGCCAGCAGTGGTCTTTCCCAGGCACAGTGGAAACGATGGTCCTGCACCGATCAACGAGGCTGTGCAGGCGTCCGCAGGTTTCGTGAGCTCACGTCAGCGGTCAACGAGAGGAAGAAGGTAACTCTTATGAAGGTATTCATCATCGGAGCGGCCGGCGGCATCGGTACGCGCTTGGCCACAGCCCTCGCCCGGGAGGGGGACACCGCGAGCGGGATGTTCCGCAACCCCGACCACGAAGACAAGGTTGAACAGGCAGGTGCGAAGCCGGTTCTCGGCGACCTCATCGCAGACAGCGCGGACGAGCTCGCCGCGAAGATGGCTGGGCACAACGCGGTCGTATTCACCGCCGGAGCGCACGGCACGGGCATGCAGCAGACCACCCTCATCGATGGCAAGGGCCTGGAGAAGGCGGCCGCGGCCGCCGCGCAGTCGGGCGTCGAGCGGTTCGTGCTGGTCTCGGCCTATCCAGAGGCGGCCTCGGACGCGAACGGAATCAGCGAGGGGTACGCCCACTACCTGCGGACGAAGAAGGCGGCCGAGGTGTACCTCACCGGCACCGATCTGGACTGGATCATCGTCCGCCCCGGGCACCTGCTCGACGAGCCCGGCGACGGCCGCGTCGCGGCCGGGCCCGCGCTGGTCGAGGAGGATGTGCCCCGCGACGACGTCGCCGCGTTCATCGTCGCCGCTCTGCACCAGCCCGAGCTGAGCCGCATCATCGTCGAGCTCACAGACGGCACCACCCCGGTCGCCGACGCGGCCCTGCAGGTCGCGCGCTCGGTCGGCCCCCGCCGCTGACCATCCGGCGTCAATCCACTCGGCGCACGATCCCGTCGATACCCACCCGTATATCCCAACAAGGAGTTTGTGACCATGAATTCGAACAAGACTCAGACCACTTCGCCAGCGCAGTCGGCGCTGGGACGCCGTCGCCTGCTGAAGATCGCCGGAACCGGGGCGACCCTCGGCGTCCTCGGAGCGGCCAGCGCCATGACGGCCTCCTCGGCGTCGGCGGCACCCGGCCGCGGCGCATCGCCGGCGAAGAGGCCCAACGGCCGCGGGGCCTACACCTTCGAACTGAGCGACCGGGTCCGGCGCACCCCGGTGCGCTACCGGAACCGATTCGGCATCGAGATCGCCGGGGACCTGTACCTCCCGAAGAACGCATCCGGCAAGCTGCCCGCGCTGGCG
>JBKJVX010000190.1:0-7351 GCA_046717065.1 Arthrobacter sp. | reverse complement strand
GCCGAAGTCAATGAGCGGGCGCGGGCGGAGATGGTGGGTCTGGAACTGGCCGACCGGTTGCGGGCAGTTCTGGGCTGCAGGCTAACCGTCTACCTGGCCGCGGGGGAGGCTTTTTCCGGCACGCTCTCACACGCCGGCGGGGAGGCATTGGTGCTGGATGAAGGACAGCACCAGCTACTCATTCCCTACACGGCAGCGGTGCGCTATGTGGGCCTGGGCCGGCTGTCACTGGCTGAAACGTCCTCTGTGCGCCGGGGGATCGGGCTGGCTAATGCCCTGCGCGGGCTGGCCCGGGACCGCGCCGAACTGTCGGTCATCATTGGGAACGCCAGCGGAGTGGTCCGGCTTGCAGGAGTCATCGACCGGGTGGGAAAGGACTACGTCGACCTTGCTGTCCTCACTCCCGGCGAGGTGCGCCGCGGCCACCACGTCAATCAGATCGCAACCATTCCCTTCACCGCACTGGCTGCGATCAGGTCACGGCGGACCAGTGAGCTCTAGATGCTGGCGCCCCGGACTGGAGCGGCACGTGAAGCCGGAGCGCCCAGTGAGGGGGGAGAGGTCAGACTGACTTCGACTTGGATTCCTGGATCATGCGGCTTGCTTCGGCGTACCGTTCCTCGATGTACTGCTCAAGCATCTTTTCTTCGACCCTCCATTGGCCCCGGCCGCCAACCTGGATAGCCTTGAGCTCACCGCTTCGGACCAGCGCGTAGGCAGCCGGAGAATTAATCTGAAGCTGCTCGGCGACGTCTGCGAGTGTAAGAAACCTGGGCATACATCCATTTTGCCACCGTGACGAGCAGTTTGCTGCCGTTATCCACAATTTGATCCTGTTTGGACTTTTCACTTTCGTTCCTGCGTCAGTGCCGCAACAATGAGGAGGAGTCGGGACACAGCAGGCAGTCACGGTGCATATAGGGGGAGAAACGGTGATGGTTCCTGAGTCATCGGCCACAGCGGCAAGGCTGAAACGGCCTTCATGGAAGGACCCACGCTTGCTGGTAGGTGTTCTCCTTGTACTGGCATCTGTGGCAGGCGTCGTCTTCCTGGTGGGAAGCGCCGACCGGACCACGGAGGTCTACGCGGCCCGCGACGGCATAGCGGTGGGTGAAAAGCTGACACCGGAGAACGTCGTCCGGGCCAAGGTCAGGTTGGGCGAGACGGAAGCGCAATACATTACCGCCGAGTCAGGCCTGCCAGACAACGTGGTTGCGGTGCAAAGGATCGGCAAGGACCAACTCGTTCCCAGGGCAAGCCTCGGCGCAGTGGACGAACTGGACCGCAAGCCAGTTGCCTTAACCATCGGGGAGCCCCTTCCCGCGCAGGCCGTGGCAGGCGCCAGGGTCGATGTATGGGTGGCCCAGCCAGATGCCCGCAACGGCTTCAGCGAACCGAAGCTTCTCCTCCCGGGCGCCGAAATCGCGGAAGTAACGGCCGGTTCCACAGCACTGGGGTCGTCCCGGAACACGGTGTTGATGGTGCTGGTGGAGGATAGCCAGATGCCTGGCCTGCTGGGAGCGCAGGCGAATGAAGCCAAGATCTCGGTGGTCTGGAATCCCGGTGGCGGTGCCCGATGAGCATTCCCGTCGTCACGGTCGGGCAGAGCCGTGAGGATCTGGTCGGGGGGCTGGAGCGCCTGCACGGACCTGTCACAGTGGTCCGAAGATGCGCGGAACTGCCCGAATTGCTGGCCGCGTGCCAAAGTGGACTGGCGAGGGCCGCGGTTGTGGCCGAAGGCTCCGAGGGCCTGACCGCTTCCCTGGTGGACCGGCTTGGAGCGGTTGGTGTGGCCGTCATTGCGCTGACCGATTCGGCTGATGAAGCCGCAAGACTGCGGGGGATAGGAGCGGCTTCCGCCCTGACCGGCGTGGAATCGGCGGTTCTGTCAGACAGGATTGCGGAGGCAGTAGCCCAAGTGACCGGTGGCAGACCCCGGGTCGCCCACTCGAGCAGTGCCGCTGACACAGGCGCTGCCCTTAGCCCAGTACCGGCGGAACCACTAAACAGCCGCGAGGAGCCAGGGCCGGGGCGGATCATCGCGGTATGGGGCCCTGCCGGGGCACCGGGACGGACAGTCGTTGCGGCGAACATCGCCGGCGAATTGGCCGCCGAAGGAAAGTCCGTTATCCTCGTCGACGCCGACAGTTATGGTGCAAGCATAGCCGCTGTGCTGGGCCTGATGGATGAGTCTGCCGGCCTGGCACAGGCGTGCAGGCTCGCTGACCAGGGGCTGCTGGACGCGGACGCGCTGAGGAGGGTGGCCACACCGATCGCCACGAAACTCGGTTCTTTCCGGGTCCTCACCGGAATCACCCGCGCGGACCGGTGGACGGAGCTCCGGGCATCCGCCCTTTCCATCGTCCTGGAACGAGCGAAACAGATTGCTGAGGTGGTTGTCGTGGACACCGGATTTTGCCTTGAGGCTGACGAGGAGCTGAGCTTTGACACCATGGCTCCCCGCAGAAACGCGGCTACGCTGCGCTCACTGGAACTGGCTGACACTGTTTACGCAGTCGGTGCCGCGGATCCTGTCGGAGTGCCAAGGCTCGTGCGGGGATTGGCCGAGCTTGAGTCTGCCGTTCCCCAGGCGGCACCCATCGTCGTGATGAACAGAGTCCGGGCCTCCTCGGTGGGCAGGGGCCCCGAGCGGCAGTTGCGGGACGCGTGGGAAAGGTTCGGCCCGGCGTCGGAACTTAGGGCTTTCCTCCCGGAGGACAGCGCGGCGGCAGACGCAGCACTGCTGGGAGGGTCACTCCTGCTGGAAGTGGCACCCGATTCGCCCCTCCGCCGAGCCATCGCAGGACTTGTTTGTGCACCCGTCCAGCAAAAATCCAAAACCTCTGTGTTTTCTTCCACAGCAGGGCGCAAACTAAAAGACTAGGCTCGCCGTAAGAGCTGCAAGGAAGCAGCGAGACTTTTGTGATGGAGGCGTGTGTCGATGTCGTCTGGATCCAGCGTGGAGGATCAGCCCCTTTCGATCGAAGGCCATGAGGGCTTTATCGGGGACTACTATCAGCACCTAGCCGAAGAGGACGCGCGGAGTTACCCGGGAGACGTACTGACCGCACGAGCGGAAGCGCACCGGGACGTCGCTTCGGTGCGGAAACCAGGCCATGCAAACATTTCCATCGTCGATGAGGAAGACAGCAGCGTGGTCTTCGTGGCTACCGACGACATGCCCTTCCTCGTTGACTCAGTCAACGCTGAACTGGTCCGGCAGCACGCAGCTATCAGGCTGGTGGTCCACCCCCTTTTTGTGGCCACCCGCAACAAGGAAACCGGGGCCCTGGTAAAGGTCAACAAGGTCCCCTCCCACCTCGGCATCTCCAGCGGCGACACCGCTGCCATGCCCAACCTGTCCCACCTCATTGCCCAGGGCGAAAATTCCTCGCATATGGAGTCATGGATCGCCGTCGAGATAAACCGCGTATCCGACGAAGCCAAAGCAGCACTGCTGGAAGGCCTGCAGCGGGTACTGAGCGACGTCCGGGCTGCGGTTGAAGACTGGCCCCACATGCGCCAAAAGGCGCTACAGATCGCCGAGAGCCTGGACAAGGTCGCAAACCCGGCGCAGATCGCTGAGCTCAGACAGGCTCAGGACCTCCTGCACTGGCTTGACGACGGAAACTTCACCTTCCTCGGTTACCGCGAATACGACCTGGTCAACGTGGGCGGGGAAGATGTCCTGGAACTGCGTGAAGACAGCGGCCTGGGACTGCTGCGCGCAGCCGCCGACTCCCCGCACATCCAGCACCTCACGGATACAGGCCGGAAAAAAGCACGCGAAAAGCGCGCCCTCGTCATCACCAAGGCGAATTCCCGCTCCACCGTCCACCGGTCGGCATACCTCGACTACATAGGGATCAAGAGTTTTGACTCTGCAGGCAACGTCAATGGGGAGCGACGCTTCATCGGCCTCTTTGCCACCAGCGCTTACACCGGTTCCGTCCGTAACATCCCCATCGTCCGGGAAAAGGTCGACGCGGTCCTGAGAAGCGCGGGCTTCCCGCCGGATTCCCACTCCGGAAAGGACCTGCTGGGAATCCTGGAGACCTATCCGAGGGATGAACTCTTCCAAATTGAGGTTCCCGACCTCGCTGCCACCGCACTTGGCATTCAAAAGCTGCAGGAGCGCAGGCGCACCCGGCTCTTCCTGCGGCCTGATATCTATGGCCGGTTCATGTCCGCCGTCGTCTACCTTCCCAGGGACAGGTACACCACCAACGTCCGGCTCCGCATCGAGCAGGAACTGCGCGAGACGTTCCAGGCAGTGTCCATCGACTATGAGGCGCGCATGACCGAGTCGGCGCTCGCCCGGCTGTTCTTCCGTATCCGCCTGCCCAAGGGTGCTGACGTCAGCAACGTTAACGCCGAGGAATTGGAAAGACGGCTGGTGCGTGCCGCCCGCTCGTGGAGCGAAGGCATCGCCGAAGTCCTGCGTGAAGGGCGGGACGTTGCAGAGGCCAAGGAGCTGGCAGCCATCTGGTCGGAGGCCTTCCCGGCAAGCTACCGCGTGGATTACGAAGTTGAGGATGCCCTTGAGGACATCGCCCGCTTCGAGAAATACGGCGCAGCGGCGGAGCGGACTGCCGGTTCCAAGCAGGAGCGGCCAGGCGTGCATGTCTACCTCCCGGAGGGGGCGGGGGCAACGCTGGAGGAAGACGCCCGCGTCAAGCTCTACATGCTGGAGCCCAAGAGCTTGAGCCAGATCCTGCCCTTCTTCCATAACCTTGGCCTGGAGGTGCTGGACGAGCGGCCGTTCGAGATCGAAACTGCGGACCGAAGGGATTTCTTCCTCTACGACCTGGGGCTGAAGTACCCGGCGGGAGTTGATCCTGTGTCGACGGGCCAGCTGCTTGCTGATTCCTTTTCCGCTGCTGTTACCGGCGCCGCTGAATCGGATGCCTTTGACCGGCTGGTCCTGCGCGAGGGACTGCAGTGGCGCCAGATCACGGTGCTGCGCGCATACGCCCGCTACATGCGCCAGATGGGCAATGCCAACTCCTTCGGTTTTATGGCGGACACCCTGCTGGCGAATCCGGAAGTGACCAAGGGACTGAGTGCGCTCTTCGCCGCCCGCTTTGATCCTTCCCTCAATGTTGAAGCACGCCTGGAGGCGCAAACTTCCGTGCGTGAAGAATTGGCAGCGGCCATCGAAAAGGTGGCCACGCTCGACGCCGACAGGGTACTGCGGACCTTCGTGAACCTGATCGAGTCCACGCTCCGGACCAACTTTTACCAGTACAAGCCCCACCTCAGCTTCAAACTCGATCCTGCCCGCATTGAGGGGCTGCCTTTCCCCCGTCCCATGTTCGAAATTTGGGTCTATGCGCCCCGGGTCGAGGGTGCCCACCTCCGCTTCGGCAAGGTTGCCCGCGGAGGGCTGCGCTGGTCCGACCGCCGCGAGGATTTCCGCACCGAAGTCCTGGGCCTGGTCAAGGCACAGACCGTAAAGAACGCCGTCATCGTGCCCACCGGGGCCAAGGGCGGCTTCTTCGCCAAGCAGCTTCCCGACCCCACAGTTGACCGGTCCGCCTGGATGGCCGAAGGCGTCGAAAGCTACAAGACCTTTATCCGCGGTCTCCTCGACATCACTGACAACCTCGTTACGGAGGGTGACGGCGAAAGGCTGGTGCCGCCGTCGGACGTTGTAAGGCACGACGACGACGATTCCTACCTCGTGGTGGCGGCCGACAAGGGAACCGCGACGTTCTCCGACATCGCGAACGGGCTGGCCAAGGAATACGGGTTCTGGCTCGGCGACGCGTTCGCTTCCGGCGGGTCCGTGGGCTACGACCACAAGGCGATGGGCATTACAGCCCGGGGCGCCTGGGAATCCGTGAAGCGTCACTTCAGCGAGCTTGATCTGGACACCCAGACCGAGCCGTTCACCGTGGTGGGAGTGGGTGATATGTCCGGCGACGTGTTCGGCAACGGCATGCTCCTCTCGCGCCACATCCGGCTTCTCGCAGCCTTCGATCACCGCCACATCTTCCTGGACCCCAACCCGGACGAAGAAACTTCCTTTGTGGAGCGGCAGCGGTTGTTCGAGCTGCCGAGGTCATCGTGGGACGACTACAACAAGTCCCTCATCAGCGAAGGCGGCGGAGTGTTCCCCCGCCAGGCAAAATCGATTCCCGTTTCCGCCCAGGTACGCGCCGCCCTGGGGCTGCCCGCCGGAACAACGGAACTCAGCCCGCCGGAACTCCTGCGCGCCATCCTGTTGGCTCCGGCAGACCTCCTCTACAACGGCGGCATCGGAACCTACGTCAAGGCGAGCACCGAGTCCAACGCTGCCGTGGGGGACAAAGCCAACGACGCCATCCGCGTTGACGGCAAGGACCTGCGCGTCAAGGTGGTGGGCGAGGGCGGAAACCTGGGCATGACGCAGCGCGGCCGCATCGAAGCCGCTTTGCAGGGGGTCATCCTCAACACCGATGCCATCGACAACTCTGCCGGAGTTGACTGCTCCGACCATGAGGTCAACATCAAGATCTTTGTGGACCGGATGGTTGCTGCCGGGAAGCTGACTGCCGAAGAGCGTGCAGGCTTCCTTGCGTCGATGACCGATGAGGTGGGCCGGCTGGTGCTCGAAGACAACATCGACCAGAACATCCTGCTGCTGAACGACCGTACCCGCGTGGCGGAGTGGAGCCCGAGCTACGAACGGCTGATGGACTGGCTGGAAAAGAAGGCTGACCTGAACCGTGACCTGGAGGCGCTTCCCACCACGGAGGTGCTGAGGGAGCGGCTGCAGCAGGGCCAGGGCCTGACTTCCCCTGAGCTGTCGGTGCTGGCGGCCTACGCCAAGATCGAGCTGACCTCCGCGCTGCGCGACAGCGACCTCGCTGACGACCCCTGGTTCAGGAAGACGCTGCGGGCATACTTCCCGGAGCAGTTGCGTGAACGGTTTGACGCGGAGCTGGACACCCATCCGCTGCGGCGCGAAATCATCGCAACCATTGTGGCTAACGACATGATCAACATGGGCGGCATTACGTTCGCTTTCCGGACCATGGAAGAAACGTCTGCCTCGGAAGTGGCTGTCGCCAAAGCGTTCGTTGCCCTTAGGGAGGTTTACGAGCTCGACGTTATGGTCGAGGAACTGAACAGCCTGCCGGCGTCGTTCCCCACCGAGCACTGGAGCACTGTCCACCTTGACATCCGGCGGCTGCTGGACCGGGCTGTCCGCTGGCTGCTGGGGCAGGGCAGCGTCTCCCGGCCGATTGCCGACGTCGTGGGTGAATTCAAGCCCCTCATGGATCCCATGCGGGCCCGACTGCTTGACTACCTGCGCGGCGATGATCGGGACAGGGTGGCTGGCTGGCTGGAGAAAGCGCGCGAATGG
>JBKJVX010000189.1:0-13888 GCA_046717065.1 Arthrobacter sp. | reverse complement strand
GTGGAACCAGGCGCCGTAGGCCCGGGCCAGGGCGGCGAGGTCTGCGAGCGGGTCAACCGCGCCGAAGTCGGTGGTTCCGGCAGTGGCGACAACTGCCATGGGTGAGAGGCCGGCGTCGCGCGCTTCCGCCATGGCCTCGGCAAGGGCGGCAGGATCCATGCGGTGGTCGGGTGTGCAGGGAACGGTGATGACGGCGTCGAAGCCCAGGCCCAGCATGGAGGCTGACTTCTGGATACTGAAATGGCTGTCCTCGGACGTGAAGATCCGCAGCGTGTCCAGGAGCGCCGGAAGGCGGAGGTTGCTTCGGGACGGGTCCTGGCGGAGGCCGGCCACGGCGTGGTTGCGGGCGATCAGCAGGGCCTGGAGGTTGGACTGGCTGCCGCCGGAGGTAAAGATTCCGTCCGCGTTATCCCCGAGGTGCAGCCGCTCTGCTGCCCAGTCGATGAGGCGGCGTTCGATCATGGTGGCACCGGCGCTCTGGTCCCAAGTGTCCAGCGATGAGTTCACGGCAGACAGGATTGCTTCTCCCACCAGCGCCGGAATGACCACGGGGCAGTTGAGGTGTGCTGCGTACTTCGCGTCGTGGAAGTAGATGGCGTCGCGCAGGTACACGTCTTCGAGTTCCTGCAGTGCCGCAGCCGTGTCCTGCAGGGGCGTTTCAAGGTCCACCGCCTCAACCCGGGCTTTCATCTGCGAAGGCCCGACGCCGGTGAACGGCCGGGTGGTGCGCTCCAGTTTGGTGGCCACGGCCGTGACGCCCTGCAGCACCTGCGCCACATAGCGGGGCGAGTTGCGGGCGTTGAAGAGATGGTTTGTGGCGCCCAGGGCGAGCTCCACACGGGACCCGAAGTCCTGGCCGGGGGCCTGCTGTTGATGGCGGGGGACATCCACGTGTAACTCGTCAAGGCGGGGCATCAGCGGCACTGGTCTTCCTTCGGTCGGCGTTTCCGGCTAGTTGCAAAGGTAAGACTTACTTAGGGCAGCCTTTTAAGCAAACTTTTGTGATGTATTTGTCCCGAAGGTCCGCGATTTGCCGTTTTTTCGTTGCCGGGTCCGTCATTGACTGGCGGCGCGAGCTACGCGTCCTGCAGAATAGCCGCTCCGGGAGGGCGGATCACGACAAAACGGCCGCGAACTTCCGGGCCAGGGCGGCGCGTACCGGCAGCCGGGCCGTGCAGAAATAACAGGGGGAAACATGGAACAGCCAGGAAGAGCGATCGAATTCCGGGAAGTGGACCAGGACGGAAACCCGGTAGCGGAGGCGGTCCGGTCCGGAGCGGGGGAAGACTCTGTCAGCAGTCCCGAGCCCGCAGCCAACCCGTTCATTGTGGCTCTGTGGCTTCTGGCCATCCTGCTCATCGGGGGCGGAGCCTTGATCTTCCTCAACGCGAACACGATGGTGGGCCCGACGACTTCGGGGATGCCGGCGTCTTTCCTGATGTTCACCTTCGCGCCTTATGCGATCGTCGCGGGGCTTGCTGCTGCCATCTGCCTGCTGTTCTGGCACGCATTCCAGTGGCACCGCCGGCGCGGCTAAAGTCGGGGCGGCGCCTGGGTGACATGAACCCGCGGCACCGGGGCAGCCAGGACCCGCTGCGGCACCGACGGAGGTCACCGGGGCGCCCAAGCGGATTTGCCCAACTATTAGTAAGCATGCTTAGGTTATGGGGTAAATGAACCTCCGCAAGCAGTCGCGGCGGGGCTGCCAACGCCGGCAGTACCGTGAAGAAGCCCAAGGACGAACATCATGACCATCGTTGCAGAAGATCAGCCAGCGGCTCCCGCGGAGCCCGAAACAAGAGCCGAAGCGCCCTTGATTTCCATCCTCCCCGTTGACCTGGGACTGTTGGTCACCCTGAATTCAAGAATGCACTGCCACGCCCCGATGCAGCGTACGGATCCCGACGCACTGTCCCTGTACCAGCCCGTTCACGTCGACGGGGCAAAGCTCATTCCCGTTGGCACCGGCTCCCCGCCCGCCAGCGTGGAAACCTACCGCTGTGCCTGCGGTTTCACTATTGATGTCCCGGCTGCCAGCATGCACGCGCTCGCCAGCTGACCACAAGGGAATCAGCTGGCCGGAACCGCCGGCTGACTCACACCGAGCCGGATTGCGCGCCACCTGGTGGGTACGGGTGCCCCGCAAGCCAGCAAGCCAGCAAGCCACCCTGAGCTTGTCGTCCTGGACCACCAATCCGCGGACCCGGCCATCCACCGCTTTGACGGACCGCGCTTCCAGCTGTTCCGCTTCGCCCGGGCTGAGCGCCAATTCGTCGTTGAGCAGGAGGGTCACGTCCTGGCTCCACTGCCGGAAGGTCAAGGCCTGCGAGACAGCGTGGGCATTAGAAGCTAGCACCCCCACCTGCTGGTTCCTGATCTCCCCGCCGTGGCAGTAAGGGCAGTAAAGCACGTCCCTGCCCCAACGCTCGGCCACACCCGGCAGGTCGGGAAGCTCGTCTTCGATTCCCGAGGTAACCAGCAGCCGCCCTGTGCAGGTAGTGCCGTCGTCGAGCGAGAGCACGAAGTTGTCGCCGTCCCGCCTCGCGGACCTAACAAAGCCGGTGATGTTCTGCCGCCGTGGTCTGCAAGTTCCGCGCGCCCGGCAGCAAGAAGCTCGCTGGGGCTCATGCCCTCGCGGGTCAGGAAGCCATGCACTCCTTCTGCGCGCAGGTTCCGCTGCCCGCCGGCATCGATTACCACCACGGAGCGCAGTGCCCTGGCCAAGGCAACACCGGCGCTCAACCCGACCGTCCCCCGCCGATGACGGCAACGTCGAATAGCTGTTCTTGGTGATTCATCCAGGATTACTTCCCCGGTGTGCGCTGCTCCCGCAAAGGGGGCGCATCACTGCGTGCGCCCTCTGCAAGACCGCGCTCAGGGAAAGGCACCCGGCGGTGCGGCACGATAACGCGCAGCCCGGGTTCCGGGAAAAGCGGGCATTGCTTCTCGGAGCAGTGCCGGTTCGTTAGGCTCCCGAACCGCTAGTGGCCGGGCTCTCCGGCCAGTCGACGCACTGCTCGTAGCCCTCGTGCTTGCGGAGGTAGCTTGCAATGAAGGGGCAGTGCGGGATGATCCGTTTCCCTGCTGCCACGACGTCATCAAGGGCGAAGTGGGCCAGTACCTTGCCCAGGCCCTGGCCCTCAAAATCGGGCGACGTTTCCGTGTGGCTAAAGTCGATATGGCCGGGCAGGTCCTGGTAGAAGGACTGGACGGCCAGCTTGCCGCCCACATGCAGCTCATACCGTTGATCCGCGTCATTGCGCCTCATCGAGACGTCGGGAGCGAACCTATCCTCGGTGGACATCGTGTTCTCGGTCATGCTTCGACACTGGCACTACTTCAGCCCGCTGGCAATGCCCCCGCTTACCCTTCAACATCACTAGGGCAAGGGCGAAGCACGCCGCCGGTTCCCGGCAGTTCCGGCGTCAGGAGAACCCGCGGGAGCTAAACCGCCAAGGCGATGAGGCCCAGCACGACGGCGAGCAGCGGCGCAGCACCCTGGGTTGCGGCGGCCCTGAGGTACTTGCGCCCGGTCGGGGCCAGGACAACCGCGGCCGCCAGGAAGGCAAAAAGGGGGAGGCCAGGATCATTGGTTGATCCTGGCCTCCCCCTCCCGGAGTTTTTGTCCACGTATGCAGCCTCCTGCGGGTTAAACCCTGCATAGCTGGACAAAAAATCCAGGGAACGTCAGCGCGTGAGCATGCCCAGTGCCGTTGTGGCGAAGCTGCGCGCAGACCGGTTCCAGTGGCCCAGGAGCCCCTGCAGGTTTTCACCGTCGGAACGGTGCCCGGGCAGCTGCTCCTGCAGGGTGGCGAGCACGCCGGTGCGGAGCTCGGTGTTGAAGTTGACCTTGCCAACGTTCATGGACGCGGCCTTCACCAGCTCCTCGGCAGGGATCCCGGAGGCTCCGTGCAGGACCAGCGGAATGTGCGTCCGCACCGCGATGTCCTGCAGGACGTCCCAGCGCAGTTGCGGCTCGCCCTTGTACTTGCCGTGGACATTCCCGACGGCGACCGCCAGCAGTTCCGCGCCGGTCCGGGACACGAAGTCCTCCACCTGGGCCGAATCCGTCAGCCCGGAGACGGCCACGCCGGACTGGTCGGCGCCAAAGGCACGGTCCTCATCGCCGGCGAGTCCGCCCAGCTCGGCTTCCAGCACGACGTCGGGCCCCAGCAACTTACGGGCAGCCACGACCAGCGCGATGTTGTCCTCGTAAGGAAGGGACGAACCGTCGGCGAGGACGGAATCCGCCCCTGCCGCAACGGCGTCGGCCATCACCTGAAGGTCCGCAGCGTGGTCAAGCTGCACGGCAACGGGCACTGAGGCTGCGTCAGCCAGGCCCCGGAGGGCCCCAATGAGGCGCAGGCCGTTGGAGGTGGCGGCAGTCTTGGGTGCCACGAGGAGGATGACGCCCCGGCCGGATTCCTCCGCCGCGGCCACCACGGCCAGTGCAGTGGTGAAGTCGTAGCAGGTGAAGGCCGGGACGGCGGAACCCTGCTGGAGGGCGGAGGTGACCAGGTGGTCGAGTCGGGTGCGCATCAGACGCCCAGGCCTCCTACCAGGATCCAGGCCACGAAGGTCAGCGCGAAGCCGGCCAGGCCCAGGATGGTGGTGAGGACGGTCCAGGTCTTCAGGCCGTCGGAGACGGTGAGGCCGTAGTAGCGCACCACGGTCCAGAACCCGGCGTCGGTCACGTGGGACAGGCCCAGTGAACCGAAGCCAATGGCGATGACGATCACAGCGATCTGGGCGGGCGTGTAGCCGCCTTCCATCACGGCGGAGGTCAGCAGGCCGGTGGTGGTCACGATTGCAACGGTTGCCGAGCCCTGTGCGGCGCGGAGCGCCAGGGAGATCACGAAGCCCAGTGCGATGACGGGCAGGCCCAGGTGGTCCAGGGTCTGGGAAAGTGCGGCACCGATTCCGGACGTGCGCAGGACTTCACCGAACACACCGCCGGCGGCGACCACCATCAGGATGGAGGCGATGGGAGGCAGTGCGCCTTCGAAGATTTCGCCGGTTTCCTTCAGTGACCAGTTGCGGCGGACTGCAAGCAGGAAGAAGGACAGCGCGACGGCGACGAGGAGCGCGAAGAACGGGTTGCCGACAAACGCGGCCAGGCCGTACCAGGAATTGTCCTTGGGGATGGTGAGGGTGCCCAGGGTGCCAAGCAGGATCTGCACGATGGGTGCGGCGATGAGGAAGATGATCAGGCCGGGGCGTGGAGGTGCGATGGCTGCGGCACCGGGGCCGTCGTGGCCCACCTTGACCAGGGAATCGGAACCGAATTCTTCAACCTGCGCCTTGACCGACGGGAGGAGTTCGTACTCCTTGCGGTTCATGATGCTGGCCACCCAGTAGGACAGGAAGCCCAGGGGAACACAGATGACCAGGGAGATCAGGGTGATGAGTCCGATGTCGGCGCCGAAGACACCGGCGCCTGCCACGATGCCGGGGTGCGGCGGGACGGCCACGTGGATGGCGAGCATGATGCCGGCCATGGGCAGGCCGAACTTGACCGGATGCACGTTGGCGATCTTCGCGAAGGCGTAGACGATGGGGACCAGCACGATGACGCCGACTTCAAAGAAGACGGGGATGGCCACCAGGAAGCCAACGGCGGTGAGGGCAACGGCCACCCGCTTGGCACCGAGCTTGTCGGTGAAGTGGGCAGCGAGGGACTGCACGCCGCCTGATACTTCGATCATGCGCCCCAGGACGGCGCCGAGTGCGATCAGCAGCGCCACTTTGCCCATGGTGCTGCCCACGCCGTTGGCAACAACGGTGAAGACGTCCTTCAGCGGGATCTGGGCGGCGACAGCAACCATGATGCTGACGGTGAGCAGGGCAACGAAGGCCTGGATCTTGAAGCGGATGATCATCACGAGCAGCACGGCGATGCCGAGTGCGGCGATGGTCAGCAGCAGCGGAGTGCCGAGCTCCACTGCGGGTTTGATGGCTGGAGCATCAGCCGCCCGCACTATCAGCGGGTTCATCAGATGGTTCACTTTGGGTGTCTCCTTTGACGAGCCAGTCTTCCAGAAGACGGGCAATCAGGCGCGGGTTTTTCTATTGGGGAAATGCCGGGTGGTAGGGCGACGGCGGTGGGGGGACGGCCGTCGTCGTACGTCTTTTGGGGAGGGTGGGGCTAGTTGGTGCGTTTGGTGGGGGCAACAACCTTGATGACGGCGGAGTCATCAGCGGCGGCGAGCCCCTGGGCCTGTCCCAGGAGGTAAAGCTGCTCGGCTGCGGCGGCAACCGGAGCTGCCAGTCCTGCCGCGCGGGTGGCCTTGCCCACGATGCCCATGTCCTTAACGAAGATGTCCAGGCGGCTGAGGACCTCGGCGCCGTCCTCGTTGTATGCCTCCAGGATCCGGGGGCCGCGGTTGGAGAGCATGAACGAGCCGGCGGCACCGGCTTCGAGGGCGGCAAGGGTTTTGGCCTGGTCCAGTCCCAGTGCGTCAGCAAGGGCCATGGCCTCGGCGGCGGCAGCGATGTGGACGCCGCAGAGGAGCTGGTTGACGGTCTTGAGCGCCTGGCCGTCGCCGGGCTTGTCGCCCACAACGGTCAGGGTGGAGGCCAGCAGTTCCAGCGCCGGGCTCGCTTTTTCGCGGGCTTCCGGGGAAGCGCCGACGACGATCAGCAGGTCGCCTTCGCCGGCGCGCTTGGGCCCGCCGGACAGCGGGGCATCCACCAGTTCGACGCCGTATTCGGCCAGCTTTGCGACCGTCGCCGGGATGGCCTCGGTGCCCACCGTGCTGCCGAGGATGACGACTGCGCCCGGCTCAAGCACAGAGGCCACGCCGTTCTCGCCGAAGAGGACATCGTTGAGCTGCTCGCCGTTCCGGACGGCCAGCAGCACGGCGTCGGCGCCCTTGGCGGCTTCGCGGGCAGTGGCGAAGGTGGAAATGCCTGCTTCTTCGGCGAGCTTGAGGCGGGGTTCGGCGATGTCGAAGCCGTGGACGGTGAGCTGTGAGGCCAGGCGGGTGGCCATAGGCAGGCCCATGGCTCCGAGGCCCAGGACGGTGACGGTGAAGTTGCTGGTCATGGTGTTCTCCATTGAATTTATGCTGGACATTGCGATTGGTAGCGGCTGGGCCCAGGCGGACTGGGTTCCCTGGCCGTGGAGCCGCACCGGCGAGGGCCCCGACCCGAGCTTGCGAGGGGTGGGAGCCGGTGCGGACTTGCGAGGTTAGGGGGTCCGTGGGGAGAAGGTGTTGCTGAGCTTGCGGGTGACGGCGGCGAGGGACTGGTCGTCGCCCACGTTGCCGGCGAAGACGATGTACGGGATGCCCTTGGCGGGGCCGTCAACCGGTTCCCAAAGGCTCACGATGCCGGGGAGCATTGGACCCCGGACGATGGCATGGCGGATCTCCAGGCCGTGGGCCGCCACGTCCGAGGAGGTGATCCCGCCCTTGGCGATGACGAACCGCGGCGGGAAAGTCTTGAGCGTCCGGTTGACCACCGCTACGACGGCGGCCGACACGGTGCGTGCGATCCGCAGGCTTTCAGCGGGGTCGTCCGTCTTGATCAGCAGCCGGCTGGTGTGAACGATGACGTCGCCGCTGCGGAGGGCTTCGACGACGGTGTCCACGGTCTGGTCCAGGTGGCTGTCAGCGTGGGCGCCAAGGAGCTTTTCGACGTCGATCTCAACGATCCGGGCCGCGCTGTGCTGTTCGGTCAGGGCCTTGAGCTGGCGGGTGGTGACGCCCACGTGGGAGCCGACGACGATGAGCCCGCCGGCCTCGGACGGGGTATTGCCGGCGTACGCCTCGGCGCCGCTGAGTTCGGTGCGGATCTCCTGGCCGATCCGGGCACGGCCGAACGGCGGGCCCACGCGGTAGAGCAGTTTCTTGCCGCGCCGCTCGGCTTCCTCCAGTCCGAGGGACAGCGCGCGAAGGTCATTCTCCGTGACAATGTCAGCCACAATCGGCGTGGAGTCGGTGGCCGGCTCGATGGCGTCGGCGATGGCGTTGGCGCTTATCTGTGCACCATCGGCCGGGTGGCTGGCCGCTGCCCCGGCGCGGATGATGTTGAGGTCCAGGACGATCACCGAATCCGCAGCGAAGCGGCCCCGGGATTTCTCCTGGACGTAGTCGGCCATCACGGAGGTGGCGAAGCCGAAGGTGGCATCCTTGGCGAATTCGGTGTCGGACACCGGGGTGAGGGTGCCGGCCGCGTCGCCCGTGCCCCGCATGTAATGGACGCCGCCGATAGTGACCCGCCCGGCGTCCGGGAAGGCAGGGACCAGCACCACGCCGTCGGTCTTTTCCCCGCTGACCTCCGCAACCGTGGCGGCAATGACGTCCGGCTCCAGCGGGTAGTGGCCCCGAAGGGTGGAGTCACTGCGGCTGACAAAGCCAAGTCGCAATGTATCCGGCGAGCCGGCAGCGGCGAGGGCGTTGCGGACCACTTCTTCATTGCGGGCGGCTGCCTCGGCTGGGTCCAGGCTGCGGGTGTTGGTGAGGACGTAGACGGCGGGCTTGGCTGTGCTCTGCGCGATATGCGCAAAGGCCCAGATGAAGTCTTCTACTTCCCACTGGGTGAGTACGGGCAGATCTGCCACGGACTGCGTTCCGGTGGGGTCGTCATCGAGCACTACCAGGACTCGCGGGGTCTCCGCGTTGGAGGCAGCCAGCGTGCTGGCCACCAGCTCGGCGGGAATCCGGACCTCTGCCGGGTAGGCGGCCAGAACGTCTGCTTCAAGCGTCACAGTGCACTCCGTTGTGTATGAACCCGGGCGGATCCTGATGTAAAGGTAACTGTAAGATGTCTGACATCTTGCATTTGAAAGCTAGTGTGGCACAGGACATAAAGACGCGCAAGTAGACTTGTCTGACATATCCACTAATGGCACTGACGGGGGCAGCATGGCAAGGAAGTCGCTGGTAGGCCAGGTGGCGGATGAACTCCTGGACCGCATCATCGCAGGCGAATTTCCCCCGGGTGCCACTGTTCCGGGCGAGCACGAACTCAGCGCCGCCCATGAAGTCAGCCGGATGACCGTCCGCGAGGCAATGAAAACCCTTGAGGCGCAGCGGATCCTCAGCGTCGAGCGCGGCCGCGGCACCTTTGTCAACCCGCTCAACCGGTGGGCCAGCCTCGAGGCAGTGCTGCGTGCAGCGTCCGAGGGCAAGAACGAAGCGGAGGCCTCCGTCCAGCTCATCGAGCTCCGCCGCATGCTGGAGACCGGCGCCTGCGAACTCGCGGCGGGGCGCATCACCGACGCGGATATCCAGTCCCTCTACGGCTACGTGGCCGCCATGCGCGCCGCCCACGAGGTGAACGACGTCGCCGCTTTCGTGGAGGCGGACCTCGCGTTCCACGACCTGATCCTGCATTCCTCCGAGAACGTCTTTGTGGCTGTTCTCTTCGAACCGCTCCACAGGGTCCTGGAAAAGAGGCGGACCGAAACGTCAGCCGTGCCCGAGATCCAGGCGCACGCCATCGGTCATCACCAGAACATCGCCGAAGCATTGGAATCCCGTGACGCTGGACGCTCGCGGGAGGCAATGGACGCACACATGCAGCAGACCCTGGACGACCTCAAGAACCTGGTGCTCGAGGCAAAATAACTGTTGGCTCAGCGCGCCGGCGGGGCCGTTGTACTTCATGGAACATCCGGATAAGGGCTGGTCAACGTTCTTGAAGTCCTACTAGTCTTCAAGAACGGCCCGCAACCGGGAGCTAAGGCAATCACGAGGAGCGAAGTTGTCCAACCACACGTACAGCATTTCTGAAATTGTCGGCACGTCGGATCAGGGAGTGGACGACGCCGTCCGCAACGGAATCGCCAAGGCATCCCAGACTCTCCGGAACCTTGACTGGTTCGAGGTCAAGGAGATCCGGGGTCACCTGGAAGAGGGCAAAATCGCTGACTGGCAAGTCACCATGAAGCTCGGTTTCCGGCTGGAAGAACACTAATCCAAGTCGAACTGGCCCGCAGTTAACGTCGCAAAAACCCGTTCTGGGCACGTTAACTGCGGGCCAGTTTGGCTTTAACGTAAAGGCTAATTCGCTGAAACGGCACCTGCTGAGCGCCGCCGCCAAACGGTGGGAACGCCGTCGAACGCCGGGAACACGTGGCCTTCGAAGAAGGACAGGACCGTGTGCGGGTCGTGGTCCGGGCTCCAGAGGCCGGACACCGGGCAGTGCGACCCGGTAGCGGTAGAGGGAGCACCCACGGCGGCAGCAGCCTGGCGTTCCTTAAGCAGGGCGATGCGTTTCATCTTTGAGACCATCCTTGGAGTAAGAACTTGTTCCTCCAGCCTAGGAAGGCTTCCTCTCCTGCCCAATGGGCTCGTGGCCAGAATCAGTCCGTACGGCTGGCCAAACGCACAGCGGAGGCGGCACGGGCAGCAGCTAGTCGCTGCCTTCGGCAACGGTTGCAGGGGCGTCCGGCACGGAATCGCGCGGCTGCTCCGGATTCGCCACCGCGCCGAGGCTGCCGAGCAAGGCAAGGGCATCGGCCGACGGCGACCCCGGCCGGGCGGAATAGACCCTGAGCGTCTGGTCGGGATCCTCCGGGAGGACAAGGTTCTCAAAGTTCAGTTCCAGGTCCCCGACGGCGGGATGGTGCAGGCGGACGGTCCCTGCAGACCTGGTTGCCACGCGATGCCCCGCCCACCATTGCCGGAAGTGCTCGCTGTTGACCGCCAGTTCACCCACGAGCTGGTTGGCCTGGGCGTCGTTGGGGTGCCGGCCAACGTCAACGCGGAGGGCCCCGGCGGCTTCTGCAGCCACCGTCTTCCAGTCCCGCAACAGCTCCCGTGCTGCTGGGTCCAGGATGAGCCAGCGGGTCAGGTTCCTTTCCGACACCGGGAGCGCCGGAAAGTCGGTAAAGAGCAGGAACGCCAAACGGTTCCCGGCCAGTACGTCGCTCCGGCGCCCCAACACCATCGCCGGCACGTCTCCCACGGCTTCCAGGAGGTGGCGAAGGGCCGGGCGGACCGCCTGCGCCGTTTGCCCGGTTGAGCGCGGGTTAGCAGCGCAGTTCTCCAACAGATCCATCATGTGCGCCTGCTCGCTGCTGCTGAGGCGGAGCGCCCGGGACACGGCGTCCAGCACTGTGCGCGAGGGGTGGATGTTCCGGCCCTGTTCGAGGCGGACGTAGTAATCGGTACTGACTCCCGCCAGCCTTGCCACTTCCTCGCGCCGAAGTCCGGGCACCCTGCGGGCCCCGGAGGTCGGTCCTGCCCCTGCATCCTCGGGGCTCAGCCGGGACCGCATGGCTTTGAGGAATTTTCCGAACTCGGCGCTTTGACCCATGCAAACCATTGTGACCCGCGGTGTCCGGCATCTTCTACAACGAAGGTAGGACTGGCATTCCTAGGAAAAACAAGATCAGCCTTGCTTACTGACATCGGAGCCAAAAGTGCATAGGCTCAGTAACGAGCCAGCGGAAACCGCTTTCTCGGCGTCGAGCCACCGGCACCCACACCCGCACCTTTCAAGGAGCCCCACTATGTCAGAGCTGACAATGAACAACGGCGTCACCATCCCCCAGCTTGGTTTCGGTGTTTTCCAGGTACCGCCGGAAGACACGCAGCGGACTGTGGAGGACGCGCTCGAGGCCGGATACCGCCACATTGACACTGCTGCCGCCTACCGCAACGAGGCCGGCGTCGGAGCTGCGATCGCGGCCACCGGCATCCCCCGCGAGGACATCTTTGTTACCACCAAGCTCCGGAACGGCGAGCAGGACCGGGCTCAGGAAGCGTTCCAGAACAGCCGTTTAGCACTTGGCCTGGACTACGTCGACCTGTACCTCATCCACTGGCCGGTCCCGTCGCAGGGCCTGTACGTCCAGGCATGGAAGGAGATGGAGCGGCTGTACGAAAACAACCAGATCCGTGCCATCGGAGTCTCCAACTTCCTTGCCGGCCACCTGGACGACCTGCTCAAGTCCGCCGAAATAGTCCCGGCCGTGAACCAGATCGAGCTCCACCCCAGCTACCAGCAGGCGGAACTGGCGGACAAGTGCCGCCGCCTGGGCATCGCGGTGGAAGCCTACAGCCCGCTGGGACGGGGCGCCGACCTGAACGGCGATGCCGTGACAGCCATTGCCAACGCCCACAACGCCACCACCGCCCAGGTGGTGCTCGCCTGGCACCTGGCGGCCGGAAACATCGTGATCCCCAAGTCCAGCCAGCCTGCCCGGATACGGGAAAACTTCGCGGCTTCGGCCCTTAACCTTTCGGATGAGGAGCTTGCGGCCATCACCGCGCTCGAGTCCGGAGCGCGGCAGGGCTCGGATCCCGCCGTCGCCTCCTTCACCCAGATGTAGTCCATCCAGCTGTAGCCCCCCCAGCTGAGCCAGGGCCCCGACAGGCTCTGCCACGAAAGGATCCACAAATGCAGTACACCCATCTGGGCCGCTCCGGCCTGAAGGTCTCCCGGCTCTGCCTGGGCACCATGAACTTCGGCCCGCAGACGGAGGAGTCTGACGCCCACAGCATCATGGACTCCGCGCTGGACCACGGCATCAACTTCTTTGACACCGCCAACGTCTATGGCGGTGCCGGCCACCGGGGCTGGACAGAAGACATTATTGGCCGCTGGTTCGCGCAGGGCGGCGAGCGCCGCGAGCGCACGGTCCTGGCCACAAAGCTTTACGGCACCATGACGGACCGGCCCAACGAATCAAAGCTGTCCGCGCTGAACATTCGCCGCGCCCTGGATGCGAGCCTGAAGCGACTGCAGACGGACTACATCGACATCTACCAGTTCCACCACATTGACCGGGACACTCCCTGGGACGAGATCTGGCAGGCCATTGAAGTGGCGGTCCAGCAGGGCAAGATCCTCTACTCGGGCAGCAGCAACTTCGCCGGCTGGCATATTTCCCAGGCCCAGGAGGCGGCGAGGCGGCGCAACTACACCGGCCTGGTCAGCGAGCAGTCCATCTATAACCTGTTCATGCGCCAGGTGGAGCTGGAAGTCATCCCGGCCGCCCAGCAGTACGGGCTTGGGCTCATCCCCTGGTCGCCGCTGCAGGGTGGACTCCTGGGCGGGGTGTTGAAGAAGGAACGGCAGGGCGTCCGCCGCACCGAGGGCCGGGCAGTCGAGACCCTGAGGAAGCACGAAGACCAAATCCGGCAGTACGAGGACTTCGCTGATGAGCTGGGCCACGAACCGGGCGACATCGCCCTTTCCTGGCTCCTGCACCAGCCTGCCGTCACGGCACCCATCGTGGGCCCGCGAACGCAGGAACAGCTCGACGCCGCCGTCCGGGCGTTGGACGTGACCCTGGACGCCGACACCCTCAAGCGCCTCGACGACATCTTCCCCGGCCACCGGACGGCGCCGGAAGACTACGCGTGGTGAACCCACTCGTTCGCGAAGCCGGCACGGTGGCGCCGAGGAGCATCCTCTTTATCGGCGGCACCGGAGTCATCAGCGCGACGGCGGCCGAACGCGCCGTCGCGCTGGGGCACCGGCTGACAATCCTCAACCGGGGCCGGTCCACGAGGCCGGTCCCGGAAGGAGTGGAGACTTTGCGCGCGGACGTTCGGGACGTCTCCGCAGTCCGTGAAGCGCTGGCGGGACGCGAGTTCGATGCTGTCGCAGACTTCATCACGTACAAGCCAGACCAGGCCAAGGCCAGCCTTGACCTGTTCGCCGGATATACAGGTCAGTATGTGTTCATCAGCTCCGCGTCCGCGTACCAGAAGCCGCCAACCCGGCTGCCGATCCGCGAGTCCACGCCGCTGAAGAATCCGTTCTGGCAGTACTCGCGGGACAAGATTGCCTGCGAGGAGCTGTTCTACGAGGCGTACCGGGGACAGGACTTCCCGCTCACCGTGGTGCGCCCCTCGCATACCTACGACCGCACCAAGATTGCCATGGTGGGCGGCTGGACGGACATCCACCGAATGCGGGCCGGGCTGCC
>JBKJVX010000188.1:0-3186 GCA_046717065.1 Arthrobacter sp. | reverse complement strand
TCCAACAGTTGCGCCGGCGTGAGCTTCTTCGTTCCCTGGTAGGTGTAAGGCTTCATGAGTCAGCACCGGCAGTTGCCGTTGTGTGGGTCGAGTACCTTCTTGCAGCTCGGGCACTTCTCGGCTTCGGGCGGGACGGTGGTGAGCTGCCCCTTCTTCTCGGTCACGCGGCGGCCCATCCGTTCAGGTTGGTGCCGTTCTGGCGGCAAGCGCCGATGGTCAGCCAGCCGAAGTCGAACGCCGTCACCCGATCATCGAAGACCGGTTCTTCGATGACGTGTACGATCCGGTCAGCGTCCCAGCAGGTCAGCAGCCACCTGCCGTCATCGGTCTGCCGGACGCCGGCCCGCGGGTATCGGGCGTCCTTGACCACGAACGGGGCATTGACCCGCTCCACCTCGTTGAGGGCGTCAGCATGGTTCAGGACGTCCGTCCTGGCCTTCCACTGCCTACCTGCCGGGGCGGATTCCTCCAGGATGGCGGGCCGGAACCCGCACGAGCAGACCGGGTCGTTCTCGGGGTCGCGCGTGAGGAAGTGCTTACTCATCGTCGTAGTCCTCGTCTTCATCGTCTTCGTCCACTTGGGCCTTGATGGCCGCACGGCGCTCTTCGTCTTCGGCGCGTTTGGCCGTGATGTACTCGCCGGCTTCGCGTTCGATGTCGCTAAGGGTGTAGCCGAACAGTTCAACCACCTGCTTACGGTGTTTCGCGGAGTAGTCGCTGCCGTACTGAGACGGACCCCAGCCGGTGGTCTTCTCCATCTCGCGTTCCTCATAGGACCGGTTGGAGATGATCTGGAGGGCGGCCAACTGGTCGCCGGTGAGGTCTTTGATCGCTTCTCGGACCTGGGCTTTGCTCGGGTCTTCGGGGAGATTGAACAGTTCGCTGGCAAGCGGGCCGGACAGCTGGGCGACGATGGTGTTGATGCGTTCCTGGCGGACGTGCTCGAGGAGCTCCGCGGACGGATTGAGGATTGCTGTCTTCAGATGTTCACGGCGGACATGCGCGGCGATCTTCAGGCCGGCGTCCAGCGCCTCGCAGCGTTCACGATCGGCTGTTTCCTCGGGGGTCTCGGGGCGGGGCTTGAACTCTGGTTCGTCGGGGGCGTCTTCCCTGGCAAGCACCCAGATGGCGGAACCGTCCCGGACTGATGGGTGAGCTTTGTGGCCGGCCGCGACGTGCTGTTCGTCCGTCCACCCTTCGAAATCGCGGAACCGGCCAGCCGAGACGTACGCGGATTCGCGGTCGTAGGTATCCACGGGTTCGGTAATGGTCGCGCCGATCGCCTCGAGGTGGGCCACTGTCGCGGCAGCCGCGGCGCGGCGCTTTACTTCCTCACGCCAGCGCCGCAGGGTGTAAGCCCAGTTGTACCCGCCGTGATCAGCCAGCAGTTCGGACGTGGCCTCCGGGATGGCCTCGAACTCAGCGAAGACCATGGCGTCCTCGAGGGTCATCTGGTGATTCTCAAGCTTGGCGATCGCGCCCTCGGGTAGCGTCGTGAGCTTGGCCCGGTCCTTTACCCAGCGCTGCGAACGGCCGACGCTCTTCGCCAGTTCCTTGACGTTGCTGCCTGGATACTCCAGCGCCGCCTGGTACCCGAAGGCTTCCTCCATCACGGTCAGGTCGGTGCGCTGAGTGTTCTCAACCAGCATCGCCTCGAGCTGCTTGCGCTCGGTGTTCAGGTCATCACGGACCACGCATGGCAGGACGTCGAGGTTGGCCAGGGCCGCCGCGGCGTGCCTACGGTGACCGGCAATGATCGTGTACCTGCCGTTGAGTTCGGGAAAGCCGGTCACCCGTGGCACCGGGGCGACAACGAGGGGCTGCATGATGCCCTGGGCAGTGATGCTGTTGGCAAGGTCCGTGACTATTCCGACGTCGCGGCGGACGTTTTTCGGGTGTATCGCCAGCTGAGCAATCGGGATCTCCTTGAAGGTCGCGCTCACAGCCCGGTGTCCTTCCTGGTGAACGCGATCAGGGCCTCGTCAGCGGCGCGGACGGCGAGGTGTGCCTCTTCCTCGACCAGGAGCGCGAGACTCAACGCGTCTTCGGCCTTCTTGGCCTCCGCCTTCGTGATGGCCAACAGCTTGTTGGCTTTGACGCTCGCTCGGACCAGGGCTGACAGCTCGACGTCGTCGCCGGGGGTCCACGCCGGCGGCAGGCGGTGGGCGCCCGGGGCGTAGTGCTGGAGCGGGATCTCGGGAAGCGCGACGAGCTCGACCTCCCCAAGTTCCTCTGTCCCGATGTACGCCTGTATCGGTGCGGTTGCGACGTTGCCGAGGAACTGCTGTTCGGTCTCGACTGGCTGTTCGGTCATGACTCTTGTCCTGTCTCAAGTACGAATCCGGCAGTGCCGGCTATAAGGAATGTGACGCCGGCCAGATAGCCGGAGTTGATGATCGGGAACGCGGCGAGCGCTGCGAGGAACATCAGTGCGCCGAGGATCAGGAGTGGGGTGTAGAGGAAGGTGCGGCGGCGATTCCGGCCGACCCGCGCTGATGGCCTCATGACCGGTACTCGTGGATTGAGAAGTTGGCGCGGTGGACGCCGTTGATCAGGATGTGCCGGGCGTGGACGTCGATGTCGATCGTCTGCGGCACTGGCCACTTCCCGCGGGCGTACGTGGTGAGCTGGGCTGCCAGCTCCCGGTTGTCCCGGTAGTGAAGGTCAGCGCGTTCCCTATAAGGGGCGTGGCCGACGGGGTGGACGACGGCGAACCGCTTGATGCGCGCCTTCACCACTTCACCCTGACAAGAGGGCCAGGCTTGGGGCCGGCAGCCGCGAGCGCCTGGGGGGTTGGCGTCGCGGCTGCCGGAGTCTCGATGGCCGGCACGTGGCTCTCGACGTGCGCGGTCTCGCAGTTGTCGCAGACCCTGTCCGGGGAGTGGGTGCAGCGGTTCAGATCGGCCAGCGCTGCTGCCGTGTCACGCGCGGCCAGTTCCTCCAGCCCGTCGCCGTAGCGGTCAACTGACTTCTCAACCTCGGCAATGAGGTTGTTCGTCTGCTTGACCAGGTCTTCCAGCGAGCACGACAGGTGGTCGAGTACCTGATCGGCGTTTCCCGTCCGGTCGAAGGTCCGCATGGCGCGGACTGCGTTGGCCACCTGGACGGCTGAATTGATGACGGTCTCGGCCAGCTGGTAGCGGCGGGACTTCTCCACGAGGACGTGCTTATCGGTCAGGCCGGCGC
>JBKJVX010000187.1:0-6643 GCA_046717065.1 Arthrobacter sp. | reverse complement strand
ATGACCTGGTCACCGTCCTTATCCGCCGACGGGTCCGGGCAGACACCCTTGGCTCCGCCGTGGATGTGCTGCACGTGCGGGTACGGGGCGTCCATGAAGGTTGCGGGCATGCCTGAAACCTTTAAGACGACGTGGGCCTGGTTGCCCGTGACATCAACAGTGATGGTGCCCGAGCCGGCGCTGCCGTTGAGCTGGCTCAGGGTGGACTGGTAGTGGTCGGCCCCATCATGGGCCATGGCGGGAGCACCGGAGAGGGCAAGGGCGCCCAAAGCGAGGGTGGGAACAGCCATGAAGCGGAGTGTCTTGTTCATCGGAAAGCATTCTCCTCGTACAAGTGACGTTGTTGTCCCAGGTGAGGGACATGGGTGCTTCGGAGCTGCTCCTGTTTTGGATGGGAAAGGAGTGAACTGGACCACAAACGTCTTCTTTTCCTTCGGGCCTGACGCTGCCTCGAGGCCATCATGCCCGCGGAAAGGTCGGCCCTGTAGGATGGGCTGAAGGTGCGCCGGGAAGTCTGGTCGGCATAATTTTGTCGACCCGGATTTGAGGACGCCTAATGAGTAAAACGCCCCCACCCAACCCCACCCGCTCCACGATCTTCGGACGGGGCAGCTATGCCGAATCCCTGCGGATCGGGGAGATCCTGCGCAAGGAAACCGTGGGCGGGGCGCTGCTGGTGGCCGCGGCGCTCATTGCCTTGGTCTGGGCGAATTCGCCCGCGTCGGACAGCTACTTCGCGCTCCGGGACTATAAGGTGGGCTACGAGCCCTGGCACCTTGAACTGGGCCTCGGAGCCTGGGCGGCGGACGGGCTGCTCGCGATCTTCTTCTTCCTGGTGGGCCTCGAGCTCAAGCGGGAGTTCGTGGCGGGGGATCTCCGGCAAATCAGCAAATCGATCGTCCCGGTGGCCGCTGCAGCGGGCGGCGTGGTGGTCCCGGCGCTGATCTACGCCGCCATCAACCTCACCAGCCCGGAGACGCTGCGCGGCTGGGCCATCCCAACAGCCACGGACATCGCCTTCGCAGTCGCGGTCCTGGCCATCATCGGCTCACACCTGCCCAGCGCGCTGCGGATCTTCCTCCTGACCCTTGCCGTCGTTGATGACCTTATCGCCATCAGCATCATTGCGTTCTTCTACACCAGCGACCTGCACGTCACGCCATTGCTCCTGGCCCTCATCCCGCTGGCCGTCTACACGTTCCTGGCGCAGAAATACCGCTTCTTCTTTGGCCGGAAAGCTCCGGCGGCCTGGGTCATCCTGCTGCCGCTCGGCGTGGTCACCTGGGCCCTTGTCCATGCCTCCGGCATTCACGCCACGGTGGCCGGTGTGCTGCTGGGCTTCGCCATTCCCGTGCTCCGCTCCCAGGCGGCGGGCGGACCCGATGCGGGACCCGGCCTGGCCGAAATCTTCGAGCACCGGTTCCGGCCCATCTCGGCAGGGGTGGCTGTTCCCATCTTTGCCTTCTTCTCCGCCGGTGTGGCTGTTGGCGGCTGGGATGGACTGGGTTCAGCGCTCGCGGATCCGGTGGCGCTGGGCATTATCGTGGCGCTGGTGCTGGGGAAGCCCCTCGGCATCATGGGCACCACCTGGCTCCTGACGAAGTCCAGCAGGGCGGAGCTGGACAAATCGTTCAAGTGGATCGACGTCTTCGGGGTTGCTCTGCTGGCCGGTATCGGGTTCACCGTGTCCCTGCTGGTGGCCGAGCTTAGCTTCGGGCAGGGGAGCCTGCATGATGACCACGCCAAGGTAGGCATTCTCGCTGCGTCGTTGCTGGCAGCCCTGCTCGCAACGGCCGTATTGAAGACCAGGAACCGCCAGTACCGTGCAGCTGAAGCTGCCGAAAAAGTGGACTCCGACCACGACGGCATCCCGGACGTGTACCAGGAAAGCCCTTAGAGCCCGCCGGCCGTGGAGTTTTGTCCACATATGCGGACTTCAGGGGCGAAGCCTGCGTACGTGGACAAAACTCCCGGTTCTGGCGGGTGCGCTTTAGCGGCGCACGGATCGGCGGCGGCCCACAACGGCTTCGGCGGTGCCCACAAGGAGTACGGAGGCAATGACAGCCACGATGAAGCCCAGGAAGTTAAGCTCGAAAATGTCTCCGGTGCCCAGCAGGGAAGCGACCACTCCGCCGATCACCGAGCCCACCAGGCCCAGCAGGAGGGTTGCCAGCAGGCCCAGGTTTTGCTTGCCCGGCTTGATGAGGCGGGCCAGTGCTCCGATGATCAACCCTGCAACGATGAATCCGATCATGATGTGCTCCTTCGTGGTGGTAGCGGGCATGTGACGCCCGGACTGCCGCGGTGGTGCCGCATTGGCTTCATTCTATGCACGGCCGGCATGCCGGCCTTCCTCTAAAACTCTCCGGAGTCTGTCCTCCGCTCTGGCCGCACCCCTGCCACTGATCGCCCCGACCACGACGGCGGCAGTTTCCCGGAGCCTGGTGTTCCGGGCCGGTTTCAGCGACTTTGAAGCGTTGGCCACGAAGTTCTGCGCGGTGGCAATGTCCAAAGGGGACAGGCTTCCCGGCTTCTCGGCGTAGAGGTTGACCACCGCTTCCGCCTCGCCGGAAAGATGCAGCGGGACAGCCAGGATGAAAATAATGCCCCGGTCCCTTGCCGCGCCCGTGTACTCACCTCCGTGGACAGCGTGGACGCGGCGAGTACTGGGAGCTCCTGGAGGAGCGAGCCGACGTCCACACGGTGGAGGTCCAGTTCCTGCAGTCCGCGGTCCTCAGCGGAGATCCGCTGCTCTCCGCTGTCCTCCGAGTTGCTGTTGGGCTGCCCCTGGCTCAACGCCGGCCTCCTTCACCGAAAACTCTTCCGGATTCAGAGGTTACTGTGTCCGGCCGCCGCCGGAGAAGCGGCCACGCTCAGGCGGTAGCGAGAGGCTTGGCCTGTTGCTCCACGTGCCGGATCTCCAGCGCCTCCGGATCCAGCAGCTTCCGCGCCCCGGTCCTGGCGTCCAGGATCCAGAACAGTTCCAGGGCGGGTACGACGTCGGTCACCCGCCCCCGGTGAAAGAGCTTGCCGTTGTGCCACGCTTCGATCTGGTCGCCGATGCGAAGCTGGGCCGTCGTTACTTTTGGTGCCTCCATGATGCGGTGCCTCCTGCTGTTGTATCCCCGTAGGAACAGCTTGCCGTGGCGAGGTTGCTGAATTGTTTCAACAGGGTGTTTTTTCTGTATCAGCAGCGGAGCGTGCGACGGCGCGTGTTTCGCCAGGGCTTCACGACGGCGGGCTGACGCGCACCGGGATCAGGCAGCCGCCTCGCGCCGGGCTGCTTCCACTGCCTCTTCGATGCCGCCTGTCCAGGGTTCACCCGCAGGTACAGGCCGCAGTGCCCGGCGGTGTGGCCGGGGGAGAACACGACCTCGGACGATCCCGGCACCGCCAGGAAACAGGGTTAATCCGTCAACGCCCTTCACCCGCAAGGCGCCGCACTGGTCATGCTGGCCAGGACGGGAAGGCCGATGGGATGCACCAGCGCAAAGACGAATTGCTCGCATGTGTGCCGCCTTGGTTGCTGGCTGGCACTGCGGTTCCGTCTCGTGCAGGAACTTCCCCCGCTGTTTGAGGCGCACCGCGTGCCCTACGTTTCCACTGCGGGCAAGAGCTGGTCAAGGGTCCCTGCGCCGGCACCGGCAGCGGGGGCGCCGGATGCTTAGGCCGTCCGACGGCGGGTAGGGGACACGGTGAAAGGTACACCGGCGAAGGGGGAGCGGAACAGTGTCATGGGAAACCCGAACGCCGCCGGCGAAGGCGGCCGGCGCACCGGCGCGGGCGCCTGCCTTCCTGTTCGGCATAGGGATCGGCGGCTTCGTGGACGGCATCGTCCTGCACCAGTTGCTGCAATGGCACCACATGCTGAGCCACACCGAAAGCGGCAAAACTGTGGCAGGCCTGGAATTGAACACCCTGGCGGACGGCTTGTTCCACAGCGCCATGTGGGTGCTGGTGGTGGCCGCGGCGGCCCTCACCGTCCGCGCACGCCAGGAGGGGCGGCTGTCCGGCCGCTGGAGTTTCCACACCGGCCTGGTTCTGTGCGGGTGGGGAATCTTCAACATCGTTGAGGGCCTGGTCAACCACCAGCTCCTGCAGATCCACCACGTCCGGGACGACCTGGGCGGCCCGCTGGCCTGGGACCTTGGCTTCCTGGGAGTCAGCGTGGTCCTGGCAGTGGGCGGCTGGCTCCTGTTTCGGGGTAGTCAAACGTCTGGAAAAATCGGCGCATCTGACGCAGGATAGTAAGCATGCTGATTACGCGGTCGCCGCCGGATATCGGCGTGACGGCATCGCTGGCAGCAGGCAAACTGTCCGGGCCTGACTGGCCTGGAGCCTGAATCGGCAACAGCAAACACACGACAAGGAGAATCACCATGTACCTGCATACTGAACTTCTCATTAACGAAATTGCTGCCGATGAGCCTGATCCGGCAGCAGCGAATGCCCTGCAGGAAGGCCTGGGTGGGCAGTTCGGTGAGATGCGTACCATGATGCAGTACCTCTTCCAGAGCATGAACTTCCGGGGAGACCCGGCTTCCAAGCCTTACAAGGACCTGCTCCAGGGTGTCGGCACCGAGGAGATCAGCCACGTCGAGCTCATTGGAACCACAATCTCCCAGCTCCTGGACGGTTCCCCGCGGTACCAGGGCAAGAAGACCGACCCTGTTGACGAGCCCGGCGCCAAGGGTGCCACGCCGCTCAAGATTGCCTTGGACACCAGCAATATCCACCATTACCTAGTGGGGGCCCAGGGTGCGCTTCCCGTGGACGCCGCCGGCAACCCGTGGAGCGGATCATACGTCTACAACAGCGGGAACCTGGTCCTCGACCTGCTCTATAACCTGATGCTCGAGTCCACCGGCCGCCTGCAGAAATGCCGTATCTACGAGATGACGGAGAACAAGACGGCCCGCTCCACCATTGCTTACTTGATCGTCCGGGACCAGGCGCACGAGAACGCCTTTGCCAAGGCGCTTGAGAGCCTCGGAGTGAACTGGGGCAAGGTCCTGCCCATCCCCAAAACCAACGCTGAGCAGTTCCCTGAGGTGAAGAAGTTGCTCGACCGTGGACTGCAAAGCATTCAATACACCTTCAGCGCAGACAACCTCAGCCAGGCGGGGAAACTGTATCGGGGCGCATCACCGTCGAACGATGGCACCGAACTTAGCACCGACGTCATGCCTAAGGGCTTCCCCATGACGATGTCCCCCGAGCGCAAAGAAGAGTTCGCCCCGGGGCTGGACCCGGACTTGCTCGCCCTGATCCAGGCGACAGCAGAAATAGAACTGAAGGAAGCAGACAACCCTCAGGAGGCGAAGGCCTAGCCTAAGCCAGCAAGAAGCCCCTGCCGGCAGGTCCGCGGAAATGACCGGGCGGCAGGGGCTTCGTCGTGCCTACTTGTTGGGGTCCGGGTCCTTGACGTCGCGCGGGCCGATATCGGCAGCGCCCAGGATGTTGGCGGCCGGGCTGTCAGCAGGCGCGTGCTCCCTGACGCTCAGCTCCGGGTGGTGCAGGTCCAGGGCGGGACGTTCTGAACGGATGCGGGGCAGGGAGGTGAAGTTGTGCCGCGGCGGCGGGCAGGACGTGGCCCACTCCAGCGAGGCACCAAATCCCCAGGGATCATCCACCGTGACCTTCTTGCCGGTCCGCCACGTGATGTAGACGTTCCAGAAGAACGGGATCATCGAGGCGGCCAGCAGGTAGGAGCCGATAGTGGAGAACTGGTTCATCCAGGTGAACTCATCTTCCGGCATGTAATCGGCGTAGCGGCGGGGCATGCCCTCAACACCAAGCCAGTGCTGGATGAGGAAGGTGCCGTGGAAGCCCAGGAAGAGCATCCAGAAGTGGATCTTGCCCAGGCGTTCGTTGAGCATGGTTCCGGTGAACTTGGGCCACCAGAAGTAGAATCCAGCGAACATCGCAAACACCACCGTGCCGAACACCACGTAGTGGAAGTGCGCCACCACGAAGTAGGTATCGGAGACGTGGAAGTCCAGCGGCGGGGAGGCCAGGATGATGCCGGTGAGGCCGCCGAAGAGGAACGTGATCAGGAAGCCCAGGCTCCACAGCATGGGCGTCTCGAACGTCAGCGAGCCGCCCCACAGGGTGCCGATCCAGTTGAAGAACTTCACGCCCGTCGGAACCGCGATGAGCATGGTCATAAACGCGAAGAACGGCAGCAGCACCGCGCCGGTGACGTACATGTGGTGGGCCCACACCGTCACGGACAGGGCAGCAATGGCGATCGTTGCGTACACGATGCCCTTGTAGCCGAACAGGGGTTTCCGGCTGAAGACCGGGAAGATCTCCGAGACGATGCCAAAGAACGGCAGCGCGATGATGTACACCTCGGGGTGCCCGAAGAACCAGAACAGGTGCTGCCAGAGGATGGCGCCGCCATTGGCGGGATCATAGATATGGGCGCCGAACTTCCGGTCCGCCCCCAGGGCGAACAGCGCGGCGGCCAGCGGCGGGAAGGCCATCAGCACCAGGATGGACGTGACCAGGGCATTCCAGGTGAAGATCGGCATCCGCCACATGGTCATGCCGGGGGCGCGCATGCAGATGATGGTGGTGATGAAGTTGACCGCACCCAGGATGGTGCCGAAGCCGGACAGCGCCAGGCCGAACACCCACA
>JBKJVX010000186.1:0-2624 GCA_046717065.1 Arthrobacter sp. | reverse complement strand
ACCCCATTCATCGTGTGTTTTGCTACTTTTACACCAACTTGCTCAATGGCTCGGAAGGGTTGCTCCCGTGGCTCGCAACAATCATTTTTTTGAGGTTCGTTTGCCTGGGATCAGCAGGGAGACCGTCTAAGACGTCGGCCTCAGCCACTTACGGACCCGGCCCGCATTTGCTCCCGTAACTGTTCAAGCTCAGACTTCTCCGTCTCAGCCGCCGCGAACTCCTCAGGAGCCTCCAGCCGGGCCCTTTCCTGCGCCACCCAACGGCCCAGCAGCTGCTCACCCAGTCCCAACTCCCGGGCCACCGGCGCGACCGGCCTGCCCGTATCAATGACCAGGCGCGCAGCCTCCCGCCGATACTCCGGAGTGAATTTACGTCGTGTCGTGCTCACAAGAACACCTTCCCGCAGAATCCCAGGATCCCGCTACTTCAGGTGTCCACCAACAGAGGGTAACCCCAGGACTGGCTCACACCCCCAACACGTCAGCCCCGAACCCTAAGAGTCAGCACGAAGTCAGCATCGCGGGGTTCGATGGCTTGGAACGCGGCGTCCGATCGTGGCAGCAGGAACTCGTACACTTTGGCACTAAGTCCAAGCGACGGTCCGTGGTTGGAGTCGGTTGTGGTGTCTACCCGGTGTGCCGGACTCCGGGCGGTACCAGCTGCAGCCGGGCCATTCGTGGAAGGAATACAGCGACTGGCTCGAGGAAGGCGACGACGACTTTAGGAACAGCGTCGAGGTCACCACCCAGGACCCGTTCAATGGCCACCCCGAACGCAAGAACCACCCGCTCTATGACATACGCACGACCCTGCGCGGTGGTCAGGAGAAGCTCACCGAGCGGCAAAGAGCACGGCTCGACCGGGGGAACGCCACGACGAACTGCTCGTCACCTGGCTGTGCGCCGAACAACTCCCCTTGGCCGACAACGCCAAGAACCCGGTCGAGGGGCGGCCCACCGCGGAGACGGTCCTCGCGTCGCTGCCAACCTGCCCGACCGCGGAGATCAAGCGACTCAGCAAGACGCTAAGCAGTGACGGGAGGCGTTCCTGGCCTACTTCGACACCGGTTGCGCGAACAACGTCGGAACCGACGCGATCAACCGCCTCATGGAACGCCACCGCCACGTTGCCCCCGGCTTCCGCGACCGGAAGCATTACGGACCAGGCACGCTGCTCATAGGTGGCGGACTGTCCCACCTTCACCTCGGTAGGAAGACTTCATCCAGGTTTTGAAGCCACCCGGTCAAGCGCTCACTTCCGAAAGAAGACAAGCCCGCACCAGAAGGAGCGAGGCCCTACATCTTTTGCGGGCTCAGGCGTGAGCGGCGTCGACTTCGATCTTGACGCGTGCGACGCAGCAATCGGCAAGGACGGTCAACGGGCTCTTCACACTTGAGGTGTGATTGCCGGCTGGATGTTCGCAGGCGCGTCGGTCCCGGGGCCCATCTGCGTAAACGCAGCCGGAGGCCGGACCTTGTGTCACCGTTCGCAGTGAACTGCTTCGCGTATCCGCACACATCGGTCAACGACGCACCCGATAGCTGAGGTGAAGCACCCGGTTGCCCTGAATCACCACATCGGGATCCTCCAACAGGTGTTGCGCGTGGAACGACCCAAAGTAGCGCTTGCCAGACCCGAACACGACGGGTACGATATCCATGCGCACCTCGTCGACCAGGCCCGCGGCAAGCATCTGGCCACCGACGTCGCCAGCGGCAACCTCGACGACGCGGTCACCCGCAAGCTCTTGCGCCTTGGCCATGGCTGCCTCGACGCCGTCGACAAAGTGAAACGGTGCCTCGGGATCCCAGCCCTCGGGCTGCGGCCGGTGCGTCACGACGACCACGTGGTCGATCCCGCTTGGAGGCTTCCCGTCCCAACCGTCCGTCAGGTCGAAGACGTGGCGGCCGCAGAGTGTCACCCCGATCTGGTCCCAGTATGGCCGGGTGTAGTCGTAGGACGTCTGCGACACCTTCACCTCGCCGCTCTCGTCCAACGGGACGTCACCGTTAGACAACCAGTCGAACAGCGGTCCGGGCTGGTCATTCTCGTCCGCGATGAAGCCGTCCACCGACACCGTGCTGTACATGACCACCTTGCCCACGGGGTTCTCCTCTGCTTTGGGGGTGCCCCCACATTAGCGTCTTGTGACCTGTCGCTCTAGCAAAAATCAGTCGGCCGGCAGCGGCCAGCCGACCCAGCGCGTGGCCGGAATGTTCGCGCAGGAACCGCCGCCGGATTCGACGTACCGGGTCGGGGGTGAGCCCGGTGAACGCCCGACTCAGCTAGGAAGAGCCGGCTTTCGTCCTGGTGCGCAGGCGGTTGGAGGAGAGCTCGACGGCGGTACGTGCTGCGGGAGGTGATGGCGGATTACGCCGTTTCCCGCGGGAGGTGATGGCGGGTCGCACCAGGGGCGGGATCTGGTGGGGCGCTGGTAGCGCGGTGTTTTGTTTGTTAAATGTGGGAGGCCCCAACCTGGTGGTTGGGGCCTCGACCTAATGGTTGTCCGGCGGTGACCTACTCTCCCACACCCTCCCGGGTGCAGTACCATCGGCGCTGTGGGTCTTAGCTTCCGGGTTCGGAATGGGACCGGGCGTTTCCCCCACGCTATGACCGCCGTAAC
>JBKJVX010000185.1:0-3804 GCA_046717065.1 Arthrobacter sp. | reverse complement strand
CAACGTGGTCCATCTCCGGGGCAATGTCGGACCGGCGGTCCATGCGTCGCACTTCCGTCTGGCAGTAACGGCAGAGACCGACGGCGGGGTTCGCCGGGTCGTCGATGCAGTCACGCGCCCAGACGGCGGCGATCAGGTTCGGGTCCTTCAGTTCTTTGGCTTTGGCGCGTTTGGTCTTGACCTGGGCTGCGGTGTCGTAGCCGAGCGCGAACCAGTCATGGTAAAGGTACGTGCCCGCTTCGACTTCGGGGCAGCGTTCACATTCGTGGCCATGGGCGTGCCAGAGTCCTGCGGAGACCATTAGGTCTGCGAGCTCGACAGCGACGCCGTGGTTCAGCGCGATTGATACTAGGTCCTCGACCGTGGTCACACCGTCGGTGCCCGCGGCTTGGCACATCGAACCGGCCATGGTCCACAGCCCCAACGCGGCGAGGCCCCGAACATCGCCCATCAGGGCTTTACGTGCAAGTGACTTCGCTTTCTGGTTGACGTGGAACTGGTCGTCGATCTGGAAGAACAAGAGCTAGGCACCTCCAGCATTCGCCAACTCGAGGAGCACATCACCGTGGCAAGGGTCGCCAGGTGCGCACCAGCACGCGAGGTCTCTACCGCGCAAGCTTTCGATCTCCGAGGCGAACGACGGCTGCCGGGCCAGCGTCGCGTTGATCGTGTTCCGGAACATGCGGACGGCATCCTTCGACGTGATCTTCTCGCCGGAGCGCTTGCCCGTGATGATTGTTACCTGGCCGGCTATCCAGGGGTTGCCCCACTTCGAGCCGCGGCCGACGTAGACGGCGCCTTCGGGCATGCGCCAGCCCTTAGTCCGCCTCCGCTGGATTCGTTGTGGCATGTTCTTCCCCTCTGGCTTTTCTGTCGTGGATTGCCTTCACAAGGGCAATACCCTCGGGATCGGCGAGCGCCGGGTGGTCTGGTTCGTCGATGATGATCGGCCGGCTGGACGTCGGGATGACGTATCTCACGGTTCGGCCAGCTCCCAAGGGCCGACCTGGCGTTTGATCAGGAAGGCCTTCATCTTGCGCTTGCGCTGGCGCTGCACCGTCTCGCGTGCTGCCTTCTCGGAATAGATGGCCGAATCAGCGTCTCGGCGGACTCCCCATTCCGTGGCTGTCGTGGCCTTGGCTTCAAGGCCGGCCGCTACAGCCCGAAGAATCGCCATCAGCATGCGCATCTCTCCGGACTGCACGTTCCCAGCCTCTTGTTCTGGTTTCACGAAGGTGTCCCAGACCTCTTGGACAAGCTTCACGTCGTCGATTTCCCAACCGATGGGGGCTACAAGGGGGACTGGAATGATCAGGGTCTTGTCAGTCATGCGTTGGCTCCTAGAGCTTCGATTGCTCCTTCTACCTGGTCGGGGGTGAAGAGGACGGCGCGGGCTTTTGAACCGTCAGCTGGTCCGACGATGCCGGCGGTCTCCATGCTGTCCAGGAGCCTGCCTGCCTTCGCGAAGCCGACGCGGAGCTTGCGCTGCAGCATGGACGCGGAACCGAACTGGGTTGTGATGACCAGCTCGGCGGCCTGCTCGAGCAGGCCTGCGTCTTCGACCGACTGGAGCACGCGATCCGGTACGGTGCCGGTGACGGGGTCGAGATCCGCGGGGGTGATGGTGACGGTGCCGCCGTGGAAGCCTGATCCGTTGCGGAGGAAGTTGGCGTCCGGCGTCGGCTCTTCCTTCTTGACGGTGCCGCCGGCGTGCGCGATCTCGGGAAGGCGCCGCATCCATCCCTCACGCCACGCGTTGAGGTTGCCTGCCACCTCCTCGTCGCGGATGGGCATCAGGATGCCAAGGAAGGACTCTCCGCAGCTGATCAGGATCCGGCGCGAGTCATCGGTCGGTTCAATGACCAGCGGTTCCCCGTAGGCGGCCGCCGCGGTCGCGAAGAGCTTGACCAGGCGCCCGGACGCTGTCAGGCGCTTGGGCATGACCGGCTCAGCCAGGACGGCGCTCATGAGCATCCGCCCGAAGGTCACCGGGTACTCGTTGCCGTCCTCCCGGGGGATGGTCAGCTCTTTGCCGGGGAAGAGGCCAGAGACGTCCAGGACCGTGATGGTCTTGTTCTTGATCGTGAGGCGCAGCGCCTCGCCGATCTCGTCTTCCTTTTTCTTGCCGCTGGACTTGAACAGTGCCAGCAGTTCCTTGGCGACATCGACCGGGAGGTTGAAAGCGTCGGTGTCCGGATCTCCCGTCAGACCTTCCGCTTCCCAGACCGAGGCTACGGAATGGCCGAGGGTCTGCATGTTGCATGCGGTCAGGTAAAGGTTGTTGTCGGTGGCGGTGAAGTGCACGACGGCGTGAGCCGGGGAGTCCTTCACATCGGCCGCGTGGGGGATAACCGACTGGAGCGCCTGGCGGACGTCCAAGGTGTTGACGGTGAGGATCATGCGGCTCTCGATTCTTCGTGGCATTCACAGGGGCATTTCGCTGGCTCGTCGGCTATGTCGTCCCAGCCATCGCCGCTGCACGATGCATGCTTTCCGTCTCGGCAATCTGGGTTCACTGACCCACCTTCGTCCCGCACAGGGCGCAGTAGCCTGCTTTTATCAATCCGTGGTGGCCGAGCTTGGCGCAGGCTCGCCGCTCGCCCCTGTTGGCCTGCGGGGGAGGCCATACGGACCACTCCACGGGCGGTTCCGTCATAACGGGCGTCTCACTGTCGGGGTTCACTGCTTGCCGCCCTGGAGGTCGATTTCCGGGATGAGGCCTTCCGGCTTGACGACGACGCGGGTGTGGTAGACGGAGACGTCGATGGCTTCCATTTGAGTGGAAACCCACGCGACGTCAGTGGCTTGGCCGATGTAGTGCTTCCGGTACTCGTTCGGGCCCTGCTTGCAAGTGACGATCAGGTCTCCCTGCCGTTCGATGGAGCAGCGGCCCTCCACGTAGAAGAGGTATTCGCCCGTGCGGGTGTTGACGCCGACGATCTTGCGCTGCACTTCGAACTGGTCCGCTGCCTTGGACAGGTTGTCCGAGGCAGTCTTAGCGTCGGACGTGCAACCTGTCAGGAGGGCTGCTGTCGCCAAAGCGGTTACGACGATGGCGGTGGATTTCTGGATTGTCATGTTTTGCTCGTTTCTCCGTGGGTGGGACAGTCGGGGTTAGTAGGGCGTGGCCACCGGGGGTGATACCGCCATGGCGGGCAACTGCATCCCGGCGTCGGGTGCCGGCGGCTGCTGTTGCCCATCGCGCACAACTCGGGATGCTCCCGGCTGCTCATGACGCAATCCGTTCAGTGATGTACCTGACGAGATCGTTTCGGCCGTGGCGGCGGGCCGTCCGCTTGAAGGTGTCGATCGAGTTGTAGCCGGAGCGATTCAGCGCTTCGTCCACGGAGCACCCGGCGCTGACCAGGTACTCAACGTTCTCCAGGCGGTGAGCTGGTTTGATGTTCATCGGCGGGACGCCGGCCACCTCGAAGCTGGCGGCACGGAGTCGCCTGTCCCCGACACGCTTCAGGATGGCGTCCTTGGCCCGCTGCTGATCGGCTGCCCGTTCTTCCCGGCTCGCATAGAACCGTTCGGCAAGAGCCAGGCCCTGGTCGTAGGCAAGTTCGTGGGTGACCTTCGCCTGCTCGATCGCAGTGGCTTCGGCATCCGCGATGATGACCTGTGCTTGGGTTCTGGCGGCCTGGATGATGTCCTCGGCTTCGGCCCGAGCCATGTCCAACAGTTGCGCCGGCGTGAGCTTCTTCGTTCCCTGGTAGGTGTAAGGCTTCATGAGTCAGCACCGGCAGTTGCCGTTGTGTGGGTCGAGTACCTTCTTGCAGCTCGGGCACTTCTCGGCTTCGG
>JBKJVX010000184.1:0-4896 GCA_046717065.1 Arthrobacter sp. | reverse complement strand
AGACACAACATGCGCCCCCGGGAAAACGGGAAACACACCCTGCAAAATTTGAAACCAGCTGTAAAAACCAGACCACACCACAAGGTGGCACAATCCAGTCAATTCAACCAATTAATAAAAAATTGGTTTCAACAAACTTGGCACACTATTGAGTTCTCAAACAACAGACAAACCCGGCACCACCCAACCAACCGGTTCAGGATCGCTCCGGAGCAACTTTTCAAACTTACCCGGTTTCAAGCAGCGTTGCAAATCAGCGTTTCCACGACCCGCGCTACCCTCAACCAGCCCCACCCAAGACCGGCACACCAAAAGGCGAACCATTTTCAGGCTGTTCACAAAGGGGGGATTAGCCGCTATCTTTCCGCTTCAGCGGCGGCGACTCAGAAAACAATACACCCCCCAAGCCCACCCCGCAAATCCACCCAACCACCCACCCCAAAAACCACGGAATCCCGCCGCTTTCCAGGCACAGCACCCAAAACACCACCCACCCAACACCCAAAACCCCACTATGGACTAGCTCACACTCACAGCACGTCAGCCCCGAACCCTAAGAGTCAGCACGAAGTCAGCATCCCGGGGCTTGAGCCGGTACTGCTCCAGCACGCCGGGACCACAGGCAGCGGTTCCCACACCCCGAAGCGCATGGTCCACGTACACGTAACTCCTGCCGTCAGCTGACAAGTCCGGGCGGTGAGCCGCTGCGTCCAGAATGTCCTGGCCGTAGGGCCGGACAGTTAAGGCAAAGGGATCCCCGGAAATCTCGAGCGTACTGCCCGTGAGCTCCAGGGCAGCCCGCCGCACCCCTGATCGCGCCCCGCATTCCTGCGGCCGCACGTAGTCCACGTCCAAGTCCGCCAACGGCAGCGAGAACCAACCCAGCCTTGCCCCCTGCCCCGTATCGGGGTAGCTCTGGTGAGGGCCCTGCCCGAACCACGTAACCGATGTGGTCTCTTCACCCAGGACGATTTCCAGTCCAATGCGGGCCCACTCCACCTGAAAGCCGTGGTTGACCCATTCGCCATCAGGCCTGACCTGCGTCCGGAGCGCAACGCTTGTACCGTCGCTGCTCCAGGTGTAGTCCACCAACACGCCATATTGTTTGTCGGGCGCGCTCACGCGGGTGCGAACCGTCAAGGCTTGTCCATCCCCAGAGCAAGCCTCCGAACTGATGCCGAGCAACCGTGTTTGGAGCCGGTTCAGCCCGGCATCCTTCCACTGGGTGGCGAGAGGTCGCTCGTCGGCGCCACCCCACTCCCGGCCCAGGTCGTTGTCCGTAGGGGGCCACCACAATGCCAGGCTCATCTTCTCGACGGGGACGCCGCCGATGGAGGTGGGCATACCCGTGACGCGGCTGAAAACCACCGGTCCCAGGCTGAGCTCGGTTTCCTGGATGAGCACGGGTTCATGCGGTACTGGCTGAATCGCGGCGCCAAGCCCCCGAGCCGCCTGTCCCCACGCAACTTCGTGCCCTGCCGGTGCCCACGCTGAATCAGCGGCAAGGACCGCGCTCACGGTAAGAACCGCTGGCTGGTCGTCGGGCAGCGATTCTGCAAGGGCAGCAAGACTGGCGGGCAGCTTCACAGCTGCCTCGGCCTGAGGCGCCACGGGCGCAACGTCTACAGTGCTGGCGTCGATCGGCCCGCCGTCGGACTCAACTACATACCGGAAGCTGTAGGCGCCGGTGCCAGCGAAATCCTGCCCATTGCGGACCGTGAAGCCCGACCAGTCGGCGGCCACGCTGATGCGCAGCGGTTCGATGACTTTCTTGAAGTCCAGCAGTCCCGGCCTGGGATTGCGGTCCGCGTCCACCAGCCCATCGGTGACAAAGTTGCCGTCGTGCACTTGCTCCCCGAAGTCCCCGCCGTACGCGTAGTGCTCGCCGCCGCCGGGAGTGGCAACGGTGATGCCGTGCTCCAGCCATTCCCAGACAAAGCCGCCCATCAGCCGCGGGTACCGTTCGAAAAGCTCCTGGTACTCACTCATGCCGCCGGGGCCGTTGCCCATGGCGTGTATGTATTCGCACAGCACAAAAGGCATGGCCCGGCGTCGGGCATCCAGGTCGGAGTTTTCCAGGGCCGGCTCTATGCCCTGTCCGATCAGTGCCGTTTCCGCATGGCTGGCGTACATCCTTGAGTAGACATCCCCATGCGCGGAAGACCAGTCTCCCTCGTAATGGATGGGGCGGGACGGATCCCGGTCCTTCGTCCAGCGCGACATGGCGGCGAGGTTCCTGCCGGTGCCCGCCTCATTGCCGAGCGACCACATGATCACCGCCGGGTGGTTCTTGTCCCGCTCGACAGTGCGGCGCATACGGTCTACCAGCGCGGCTTCCCACTGCGGGTCATCGCTGGGGTTTCGAGCCCAGTCGGCGCTTTCAAAGCCGTGGGTTTCCAGGTCGCACTCAAGCACAACGTAGAAGCCAAGCTGGTCCGCAAACGCCAGGAACTCCGGGTGCGGCGGGTAATGGGACGTCCGGATGGCGTTGATGTTGTGCTGCTTCATGAGCCGCAACTCAGCCTCCATAACATCCCTGGGAACTACCCGGCCAAGGCGCGGATGGTGCTCATGGCGGTTGACGCCGCGCAGCAGGATCCGCCGCCCGTTGACCTTGAACTGGGCGTCTTCAATGGCGATGCTGCGGAAGCCAACCTGGAGTGCCACGGCCTCTGCAGGAGTGCTGACCGTAGCCTCGTAGAGCCTGGGCACCTCAGCGGACCACGGCTCGACGGCGGGGAGCCGCACCTCGGTGCCTGCGGGCAGTTCCAGGTTCAGTTCCGGAACGCGGACGACGGCGTCAATCGCCTGTCCGCCCCGGCTTGCCTCCACCCGAAGGACGCCTTCGCCGGTGCGGTGGTCGTAGTCCGCGTGCACAAAGACATCATCGATGCCGCCGGCAGGCCGCGCCTGCAGGGTAACGTCGCGGAAGATGCCGGGGAGCCACCACATGTCTTGGTCTTCCACGTAGCTGGCGGCCGAGAACTGGGCGACGCGCACGGCCAGCGTGTTTGTTCCCTGCTCCAGGATTCCGGAAACGTCGAATTCGTGGGCAAGCCTGCTGCCGCGCGTCGTTCCAAGTTCCACTCCGTTCAGCCACACTGTTCCGGCGGATTCGATGCCGTCGAACCGCAACAGGGCATGCGGAAGAAATTCGGGCCCGGCCTCAAAGACCACCACGTGGTCCCCGATGGGATTTGCCTCGGGAACGTGCGGCGGCTCCACGGCAAACGGGAATTGGACGTTGGTGTAGGCAGGGGCGCCGTGCCCGTGCATCGGCCAGCTGGACGGAACGGGCAGGCTATCGAAGCCGATCAGGTCCTTGCCCAGCTGCCAGCCGTCCTCCGTCGCCAGGCGAATTCCGGCGCTGAGCCTGAACTGCCATTCCCCGTTGAGTGACAGCTTTGGTGCATCACTGGTCAGGAAGGCGCGCGCCGGCAGGCTGCATGCGCCGGGCTCCAGGGAGGACAACTGCCGGACGCCCTCCGCACCAATTTCGAGGCTGGCGGCGGGCGAACCTGCCGCCACATCGGGGCTGCCGGCGGGGGCGGAGGGCAAATGAACTGACATAAGCTTCCTTGCTGGTCTGTCGAAAGGGTTGCAGGCGGACGGCGTTCCCTTAAGGGCGATGCTACGTGAACGTTCACGTAGCGCAAAACCGAGCCTAGTCGACTTTTTCGCGTTTGAGTAGGGTCAGGCGGACTGGCGAAGAACCAACTCGTGCTTGAGGACCAGCATGGCGTCTACGCTTCCGGCCTCCACCGCCCCGGTCAGCAGGTTATCCACGAGGTCGACGGCGGCACGTCCCACCGCACGAAGGTCGAGGGCGAGAGTGGTCAGCTCGGGCGTCAAGAGCTCCCCCAAAGGTATCCCGTCCATCCCGATCACGGCACAGTCCCCCGGCACCGTCTTGCCGGCATCCTGCAGTGCTTTTAGTGCCCCTGCCGCCATGAGGTCGTTGAAGACCAGAAGCCCGTCAATTCCGACGCGGTCCTCAATCATGGAGCGGACGGCTTCCCGGGCAGCGGGGGCGGAATCAGCGGCCTGCCGGAGCGTGAGCTCAATGCCCGCCGCCGCTGCTGCAGCGGCGACGGCCAGCCCGCGGGTGGTGGCGGGACCCTCCTGGTCCGAATCAAGATAGGCAATCTCCCGGCAGTGCGCCGCTTGGAGGCGCTTCAAGGCGGTCCGCGCCGCGTAGGAGTAGTCAAAGGAGATGCCGCCGGCCGCGTGGCCTGACGGGTCGTCGAGCACCACTACCGGACGCCGGCCCATCATCGCCTGGGCATCACTCGAGCAGGCACCAAGATAGCCGACGAGCGCGTCAACCTGGGGTGCGAGGCGGGTGACGGCATCCAAGCCACTCCCGCTGCCGTGGCCAAAGTCATCAACAACCACGTTCCAGCCCCGCTGTGTGGCCACTTCCACCACACTGGAGGCAAAAGCAGGAAAGTAGGGGTTGGTAAGGTCAGGGATGGCAAGCCCCAGAGAGACCCTCGCGCCCTGCACCAGGCCCTTCGCAAACCGGCTCGGGGTGTAGCCCAACTCTGCCGCGAGCTGTTGAACCCGTTCCCGAGTTGCAGGACTGATCCCAGGCATGTCGTTCATGGCCCGCGTCACCGTCTGACGCGATACGCCCGCAGCGGCCGCCACATCCAAGATTGTGGCTCTGCGGATGCGGGGTTCACGGGAGCTAGGCGTCATGACGGTAAGTCTAGGCGGGCCCCGGCTTCCAACTGCCCGGCTGCCGTGGTAGTGCTGTGGTGGTTGTGGTGTTTGTTAAATGTGGGAGGCCCCAACCTGGTGGTTGGGGCCTCGACCTAATGGTTGTCCGGCGGTGACCTACTCTCCCACACCCTCCCGGGTGCAGTACCATCGGCGCTGTGGGTCTTAGCTTCC
>JBKJVX010000183.1:0-13100 GCA_046717065.1 Arthrobacter sp. | reverse complement strand
CCGACTCGCTGCGCTGGGCAGCCTGCCGGATCAGGTCGCTGGCCATACCCTGCTGGTCCGGGGCCTCAGCCATGCTCTGCAGCTGGCTGGAAATGGTGCGAATGCCTTCGGCCGCCTTCTGCTGCTGCGTGCCGGCCTGGCTGGAAAGCCCCGACTTTGCCTGGGACAGCAGGTCCTGCGCGCTGGACTTCGCCTCGGAAGCGACGTGGGCGGCTTCTTCCTTTGCCGTCTGGGCCACTCCCTGGGCTGCGGTGGCGGCCTGTCCCGCCACGTTCGAAGCCTCTTCCTTGGCTGCCTGCTTCTTGGAGTTGGCGCCGGAATCCGGCGTGCCTGAGGTAGCGAAGGTGTCTTCAGCACCAACCTCTGAGGCGCCGTAAGGGTCCGGGATAGCGGGGTTGGGCGTCTGGGGCCATTGGTTCTCTGTCATCATGCTCTCTTTCGGAGAAGGGTCAGCTGGCGATCAAGAACCAGCAGTGCTGGCTGTAGTTAGTAAGCATGGTTACTACTTAGATACTAAGCACACTTCCCATTTGCTTTGCAAGGGGGTGCGTGGGTGAACGTTCCGTCGAGAGGTGTTTTCCCGAGGGGTGCCGTGATGTTTCGGCGCTGAATAGTAAGCCTACTTGCGAATAGGATGCTAAGCATGCTTATTGTAGGTAGGTAGCGACGCATGAAGGGGTAAGGACACCCGCACTTCGCCACCTATAGGAAGGCCGCGGCCGATGACCAGCAACCTCGATCCGGATGCACGGAACAGCTACCGCCTTATTACGCTGGCGGCGCGGCTGGTCCAAAGGCGTCAGGATGATGCTCTGGCGCCCCTTGGACTGACCCGCGCCGCCGTGATTGCCCTGGAAGGGCTGGCTGCCGGGCCCTTGAACCAGGAGCAGCTTGCGGAAGTGGTCCGTGTGCAGAGCCAGACCCTGGGCCGAGTACTCACCAGGCTGGAAGCATCAGGGCATATCAGCAGGACCCGGCAGTCGGCAGACCGCCGGCAGTTTAAGGTCGAGCTGACAGAAGCCGGCAAGGCTGCCTTGGATGTAGCACGGCAGGCAGAAATCGATGCCTATCCCGACGATCCCAACATCGCGTGGAAGGTCCTGCACGAGGAACTTTCGAAGTTCATTCGGGCTTTGCCGGCTACCCGGGATCCCGAGGTGGTTCCGTTCGTTGCTCCTGAGCACAGGAACGTGCGCCGTCCCCATGGCGGCCGCAGCAGCGGGCTGCGCGGGCTGGACCAGCCGCACAAGTGATGACAGGACAGTGATGACACAGCCAGAGGGGCAGGGCCGCATGGCCTTGCCCCTCTGGCTGTGGCGGTCTACTTGTTGTTCTCCTGGTTCACAGTGGCGTCGTTGTCCTCCAGCAGGCCCCGCCCCTACCTGGTCTCAGGCAGGACCTCGTTGAGCTCCGCCTTGCCCTGGTGCACCAGGACGAACCTCGAAACCGGGGACGGAACCCCCGCTTCGGGCTGCAGCGCCTGTTCCATTGCATCGAGGTCTGCCGGTGGATGCGCCAGCCGCTTCGAGGGTGGCCGCACATTGCCGGGCCTGACGTCGGCCGCTTCAAGGGTGTCAACTGTGCCGGTTCCCGCATCCACGTATGCCGTACAGCAGGGGCCTCCCTGCCGGTACAGCTCCGCGTATTCCTACAAGCTGCCGGTTCGCTCCGTGAATTTAGTATCACAGACCTACTAGTTCGTCATTTCACCGCAGCACCAGGACGCGGCGGCCAAAAGGGGCAAAGAAAGGAAATAGCTTTAGGCCGTGCAGGCATCCTTCAGGGCCTGGACGGACTCGGCCGGCACCTGGTCTCCGGCCTCCGCGATCTGGCCCAGCGGCGTCGTGATTTCTGCCGGGACGCCGGCGGTACGGGCGGCTGAGACCAGCCCCCCGAGCACCCGCTTGTCCTCCACGCTGACCATGCCGTCCTGGACCACCGCGCAGATCTGCCGGTTCACTTCGTCGGCGGCAGCGGTGGCAACCTTCGAGGCAGCATCGCTGGCTGCGTTCCCAGCGGCTTCCTCTACGGCGCCGCAGCCGGCAAGCAGCAGCAACAGGGGGACAGCGGACAGGGTGGCAAGGCGGCGGTTCATGGGTACAGCCTAACAATCCAGCCTGTTGACGTTCCGCGTACCATGAGGTTCCTATGGAGACATCGCCGCCTGCTCCCGGAAATCCTGCATCCCCCGTCCCGTCCGCAGCACTGAAGGTACTGGCGGTCCGAGCGGTGGGGACCACTGCGGTTCTCGCCGAGCTTTCCGGGCTTCCGGGCGTTCTCGCACTGCAGGCATTGCTGCTGAAGCATCCGCTCCCAGGCCAGGTGGATGTCCTGGCGGCTGCGGAAACGGTGCTGGTGATGGCCGATTCACCGCGGTCGGCGCGCCGGATGCCGGGGCTGCTGCTCGCTATGGACCTCACGGTCCAGGAGCGGGCGGAGGGCAGGCTGGTAATCATAGATACCGTGTACGACGGCGAAGACCTCGCCGAAGTGGGAACGCTGACGGGCCTGGGTCCGGACGGTGTGGTGGCTGCGCATACCGGACAGGTGTGGACTGTGGCCTTTGGCGGGTTCGCCCCCGGCTTCGGCTATATGGTGGGCGAGAACCAGGTGCTTGACGTTCCCCGCCGTTCCTCGCCCCGGACTGCCGTTCCGGCAGGGTCGGTGGCCCTCGCTGGAAGCTACTCGGCCGTTTATCCGCGGCAAAGCCCGGGCGGGTGGCAGCTGATTGGCCGAACGGCTGCCCGGATGTGGGACCTGGGCCGGGAGCAGCCCGCGCTCGCCGCCCCCGGCGACCGGGTGCAGTTCCGGCCCGTCCAGGAACTCATCGACGTGGCAGTCCCGGACGAGGGGAATAAGGCGGCCGGGTCCCCGCGCGACGCGGGGCTGCGCATACTGTCACCGGGATTGCAGAGTCTTATCCAGGATCTCGGCCGCCCCGGACACACCGGTTTGGGTGTGGGCACCGCCGGCGCATTGGACCGTTCCTCCCTGCGCCGCGCGAACCGGCTGGTGGGCAACAGCCCGTCAGCTGCGGCCGTCGAGACCGTGGCCGGAGGATTGCAGGTGCAGGCGGTTGGTGACCAGATTCTCACTGTCACCGGGGCTCTGGCGGAGCTGACTGTGAAGGGCCCGGTGGGGGATCCGGAGGACGAGGATGCATACCTCGAGCGGAATACATCACCGGCCGAACCGTTCGTGCTGCTGGACGGTGAGCTGCTGACCATTGGCCCGCCGGAACAAGGCTTCCGCAGCTACCTGGCCATGCGTGGAGGCGTGGAGGCCGAACAAGTCCTGGGCAGCCGTTCTACGGATACCCTGTCCGGCCTGGGGCCCGCCCCGCTGGCGGCGGGAAACTTCATCCATCCCGGCGATGCCACGGAATCCCGAGTGGTGAGCAATCCCGAGGTCCAGCCTGATTTCCCTGGCGAGGGAGTGACGTTGCTGGATGTTGTGCCCGGCCCCCGGGAGGACTGGTTTGACGGCGCGGCGGTGGAATCGTTCTACCAGCAGGAATGGGAGGTCACCCCCCGGTCCAACCGGATCGGAATGCGCCTCGCCGGCCAAGCGCTGGAGCGGAGCCGGCAGGGGGAGCTGGCCAGCGAAGGCACCGTAGCAGGCGCCCTCCAGGTCCCGCCGGAGGGGATGCCGGTCCTGTTCCTCGCCGACCATCCCGTCAGCGGCGGCTACCCCGTGATCGGGGTGGTGGTGGACCACCAGCTGGACCTCGCGGGGCAGGTGCCCATCGGCGGCCGTATCCGGTTCCGGCGGGTAGAGGCCGGGGGCTGAGGGTACGTCCGCTTTTGCATAGGGGTTACTGTCTTAGCCTCACCCTGCCCCTCCCGCCGGGACCGCCACCGCACTAGGATGGGCCCGAAATGGAGGGGGACCACCACATGCCCGAGCCAGTGACGCCAGCCCCCGAAACGGGATACGTCCCCGTCAACGGCCTGCAAATGTACTACGAGCTGCACGGGGCCGGCGGTACGCCGCTGCTGCTCCTGCATGGCGGATTATTTGACATCGAGCAGCAATTCGGCGCGTTGATCCCGGGTTTGTCCGCGGGCCGCAGGGTCATCGCCACGGACTTTCAGGGTCACGGCCGGACCAACGACATCGACCGTCCGCTGAGAACCCGCGACCTTGCGGCCGATGTCATCGGACTCCTTGAGCACCTGGAAGTCCCGAAGGTTGATGTGTTCGGCTTCAGCGTCGGAGGCGCGGTGGCGCTGCACCTGGCGGTCAAGCATCCGGAACTTGTCCGCAAGCTCATTGTCTCGTCGGTGTCATTCCGGCCCGACGGGGACCGCGGCGGAAACGCCGAGGAGGTAGCCGCCATGACTGTCGACATGATCGCTGGCACTCCAATGGAACAACGCTACCTGGCTGTTTCGCCGCACCCGGACCGCGAGCACCTGGCGGGGCTGTTGGACAAGCTGGGCGGCTACGACGCGGATGCCATCGGATGGAGCGATGAGGAGATCCGCAGCATCGCCGCCCCGACGCTGATCACGGTAGGCGATTGCGACATGGTCAAGCTCGAGCATGCCGTGCGGTTCCTGCAGCTCCGCGGGGGAGATGTGAACGGTGACTTTGAAGGCGTACCTGCATCGCAGCTGGCCGTTTTTCCCGGCACGACGCACTTCTTTGGGTTGTCCAGGACGGGTCTGGTGCAGGACGTTGTGACCACGTTTCTGGACTCGCCCCCGCCTTACGGCTGGAGCGACCGGTAAGCAACTGCAGCGTTCGACGGCGGCTGGGCACCCGCCGTCGGACGCTTCAGTTCGCCGCCCGCCGCAGTGGCGGGTGTACCCATTCAGTTACCGGCCGCTCGCTGCGGGGACGCCGAGGATGCTGTCCAGCAGAGCATTGCGGAACTTGCCCTCGGGATCGTGGGACGAAGCCAGGGACCGGAATCCGGCGACGCGGGGGTAGAGCGTCTCCCAGTCGTGGCCCCCGGGGGAGAAAAGCTTGCCCCAGTGCGGCCGGGCGCCGAAGGGCCGGAGCAGGTCTTCGAGTTCCGTGAGCAGGGCTTCCACCTCGGCCTGCAGCGGCTTCCAGGTAAAGTGCAGGGCAACGCTTTGCTGCTTGTAGAAGGGGCTCAGCCAGAATTCGTCCGCGGCACCGGTGCGGATTTCCGAGACAAACAGCAGGGGCGCGAGCTTGTCCGCCAGGCTGCGGACCGCCTGCAGCGCGTCCGGTGCGTGCCCCAGCGGCAGGATGAATTCGCTCTGGAGTTCCTCGCCCTTGCTGGGGGTGAATTCGTGACGGAAGTGCGGCAGCCGGTCCAGCCACTGTCCCGGCTCATCAAGCTGGATGGTGCAATTTTCGGCGGACATATCCGGCAGCGGGTGCCGGGGCCGCAGGGCGGCCTTGGCACCGAACAGTTCGGTCAGCGGGGGCTCCGAGCCGAGCGCTTTCAACCACACCTGGCTGATGGTGTCGCCGGCGTAATTGGTGAAGAGGCTGACGCTGTACGCGCTGGACATAATCTCCGGAAAGGCTGCCAGCGCCCGTTCCCATGGCAGGTCCTCCAGGACGCGCTGGCGCATCTCAAAGCTGGGCTGGACGGCCAGTTCGAGGCCGGTGACAATCCCCAGGGCGCCCAGGCCCACCACGCTGGCCAGGAATTCGTCCCCATCTTCCCGGGACAGGGTGATGGTTTCGCCCGAGGGCCTTACCAGGTCGATGGACTGCACGGCCCCGGCCAGCGACGGGTTGTCCACCCCGGAACCGTGGGTTCCCGTCTGCACTGCGCCTGCGACCGAAATGTGGGGGAGTGACGCGAGGTTGTGGATCGCTACACCCGACTGCTCGAGGGTTCGGCACAGGGTGCCGTAGCTGACGCCGCCGCTGACCCTTACAGTGTTGCAATCGGTGTCCAGGGCAATGTGCTGGGGCAGGGCGTCGAGCAGGACGTGGACGCCATCGGTGTCGCCCACCCGGTTAAAGGAGTGGCGTGATCCCAGGGCCTTGACCCGGGCCGCGCGCTCCACAATCTGTGCCAGTTCCGCCACGGATTCCGGCCGTTCGACCTTTGCAGAGGAGTATTCGAGGTTTCCTGCCCAGTTCTTCAATGAATCAGCTTTCCGATTGGGGGATGGGTGGCGGCTCACTCAACTGTCAGCGCTCACAATCTGCATGTCAAGGCGGGGGCACGTGCCGCTGCGTCGTTTCCCGAGGCACACCCGGATGCTCTTGCCGTCGTCTTTCTATCGTTGTAAATTTTTCCGGTGACGCTTGCCGAAACTCCGCCGATGGGCTGGAACAGCTGGGACTGCTACGGCACCACGGTGACGGAGGAGGAGGTGCTGGCGAACGCCACTTTCATGGCCGAGCACCTGTTGCCCTTCGGGTGGGACACGGTGGTGGTGGACATCCAGTGGTACGAACCCGCGGCGAGGGCGGGCGGCTACAACGAGGGTGCCGTGCTGGAACTGGACGGCTTTGGCCGGCAGCTCCCCGCCGTCAACCGGTTCCCCTCAGCCGCGGGCGGCCTCGGCTTCAAACCCCTGGCGGACCGGATCCACGCTTTGGGGCTCAAGTTCGGGCTGCACATCATGCGGGGCATACCGCGGCAGGCGGTGCATCAGGGGCTCCCCATTGAAAGTACAGGCGTCACTGCCGGCGAAGTGGCAGACAAGTCTTCGGCCTGCGATTGGAACACCGACAACTACGGACTGGACCATAGTCACCCCGGCGCCCAGGCCTACTATGACTCCCAAGTGCGGCAGTTCGCCGGCTGGGGAGTGGACTTCGTCAAGGCAGACGACATGCTGGGGCCCTATTTTGGCGCTGAAATCGAGGCCTACCGCCAAGCCCTGGACCGCAGCGGCCGGGACATGGTCCTCAGCCTTTCGCCGGGCAGGGCGGTGTCACTGGCGAGGCTGGAGCACCTCCGCGGAAATGCCCAGATGTGGCGGGTATCAGACGACCTTTGGGACGTGTGGGAGGACGTGGAGGCGCAGTTCGCCCGGCTGGCAAGGTGGGCCCCACACCAGCGCCCCGGTGCCTGGGCGGACGCCGACATGCTGCCCGTCGGCAGGATCGCCCAGCGGGCAGAACGGGGAAGCGAGCGGCTCAGCCGCCTCACCCTTGATGAGCAGCGGACCATGCTGACCCTCTGGTGCCTTGCACGTTCGCCGCTTATGCTCGGATGCGACCTCCCGTCGTCGCCCGCGGAAACCCTGGACCTCCTGACCAACCGGGACCTCCTGGACGCGCACGGCGCCAGCACCAACAACCGGGAGTTACTGCGCGACGGCGGCCTGGTGCTGTGGGCGGCGGAGAGCACGGCGTCGGACGATTACTTTGTGGCGGCGTTCAACACAGGAACGGCCGGGCTGTCCCGGACCCTGCCGCTCGCGGACCTTGGGCTTCCAGGCCCTGGTGCTTCCGTTGCGGGCACAGCTCTTTCCGGCGCTTCCTGCCTGGATGGAGTTGAGTGGCGCGGCCATGAAGCCTGGAGTGGGCGTCGCGCCGTAATCCGTCCACTGTTGGGCCGGCCGGCGCTGCACGTTGAGGTTCCGCCGCACGGCGTGCATTTCTACCGGTTCTCGCGGGTACAGACTCACTGAGCCGCCGCTCACCGGAAATTCATCGCCCGGCGCCGTTCGGCCGGCGGTTGAATCATGGCAGAGTGGAATGCAGTCGAGTTGAGGGAGGAACTCAGTGTCTGAACTGGGAAAAGCTACCGCCAGCGTCTCTGATGGTGATGCAGCAGAGCTAGCGGGGGAAACCGGCGGTGTGACCGAAGCGGAGGCAGCGGAAGCCGCGGAGCTCATGGAGGCCCCGGAAGCGCCGGAAATTACCTTCGATGAAAAGTTCTACCCTGCACGGCCCAAGGCGCTGCGGCCTGTAGCCCGCCGCCGGCAGTACTTTGCCAACGCGCCGTCACTGGAACTTGACGGCCTCAACAAAACCTATGTGGAGTGGCTGAGGAACCAGGCGATGCTCGGCGATGCCAATGTCCTTGCCCGGCAGCTGTCAGGGCAGGCGAGCATGTGGCAGCACTCCTATGCCCACCCCAACCCGCGGGCCGCCGTCGAACGCGCCTCCGTGTGGTTCACTGCCTACCCGCTTTCGTTTATGACGACGCCGGGTCAATCCTTCCTGGGGGCGATCGGCGATCCTGAACTGTGGAAGACGTTCCGCGAAATCGGCATCCGGGCCATCCACACAGGACCGGTGAAGAAGGCCGGCGGCCTGCAGGGGTGGGCAGAAACCCCCAGCGTGGACGGCCACTTTGACCGCATCAGCATGGCCATCGATCCGCTGTTCGGTTCCGAAGACGAGTTCCGCCGGATGTGCGAGGTTGCCGGCGAACACGACGGCACCATCATTGATGACATCGTCCCCGGGCACACCGGCAAAGGTGCGGACTTCCGGCTGGCCGAAATGAACTACCGGGATTACCCCGGCATTTATCACATGATCGACATTCCGGAATCGGACTGGCACCTGCTGCCCGACGTTCCGCCGGGCGAGGACTCGGTAAACATCAGCCCCGAAGCGGAGCAGGCCCTGCAGAAGGCCGGATACATCATCGGCCGGCTGCAGCGGGTCATCTTCTATGAACCGGGCGTGAAGGAAACCAACTGGAGCGCCACCCGGGCCATTGTGGACACCACCGGCCAGAAGCGCCGATGGGTGTACCTGCATTACTTCAAGGCCGGGCAGCCGTCCATCAACTGGCTGGACCCAACCTTCTCCGGCATGCGCCTGGTGGTGGGCGACGCACTGCATTCGCTGCTGGACCTGGGTACCGGCGCGCTGCGCCTGGATGCCAACGGCTTCCTTGGCGTCGAAAAAAGCGCAGAGGAACAGCCCGGCTGGTCCGAAGGCCATCCGCTCTCCGAAGCAGCGAACCAGCTCATCGGCAGCATGGTGCGCAAGGTGGGCGGCTTCTCGTTCCAGGAACTCAACCTCACCATTGATGACATCAAGGCGACCTCCGAAACCGGGCCGGACCTGTCCTACGACTTCATCACGCGGCCCGGCTACCACTATGCCCTGGTCACCCAGGACACGGAGTTCCTGCGGCTGACCCTGCGGCTCGCGATGGAGATCGGTGTGGACCAGGCGTCACTGGTGCACGCGCTGCAGAACCACGATGAGCTGACCTACGAGCTGGTGCACTTCGCCACCCGGCACAAGGACGACGTCTTCGAGTTGGCTGGATCCGAATTGACCGGCGCCGAGCTGACCGAACATGTCCAGGACACGCTCCGGAACAAACTCACGGGTGAAAACGGGCCCTACAACGCGGTCTTCACCACCAACGGCATTGCCTGCACCACGGTCAGCGTTATCACCGCCGCCCTGGGCATCAAGGACATTTCCTCGCTGACTGCCGAGCAGGCTGAGACGGTGCGGGAAGCCCACCTGCTGCTGGCAATGTACAACGCACTGCAGCCCGGAGTGTTCGCGCTTTCCGGTTGGGACATGGTGGGCATGACAACCCTGGACCGGGCGCAGGTCAGCGAGCTCACAGCCCAAGGTGATACCAGGTGGATCAACCGGGGCGCCCACGACCTGATGGGCACCAATGCCGAAGCCACCGTCTCAGCTTCGGGAATGCCACGGGCACGAAGCCTTTACGGTCCTCTGCCCGAGCAGCTCAAGGACGACCAGTCCTTCGCCCGAAGGCTCCAGAAAATCCTCAAGGTCCGTGAGGAGTGGGGAATTGCCACCAGCCTGCTCCTGGACGTCCCGGACGTTTCCCACCGGGGCCTGCTGGTAATGGTGCACCGCCTCGCATCAGGGCAGATCCAGGTGACAGTCCTGAACTTCTCCGGTGAAAGCATCACCGGCAGTGTCCATTCCACCCATCTGGAAGCCGGGGCGCAGGTCCAGGACCTCTTCACCGAGGAGACCGTGGGCCAGGTGGACGACCTGCACAGTTTCTTCATCGAGCTCGGCGCATACCAGGGCACGGCGCTGCTGATCGAGGAACCGGTCAGCGTAGAGGACGAAGCATAGGGACAACTGTGGTGGGGACGCTTCCCCGGGTCACGACGACCTGGTGCAGCTAGGCTGCCTTGACGAGCGGGAGCTCGTCCCAGTGGGTGGTGTACCTGGGGGAGCGCATGTCCCGTTTCATGGTCCAGTCCGGGCCGCCGCGGATCCCGGCGTGGCCCAGGCCGATGGAGCCGCGGCCGTAGCGGCGGGTGATGTCCTCAAGCAGCGGCCCGATGTGCCTTTCCTCGTGCGGGTTCTCAAAGGGCTCCAGCGGTTTCTGGTTGCCGCTGGGCCGCAGGTCCGTAACCATGATTCCGGCGCGGGCGTACCTGGTGCCGTCGGCGATGGCGGGCAGCAGCGCGTGGGCGGCTTTGGTGAGGATGACCGGGTCCGCCGTCGGCATGGGAAGCGGGACGCACACGGAGGGAAAGGACGTTTCCTGCGCGTTGAAGTGGGACGTTCCGGCGAAGGCGGTGAGGAGTTTGGCCTGCAGGTTGTGCTTGGCCAGCCGGCCGCTGGCCATTTGGGCATAAACGCTGAGGACCTGCCGCACGTCGTGGGCCGTGGTGATGGGAGTGGAAAAGGAGCGGGAGAAGATCAGCTGGTCCCGGCCAACCCGGGCTTCCTCCATGGGGATGCAGGGTGTCCCCTGCAGTTCGAGGACGGTCCGCATCATCACCACGGAGAAGCGCTCGCGGATCCGGACAGGGTCTGCGCGCTTGAGGTCCAGGATGGAGTGGATGCCCATGGCGTTTAGGCGTTTGGTGATTCTCGTTGCCACGCCCCAGACCTCAATCACGGAGAGCCTGGCCATCAGGGCCTCCTGCTGCTCCGGCGGTACCGAATCCCAGCGGCAGACGCCGTTGAACGCCGGATTGTGCTTGGCCCACTGGTTGGCCAGCTTGGCCAGGGTTTTGGTGCGGGCGATGCCCACGCAGACGGGGACGCCGACGTTCCGGGCTGCCGCGGCCTTGATGGTCCGCCCGAGTTCCAGGAGGTGGTCCGGGGTGCCTTTGACGCCGAGGAATGCTTCGTCGATGCTGTAAACCTCCAGCCAGGCGGAGTAGCGGCCCAGCAGCTCCATCACGCGGGCGCTGATGTCTCCATAGAGTTCGTAATTGCTGGACTTCGCGATCAGCCCCCATTCCTTGGCCCGCGGTGCGAGCCTAAACCACGGCTCGCCCACGCCGATGCCCAGGGCCTTCGCTTCAGGTGAGCGCGTGACGGCGCAGCCATCGTTGTTGGAGAGCACGATCAGGGGCTTTCCCTCAAGGGAGGGGTCAAAGGCCCGTTCGGCGCTGGCATAGAAGCAATTGACGTCCACGTGGGCGATCTCGGGCAGCTGCCGCATGATGGCTGGCCGGGTCACGGGTGTCCCTTAGACATGGTGCAGGCACCGGGTGGCCACACCCCAGATGGTCAGCTCACTGAGGGCCGACACCTTGATATCCGGGTACTTCGGGTTATCCGCCTGCAGAACTACGCCCGTGCCGGTGATGCGAAGCCGCTTGACCGTCAGCTCCCCGTCCAGGACGGCGATAACCACGCAGCCGTCCTTGGGTTCGAGGGCCCTGTTGACGATGAGTTCATCGCCGTCACTGATGCCCGCGCGCTCCATCGAGTCGCCGGTAACCCGGACCACAAACGTGCTGGTGATGTCCGTGATCAGGTGCTCGTTCAGGTCTATCCGGCCGTCGAAGTAGTCCTGTGCGGGCGAGGGATAGCCGGCGGCAACGGGCACCGGCGACACCCAAGCCAGCTGCAAAGAGAGTCCCGCATCTATCACGCGGGGACCGACAATAACGCCCACAACACACCCTTGTTCGAATATATGTTCGACTCTTTTCAGTGTACTCGCTGGCTCGGACATTCCGACGCCCCCATGCATCCGATGCAGGACATGGGTTAGAAGCGTCGGACGGGGCGGGTTGTACCCAGAGGGGACAGGGTGCTCTCTCGACGCGGCTCCCCGGAAGAAGGGGCCTTCCGGGCTGACAGAGAAGCGCGAACGGGATGTTCGGCTATAAATGTCACCGCGTTGGTTCTGGACTCGGTAGTCCCGCTACCCAACGTTTACCCAACGAATACTCTGAAATGCTTGGCAAGAAATCGAACACCAAAGAAGGGTGTTTCGGGCGTTCTCCCCTGCAAATGAAAGGCGTACGGCATATCGTGGAAACTGGGGAAAGGTGCGGCCATTTAATCCGTGGGTCGTGGGTTCGATCCCCAACAGGGCCCACTCTTTTAGCGAAGAGTGGAAAACCCCGGCCTCCTGTCACCAGGAGGCCGGGGTTTTTGTGTCCAGCCGAATGTGATCAGCCCCACCCCGTTTACGTGTCCTGAACTGAGGGTGAGGCAGTGACGAGGGCGGCGCGGGCTCTGGCCCAGGAGGTAGCCACCGAAGACGGCAGGATGAACCTTGCCGGGCAAGGACCGCGCCCCGCGGACAGCAGTAATCTCCTGGATCAGAAGGCGGCTGGTCCCGTCGTGGCGCTCGCCCCGGCGTCCGTGCAGGCCGTTAGCCAGGTTTTTTGCCTTCCGTGCAAGCCATTCCTTTCCGGGCCCTGCTGGTGGATGTCTCGCGCTCCATGGAATTTCCTGCCGGCAACCAGACCGGATGGAATTGACGCAGCAGGCAGCCACAACCGGCAGCAAACTGTTTCCCAACACGGCTGCCCTCGGATTGTGGGCGTTCTCGATTGGCTGGGCGGCCGCAGCCAGGACTACCTTGAGCTTGAGCCGATCCGGAAAATGGACCAAGTGGTCAACGCGGTAACGCAACGTGAACGGCTCGTGGCGGGCATTGCGGGCCTGTCGGAGCGGACAGGCGGAGCAACAGGCCTTTACGACTCCACCCTCGCTGCTTACAGTCCGGTACAGGCCTCCTACGACTCCCGCGCCATTAACAGCGTCATCCTGTTCACAGATGGCGCCAATCACGATCCCGACATCCCCAGCGTGTCTGCAGACGCACTCCTGGCTCGTGGGAAATAGACACGGCGTAAGAGCCGCGGGGCCATAAGATATGGAGCAGTACCCTCCCAGTGGAAAGGCCCCTTTGTGGCGAACACCAACGGCCGCCGGCTACCGCGCCTCAATGACGTAGCCGCGCTGGCCGGTGTGTCACACCAGACCGTCTC
>JBKJVX010000182.1:0-2714 GCA_046717065.1 Arthrobacter sp. | reverse complement strand
TTCTCCTGGGCCGTGAGCGTTTTTTGTCGTGGACGGCTCGCTTGCGGGAGTAGGCCCAAACAGCCCGCCATGAGCCGGGGTGCTGTTCTGGGTCCCAGACGGGTTCGGCGCGCAGGTCGGGGTTGTTCTCGTTCTTGTGGCCGGTCCTGGTTGTGATGGTATCTATCAGCTGCCCGTCGGTGAACGCGTCGCCGTGCCACCGAAAATGCGAGGCCAGGTCATTAGGCGCCTTCGTCATCCGTGAGCCGACGATGAACCTCAGATTCGCCTCGTCCAGCTCGCGCAGGTTCCCTGCCGAGAGCATGCCCGCGTCGGCGACCACGACCATGTCGGTCAGGCTGTGGCGGGCCTGGAACTGCTGAATGATCGGGATGATGGTTGCCGTCTCGGCCTTGTTGCCTTCGAAACAACCGATCTCCAGCGGGAACCCGCCACGGTCAACGAGCAGACCAACAACGATCTGCGGGTCAACGCGGCGTTCCTTGGAGTAGCCGACCTTGCGCAGCTCGTCTTCCTTCTCCGCCTCGAAATACAGGGTGGTGACGTCATACAGCACCAGGGAGACGTCACCAGCGGAGCTGGCATGCTCAAAGCACCAAGTTGCAACTTGATCGCGGTACTTTCCCGCAGCGGCGCGGGCGAGGGTGCGTTTCATGGTGGCGTAGCTGGCAGGGGTCTGGCCGAGGTCCCGCAGGACTCTGCCGGCGTCCAGCAGTGAGGTTGGTTCGACGACCCGGGCGACCACCAGGTCGCGGAAGACCTCGTCGCCGAGGCCGTCGAAACCCAGCTCCGTGAAGACGCTGGCCAAGGCACCGAACAGGACGCGTGAGTCCGTGCCGACCACGCGGGCAGGGCCGGCGCGCCCAGATGGTGTATTTCCGGCAAGGTCGAACAGGCCCGGATCGCTGGCCGGAGCGACCAAGCCCAGCACCGGAGGCGTGGGTTCAACACCGAGTTCTAGGAGGCCCTGTGCAGGGTTCTCCAGCAGCTCGCGGGCACGCGCGAGCAGCACACCGAGCTCGGCCTCCGTATGCGCCGAGCCGACGTGCTCAACGATGCGCTGCCGGCCCCTCACATACTCCGCGATCTGCACCCCGGTCGCGCCCGAGGCCGTCCGCACCCTCCTGATGAATGCCACACGGTGACACTAGAACAAATCCCATTAGTGCGTGAAAAACGGCCCAACCGCGAATATTACCGCAGGTCAGCGGCCTGCCGTCCCGCGAGACCGCGACCCGTGAGCCAAGTCAGGTCGGGCGCGGGTGATGAGTTTTCCGGCGGTCGCGAAGAGCCGGTAGCGCCAGCGTTTGATGTCCCATCCGCGGGCTTTATGCCCGGTGGGCAGCGCGGCCAGCTGCAGCCAGGACACCAGGTTCATGGCAAGTGCGGCGATGTTGGCCCAGGCCTGGTTCGCGTGGAAGTCGAAGAATGGCAGCTTCCCGAGTCCGGTGTTCTTCAGAGTTTTGATCCGGATCTCACATCGTCCCCGGGCCCGGTGCCGGGCATCAAGGGCCGGGCCGTGCCAGATGGGTGAGTTCGTCAGGAAAGCGGTGACGCGGTGCCCGTCCAGATCCAACAGCGTGGCCTGCGCGCCGGGGTGCAGGGGCTCGGCACGCAGGTAGAGGTTTGTTCCGGGCGGGTAGTCGGTGAGGCCGAGGACATCGGTGGCGTTGATGACCTACGCGTCCGTGCGTCCGTCCCCTGCCTGGTCGAGCGCGGGCTGCCAGTACTGCTTATCGTTGATCCACGCGACCATGTTGGCCTTCATCGCCGGGACCGGATAGGAGACGCTGAACTGCACGCCTAAGGATGAGAGGTAGTGCAGGAATTTCCGGGATGCTCCGGCGCTGTCGGTGCGCACGAGGATTTTTTCGCCGATGAGTTTTCCCTGTTCGTCGTAGAAGCCGTCCGGGAGTTGGGCGATGGCGTGAGCGAAGACCTTGATGTGGTCCTGTGCGCTGTTGGCCCGGCATTACCCGGACCCCGGAGCGCCGCCAGGATCTCCCCGCCGCCGTTGCCCGTACCGTAATCGACGCTGGCGATAAACGGAGCGAACCCATACCCGCCCTTGTAGGTTCCGACGGCTTGTTCTTTGTCGCTGTGGGACGTGGAAACACTGTGCCCGAGGTGGGACTCGAACTGTCTTCCAGCCCTTGCAAACAATGGGAACCTGCGGAAACATGCGGAATCCACGACAGTTCGAGGGCTGTACGACCCTATCCGAACCCCGATCTGTGGACAATGTCCACAGGCTCCTTAGGTCGAAAATCAGTAAGATCCATGAACGCCTGTACTAGCTCCCCCTCGTCAGCATGACAGGAGTCGCCGACAAGTCGATCGGACTTCTTCAAGCAACTTGAAATTGGGTTGCCTCCTTCATTTTTCAAAGCCATGACGCTAGTGGTTGACACAAAGAGCGATCCCCGAAATTGCCGGCGGATGATTGTTTCTATCCCCGCGATTTGAAGCGGTCGCTGCCTTGGGCGAGACAGGAACGCGGCGCACTGCTGTGTTGCACGCGCGACTCTCTCGTCGACGGTACGAGTCAAGTTACTTGTATAGAACAAGGAAGCGCCTCTCTCCATCGCAACAAAGCAGTACGGTACTCACGCGCGGGTGGTCAGCCAGGTCACGTATTTTCAAAGCGATCCTCTCCCTCACCAGCACCGTACGACGGTACCCCCAAGAAGAAACTTCGCTTCACGCACCCAGGG
>JBKJVX010000181.1:0-4734 GCA_046717065.1 Arthrobacter sp. | reverse complement strand
CATCTCCATGATGACCATCGTGGTCAACGCTGAAGAGAAGTTCGGCGTGCGCATCCCGGACGAAGAGGTCAAGAACCTCAAGACCGTAGGCGACGCCGTCAGCTTCATCGCCAGCGCACAGGCCTAGTCTCGGCCCGGGCCGGTCCGGGGCGCAGCCGCACCCCCGCCCCCCCCGCCATGCCGATAGACGGCGAAGCGTTGACTAGGCCTGTGCTCCGGCAATGAAGCTGACGGCGTCGCCGACGGTCTTAAGGTTCTTAACCTCTTCGTCCGGGATGCGCACGCCGAACTTTTCTTCGGCGTTGACAACGATGGTCATCATGGAGATGGAGTCGATGTCCAGGTCCTCGGTGAAGGACTTGTCCAGCTCGACAGCTTCGGGGGCCAGGCCGGTTTCTTCGTTGACGATTTCAGCCAGTCCGGCCAGGATCTCTTCGTTGCTAGCCATTGATGGCTCCTTTTCTTGAATTGCCGGCAGGACTGCCGGAAATGGTTCAGGACGCGGTTGCGGCCTGTTGGGGGCGTTTCTAGGGAAGGACAACTACCTGGGCGCCGAAGACCAGCCCGGCGCCGAAGCCGATCTGGAGGGCCAGCCAGCCGCTGAGCTCCGGCTTTTCCAACAGCAGGCGGTGGGTGGCCAACGGGATGGACGCTGCAGAGGTGTTCCCTGCATCGGCGATGTCCCGTGCCACTGTAACCGTCTCGGGCAGCTTGAGCTTCTTGACCATCTCGTCGATGATGCGCATGTTGGCCTGGTGGGGGATAAAAGCCACGAGGTCTTCGGCCTGTACGCCGGCGGCTTCGAGGGCCTGTTGGGCCACCTTTGCCATTTCCCATACGGCCCAGCGGAATACTGTCTGGCCGTCCTGCCGCAGGGTGGGGTAGAGCTCCTGGGCTTCTTCGAGCAAGGCAAGGTCCCCGGTGGAGTCTGACTGCCGGGCAGCCATGCCGAGGTCGCGGACGTCGAGCATGGAGCGGGTCATCCCGATGGCATCCCATTTGCTGCCGTCGGATCCCCAGACTGAGGGTGCGATTCCGGGAGTTTCGGACGGGCCGATGACGACGGCGCCGGCCCCGTCCCCGAGCAGGAAAGAGATGGTGCGTTCCCGGTTGTCGATGACGTCGGAGAGCTTCTCTGCGCCAACCACCAGGACGTACTTAGCGGTGCCTGAACGGACGAGGGCGTCGCCCTGGGCGATCCCGTAGCAGTAGCCGGCGCAGGCTGCGGAAATGTCAAAGGCAGGTGCAGGCGTGGCGCCGATGCGGTCAGCCAGGCTGGCGGCGGCCGACGGCGTCGCGTAGGGGTGCGTGACCGTGGAGACAATGACAGCGCCGAGGTCCGACGCTTCAATCCCAGCCTTTTCCATGGCTTCGCGGGCAGCACCCTCGGCCATGTCGATCACGCTGACGTTAGCTGCCGCGCGGTGGCGGGTCACGATTCCGGTCCGCTGGCGGATCCATTCATCGGAGGAATCGATCCACTGGCAGACGTCCTCGTTGGTGACGATGACGTCCGGCCGGTAGGCGCCGATCCCGAGGATCCGCGTGTGTTCCTGGATGGGTGCCTGTTTCAGCGTGGGAACGCTCATGCGTTGCCCTCCAGTTCTGCGAAAAGCGCCAGGGCGGCGGAAAGGTCATCAGGGGTCTTGACCGCAACGGTCTTGACGCCGGGCATGCCGCGCTTGGCGAGGCCGGCAAGGGTCCCGGCAGGAGCAAGTTCGATGACGCCGGTGACACCGCGCTGGACCATGTTTTCCATGCACAGGTCCCAGCGGACCGGGCGGGAGACCTGGGCGATCAGGCTGTCGACGGCGGCAGGGCCGTCGGTGACTTCCCCGCCGTCGTAATTGGACAGCAGGGGCACCTTCGGTGCCTGCGGCTTCAATGCCGGCTCCAGCGTCTTCAGGGCGCTGACCGCGGGTGACATGTGGCTGGTGTGGAACGCGCCGGCAACCTTCAGCGGGATGACGCGCGCCTTCGCGGGCGGGTTTTCGGCAAGGGCCTTCAGCTGCTCAAAGGTTCCTGCAGCCACGGTCTGGCCCGCACCGTTGACGTTTGCAGGGGTGGCGCCGGCTGCTTCGATGGCGGCCAGCACCTCGGCCGGGTCACCACCCACGACGGCGCTCATGCCGGTAGGCGTGACGGACGCGGCAGCGGCCATGCTGTTGGCACGCTCGCGGACGAAGGTCATGGCTTCCTGCTCCGTCAGGACGCCGGCAAGGGCGGAAGCGGTGATTTCCCCCACGGAATGGCCGGCGAGAACTACCGGCAGGGAGCTGAGCTCGACGTCGAAGAGGGAAGCCGCGGCTACGAGCCCGGCGGCAACAATCAGGGGCTGCGCCACGGCTGTGTCCTTGATGGTTTCTTCGTCGGAGGTGGTCCCATGGGCGATCAGGTCAATCCCTGCGATGTCGCTCAGGGAGGCCAGTTGGCCTGCCACCGGGGGCAGTTCAAGCCAGGGGGCCAGAAAACCCGGGGTTTGTGAGCCCTGTCCAGGGCAGACTATTGCAAGCACGTAACCAGCTTTCCAAATTACTGTGTGATCCAGCGGTGTTTGTCCGCACCAAGCTCACGGGGTCAGGTTGTAGGAAGTCTACAACGCCTCAGGGCTGGTTCCGCGCCGGGTAACGCTCGACGGCGGCTTTGGGCGGGGCGGAGAGACGGCCCACCACAAGCGCGGCCTGGAGGACAAAAGCCTCTCTGGGGAGGAGCGGATCCCAGCCCGTAACGTCGCAGACCCGCTTGAGCCGGTACCTGACGGTGTTGGCGTGGACAAAGAGTTCGCGGGCGGTTGCCTCAAGGGAATGGCCGAGTTCCAGGTATGTCCCAAGGGTTTCCACCAGCCCGTTGGACGCCGCCAGGAGCGGGCGGTAAATGTTCTTGATCAGCGAGCGGCGGGCGGCGTCATCGCCTGAGATCACGCGCTCAGGCAGCAGGTCATCCGCGGCAACAGGCCGGGGCGCGGACGGCCAGGCCCTGGCCGCCGTCAGGCCGGCGAAGGCGGATTGCGCCGAACTGCTGGCCTCCAGCAGCGAGCCTGCTTCGGCCCCGTACACCACGGGGCCCGGAGCGAACATGTCGCTGAGCTTCACGTAGGCGGTTTCCCGGTCCGAAACGCCGCCCAGGATCAGGATCAGGCGATCGCCCTGGATGCCCACGAGGGCGTCCTCGGCGTAGCGGCCTGCCATCCGCCGGAGTTCGCTAACGTAGCTGGCGCTGGGTTCGGAGGGGGAGTTGCCCACCATCACGGTGAACCGTTCCTGTGCCTTCCAACCTAGGGCCGCGATCCTGGAGCGCAATGCGTCAGTGTTTTCGCCGCGAAGGATGGCATCGACGATCAGTGCCTCCAGGCGGGTGTCCCAGGAGCCGCGGGATTCGGCGGCCCGCGCATAAACGTCGGCGGCGGCGAACGCCACCTCGCGGGAGTATCGGAGGACGGCCTCGCGAAGGGACGGCTGGTCAGCCTCCGGGGCGATGACCGGTACCTGGTCTTCCACCACCTCCACCACGATCCGGATCAGCTGCAGCGCTTTTTGCAGGCTGATGGACCGGGTGAGTTCCGTTGGGGCTGTCCCGAAGACGTCGGTGAGGATCCAGGACGGAGAGCTCGGGCGTTCATACCAGGTCACAAACGCTGCGATGCCGTTCTGGGCCACCAAGCCGAGGGCGGAGCGTTCATCCGAGCTGAGCCGGCTGTACCAGGGCAGGGATTTTTCCAGCTCCCGCATGGTGGTAGTGGACAGCTGGCCCACATTTGCGCGCAGCTTTTTGAGGGTTTCGGACTTCTCCGGCGTGACCCTCGGCGTGGACGGTTTGCGCTTCGCGGACGGGGTGGCTGGTGCTGGCATTCTTTGAGCATACGGCCACTGCCCGGCAAGCTCCATTTGTGCAAAGGCTACAATCTCGTCGGCTGTGCGTCACAGAGGGCTCCCGCCGCACAACGGACGACGGCGCCCCCGCCTTTCGGTGGGAGCCGCCGTCGTCAGCACTTCGCGGGATCGCCGCAGGTTACCTGTCTGTCCTAGGACTCGCCTCCGGCGTTGCCGGTGGAGCCTGCGTTGACGTTGTGCAGCCTGTACTTGTCGATTGCCTTGGCCGGTGCCTGCTGATCAACCTCGCCGCGGCGGGCCAGCATCTCCAGTGACCGGACCACGATGGAGTGGACGTCGATCTTGAAGAAGCGGCGCGCTGCGGCGCGGGTGTCGGAGAAGCCGAAGCCGTCGGCGCCGAGGGTGGCGAATTCGTTGGGGACGAACTGGCGGATCTGGTCCGGTACGGCCTTCATGTAGTCGGACACTGCGACGACGGGGCCGGTGGCTCCTTCGAGCTGTCGGGTGACGAAGGGGACGCGGGCGGGTTCGCCGGGGTTCAGGAATGCTTCCTCTTCAGCGGCGAGGCCGTCGCGGCGCAGTTCGTTCCAGGAGGTGACGGACCAGACGTCGGCAGAGACGCCCCAGTCATCGGCCAGGAGCTGCTGGGCCTCGAGTGCCCACGGCACCGATACGCCGGAGGCGAGGATCTGTGTCCGGGGACCGTCGATCTTTGCCGGGGCGAGCAGGTAGATGCCCTTGATGACACCTTCGACGTCCAGTTCCTCCGGCTCGGCCGGCTGGGTGATCGGCTCGTTGTAGACCGTGAGGTAGTACATGAGGTTCCGGTCTGTTTTGTCCCCTTCGGAGTGCTCCCCGTACATGCGTTCGAGGCCGTCGCGGATGATGTGGCCCATTTCGTAGC
>JBKJVX010000180.1:0-7818 GCA_046717065.1 Arthrobacter sp. | reverse complement strand
GGGATCATGGACACGATAACAATGGCGAAGATCGAGTTCCACTGGGAGACCAGGGAGCCGATGTAGTAGTACATGGCTACCGGCAGCGTCTGGTTGGCGGAGCCGCCCAGGAAGATTAGCGACGTGAAGAAGTCGTTCCACACGATGAGCCCGGCGAAGATGGTCACCGTTCCCGTGGCGGGAGCCATCATGGGGAACACCACCTTGGAGAAAATCTGGGATTTGCTGGCGCCGTCGATGGTTGCCGCTTCTTCATAGTCCGTGCCGAGGCCGCGGAAGAAGTTTGCGTAAAGGAAAATCGACAGCGGCAGGAGCATGCCCGTGTAGAGGACGATCAGGCCCCAGGCGGATCCGGTGAGTCCAAGTGCACGTGCACCCATGTAGAGGGGGACGGCACCGAGTTGGCCTGGGAGGATGATGGCTATCAGGAAGAGGTAGTACGCACCCTTGCTCCAGCGCCGGGTGCTCCGTGAGATGACGTATCCGGTAATGGAGCCGAGTGCAATGAGTCCCACAATGCTGCCCGCGGTGATGATGAGGCTGTTGACCAGGCCCATCACCACGTTGGAGTTGCCGGTGGCGGTCAGGACGTCCACAAAGTTGCTGAAGTCAGGGCTTGTTGGCGGAGCTAAGGCCGAGGTGGTGAACAACTCGGTGTCCGGTTTCAGGGCGGTGGTCACCAGGAAGTAGAACGGGGCGAGGAACAGCAGGGCCAGCGCCCAGAGGCCGACTTCGCGGAGCAGGGTGAGTTTGGTGTAGCGGAACATGGCTTAGTCCTCGGGGTTTGAACGCGTCAGCCGCTGCTGGAGTACGGCGAAGATCAGGATGATGGCGGCGAGCACCAGGGCCAGGGCGGCACCGCCCCCGAAGTTCCCGAGCGCAAAGGCCTGTTTGTAGACCTGGGTGGCCAACGTTTCGGTGGCCCCTGCGGGGCCACCGCCCGTGAGCGCCATGATGGGGTCGAAGACGCGCAGTCCTTGGACGATTCCCAGCGTGGTGGCGATGGCGACGGCGGGCCGGATGGCGGGCAGGATAACGTTCCGGAACCGCTGCCACAGGTTGGCGCCGTCAATGGCGGCCGCTTCCTCGACTTCCACCGGGACACCGGCCAGACCGGCCATAAAGATCACCATGGCAAAGCCGGTTGAAGACCAGACCAGCACCACCAGGACGGTCCAAATGGCCCATTGCGGGTCGGCCAGCCACGGCTTCGCCTGGTCGCCTGCACCTATTGCCGTAAGGAAGGCATTGAGCGGACCGTCGAAGTCGAAGATGTACTTCCAGATGTAGGCCGTGGCCAGCGGGCTGAGCACCACCGGCATAAAGAAGAGGGTCCGGAGGATGTAGCGCGTCTTGAGGACACGGTTCAGGCCCAACGCAATGACCAGTCCGGCGATATTGCCCAGGAGAACCGAGCCAAAGGCCAGGAAAAGGGTGTTGGAGAGGGCCCCCACTTTCGTGGGGTCCTTGAAGATGGCCTCGAAGTTGGCCCACCCTGTGATTTTGAACGAACCGATGCCCGTCCAGTTGGTGAAGGCGAAGAATCCACCGATCCCGGTTGCCACATAGTGGATGGCAAACACCAGGGCGATTCCCGGCAGGGCCCACCACCAGTGTCCGAACTCCAGGCCGCGGCCCCGGGAGCGGGCGTTCTGCCCCGCCCCCGGGGTGCGCCTGCCTCGCCGGGGTGCTTCTGCTGCTTCGCTTTTCGGTTGCATCGTCGCAGTCATGGTATTCCTTGCTTGTCCCTTTGAGTGGTCGGAACGTTGATGGGAACGGCTTACTGGCCCCAGGCGGCGTCCATGGCCTGCAGGACCTGGTCAGCGCTCTTCTGGCCGGTGATGATGCCCTGGACCCCTGTGGCCAGTGCGTCGTACACGGCGGAGTTAGGCCACTGGCTGTTGGGCAGGGGGCCGTACTTGCCGTTCTTGATCAGGTCGCCGATATTCTTGTAGGCGCCGCCTTCGAAGTCGTAGGTGTCCAGTCCGGTAACCGGAAGGGCGCCGTCGATTTCTGCGAAAGCCTTGGTCTGCTCAGGTTCAGCCGCCCAAGCAAGGAAGGCTTTGGCCGCCTCCTTGTTCTTGGCGGCCGCGTTGATGGAGAAGGCGTAGTTGGCACTGGCGTAGACGAAGCTCTTGTCCGAGCTCTCGGCCGGGAGGGCGCGCACGCCGAATTCGGAGCCGGCAGCAGCGGACTGCAGCTGCTTCCAGCTCGTGGCCGGGATAAATCCTGCCAGAGACGTACCGCTGGCAAGGCCCTTGGTGATGGCGTCAAAACCGGCACCTGCGGCGCCCTTCTGGAAGCAGCCCGCGTCCTTCAGGGTGTTGACTGCTTCGAGTGCCGATTTCCATCCCTCCGAGCCTGCGAACGTGACTTCATTGGCCGCGCGCTTTTCGTTCCACTGGGGGTCTTCCCCGTAAACGCGGGAGGCTGCCAGGGACATCGCGGTAAGGCCCGTGTTGGGCGGCGCTGCACCGGCAAGGGCGAAGAGGGATTTCCCGGACGATTCGAGGGTTTTGCACTGCTCTTCAAGAGCCGCAAAGTCCGCGGGGAACTCGCCGGCAGACTTAGCCGCAGTCTCGTTCGTGACGAGGGCGGACACGGTGATGGCCGTAGCCTGGCCGAAAACCTTGCCTTCCGGGCCGAAGGTGCTGGCGCTCCCTTCAGGCAGGAGCTCCTTGGCGGCATCGTCCAGCGGCTCAAGGAACCCGGCCTCCGCCAGCGGGAGGATACTGCGTCCCTGGCCGCTGCCGGGCGAAGTCACCACGATGTCAGAGGCATTTCCGGCCTGGAGCTGCGTACGCAGGGTCTGGTCATAGGAGTCGTTGGGCTGCGGGTTGAACGTGATCTTCACGTCCGGGTTTGCCTCCATGTACTTCTTCCCCAAAATCTGGAAGGGGCTTTCGATGGTGTTGGAGGTAGCAAAGGACAGGGAAAATTCCTTCGAGCCACCGGAGGAGGCGTTGCTGCCGGCGGGGGCCGAGCAGCCGGTAAGGACGAGGGCTGCGATGGGGACGGCGAGGGCGCCGACCTTCAGGCCCGAATAGCTACGGTGCTGTGTCATGTCCAGCCTTTCTGACTTCGTTGTCGAAAAAATATCCGGGAGCCGTGACCCCGGTCACTCATCAGTATGCAGGAGATGTGCAGAAAAAGCACATAAGTATTGCCGATGACAGACATAAGTTTCACGGGGGTCTGCGGAAGCTCCCCCTGCATCGGAGCATGTGATGCACCACACCGCTCCTATTGATGCCGCTGATACACTGGCGGGACGAAAGTTCACCGTTGAAAGATCGCCGTGCCGTGACGAATAATGTCCTGCTTTCCCGGCTCGACCTCAACCTGTTGATCTCGCTGGATGCCCTCATTACCGAGCGGAGCGTGACGAGGGCGGCCGAGCGGCTCCATCTCAGCCAGCCGGCACTGAGTGCTTCACTGGCGCGGCTCCGGTCCCATTTCGGGGATCCCATCCTGGCCCGCCGTGGCAACGCCTACGAACTCACTCCCTTCGCGCTGCGCCTGGCGGAGCACACAACCACAGCACTCGACGCCGCCCGCCGGGTTTTCGAGAGCCAGGCAATATGGGAGCCCAGCGAGTCAGAGCGCGAGTTCTCCATTTACGGCTCGGATTACGGCTTTACCACCATCGGGCGGGTGGTTTCCGAACTTGCGGCCGAGCGCGCCCCCGGGGTCCGGTTCCGGTTCATGCTGCACAACCCGATGGTGGTGGAGGATGCCGCCAACCGCCTGCGTTCGGTGGACGGCATGGTGATTCCGCACGGCTTCCTGACCGGGCTCCCGTACCTGGACCTGTGGCGGGACAGTTGGGTCGCCGTCGTCTCTTCCTCCAATAATGCAGTCGGCGAGAAAATCACCATGGAGAACATCGCCGAGCTTCCCTGGGTGATGACCTACCAAACCCGATCGGCGTCTACCTCGGCGGAACGCCAGATCATGCAACTCGGCGTTGAGCCCCGCGTGGACGTAGTGGTGGAGAGCTTCCAGTCCTTGCCGCACTTCGTGGTGGGCACCAACCGCATCGCGCTCATCCAGGCCGCACTGGTGCCGTTTGCACTGCGGGTGGGCGGGGTGCGGATCCTGCCGCTGCCCTTCGATGCCACGCCGCTGGTCAACGCCCTGTGGTGGCATCCCGTGCACAACCGCGATTCGGAGCACGAGTGGATGCGGGACCTGTTCAAGGAGGCTGGCGAGATCGTCGCAGCGGCCGCGGCCAAGGAAGCCCCGTAAACGCCGTGAGCGCTCAAACGCCTGCCTGCCCTTAAACGCCTCAGTACCCGCCGGCTGAACGGGCGGGCACTGAGGCATTCGGGCAGGGTCAGGCGGATGCCAGGGCAGAACGCATGCTCTTGCGGATGAGGTCGTGCTGCTTGCGGACCAGCAGCAGCGGATCCACCTCGCCGAGCTCGGCGAAGGCATGGCCCTCCCACTCGCTGGACCAGTAGCCGCGGTACCCGCCCTCGATGAATACCCGGACGAGTTCCGGATAGTCGATGGCCGGCTCGTTGCCCTGTTCGTCGATGTCGTAGAACTTCGCGTGGACGTGCATGATCTGCGGCATGATATCCGCCCATTCCTTCGGGCTGACGCGGCCGTGCATGTTGAAGGCAAGGTGCGCGAAGGAACCGAGGCGGGCCGGATCGAAGTCCCGTCCGCGGAGGTAGCTGATGAACTCCTCCTGCCGGGCCCGCATCGGGGCGTCGGTGGCCCAGATGGCCTGGAGGGTTTGGATGGCTTCGTCGTCGAGCCCGGCACGGCGGACGGCCCGCAGGAGCGTGGGCGACATGCTGTGCATCGTGGAGGAGAAGTCCGCCACGAACCCCAGCAGTGGTGAGTCAAGCTCAGCGTAGACGTCGCGGACCTTCATGATCTCCGGCGAGTTGGGCCCCAGCGGTGCATGGATCTCGTAGGCAAGCTTGAGCTCCAGGTCCTCGGCCAGCGGCAGGAGCCGGCGCAGCAGCTCCGGCTTGGCGCTCTGGATGCGGACCAGCGGGAAGCCGAGTTTCTTGGCGCCGTGGAAGAGCGTCTGCGTGAACTCATACTCCTCATCCGGGGTCATGTCGCGGTCGCGGCGGCGGCCCATGTCCAGGTTGGCGCCAAAGGAGCTGGCGGTGAAGCCGTGCTTGTCGAAGGCGTCCTGCCAGGAACGGGCGAAGTCATTGGTCACGTGCGGGTAGGTGGGCAGGACCTGGGATGCCACAATCTCGATGCCGGGGCCGATGCCCAGCTCGGCCACGCGGTTCAGCAGGCCGTCGAAGTCGTACCAACCGGCCCGGAACTCGGCACTGGCTGAGTACAGGGTCAGGCCCAGCAAGAACGGATCGTCCGCGGCCTTCGGCGGAGGCGGCGTGAGCGCCGTCGTGAGTTCCGGAACCGCGGCAGCCCTGTCCGTGACGGTCAGCTCCAGCGTTTGGTTCACAAAGTTGGGGACGTACATGCCGGGGCCGCCGTCCTGGCCCGGGGCGATCTGCATGTAAGGCAGGCGCAGCTCCCCAATAAGACGGATGGTGTGCTGCTCGCCCAGGGCCACAGGGTTCTCCTTTTTGGCGATGAGCAGGGGGTGTTCCTGCAGGTACCAGAGGGTTTCGCTTTGCGCCGGCAGGTCGGGAAGGGTGTAGCGGACACCGCCCAGTTCAAGGGACAGGTCCTCAGTGGGAACTTCCTGGCCGTCAACAGCGAGCCGCAGGGCTGAGACCGAGGAGAGCCACAGGCTCCGGTACCACGGAAGGGTAAGGGCCAGCGCGAAACCCTCGGGGTGGGCGCGGAGGCTTGAATCGTCAAGAAGTCCGTTTGGCATGGTTGTTCGCTTTGTTCGTGGATGGAAGGGATCAGGGAAGTTCGGACGTGATGCGGCGGATGAGGGAGTGCTGCCGCCGCACCTGTTCAATGGCACGCCAGGGAGCGCGTTCGCCTTCGTATTCACTGGAGAGATAACCGGTGTAGCCGGAGTCTTTGAGAGCTTTCAGCACCGGGCGCCACGGAATCTGCTGGTCCTCCAGCTGCTCGTTGATGTCGTGGAACTTCGCTTGGATGAACACCACGTACTGGGCGATGTCCGCGAAGTCTGCGGGATCGACGCAGATACCGTCCAGGAACGCGGGCCGGGTTTCGCGAGTCTCCCCTTCACGCAGCGGGATGGGCCGGTCCTGGAAGATTCCCGTGTCGATGAGCAGGCCGAAGTTCTTGGTTCCGGTCCGTTCAATGAGGCCGATGTAGTCCTCGACGACGGGGTGCTTGATGTGCGTGGGCGAGTGGATCTCGGGGCAGATGATAACTCCCAGCTCGTGCGCCAGGCCGAGGGAGCGTTCCACGGACTCCGTCCAAATCGGGTCCGGAACCAGGTCGCTGGAGACGACGCCGATCTTGGGCCGCACGAAGCTGAAGCCAAGCCGGTGGGCAAGCCTGAGGTCCCGCTGCAGAGCCTCCGCGCCTTCGGCAGCCGTCATGGTCCGGCCCGGGTGCAGCCGGGTATCGATCCAGGAGCCGTAGTTCGTCGGCTCCAGCGAATACTTCTCGAGCAGGCTGAACCAGTTGTCGATCCACGCCGGGGAAGGTTCCGGGTAGCCGGGGACGTGGCCCTCGCCGAGGATTTCGACGCCGGTGGCGCCCACGTCAGCGACGGCGGCCAGCGCGGTTTCCAGGTCCATCACGGTGCCGTAATCGCCCATGAAGCTGTAAAGGGAAACGCCGTAGCGGAAAGTACCATCGCCGCCTTCCGGTGCCAACGTTACTTTTCGGCTGACCCGGTGGCTGGTGGGCTGGTGTTCAACCGGGATGTAGGACATCCGCAGCCGCAATTCAATGGTGAGTTCATGGACGCCCTGCGGCAGGCCGCCGTCGAGCGGAACGGTGACCACTGCCGCCTCCTCAAGGGGCCAGCGGACGCCGTCGCTCTCCCAGAGCTCCTGCAGGGTGTAGGTCCGCCCGCCGAAAGTCCACAGCGGAACGTCAGGGCCGACGTCGACGAGGTTACCCACGCGGACCGCGATGCCGTCGATGAGGGATGCGGCCATGCCCCGGTACGAAGGCATCCGGACCCGAAACTGGAAGCCCGTCACGCGCCCGCCTTCGGTGACGTTGCGGAAGCCGACGGACTGGATGAGGTCTCTTTCGAGAAGCATCATTGCTCACTCTCTCTAGGTGCAAAACCAGCGTAACAGCATTATGTCGGTTTCACACCTAAGTTTGTGAGTATTCCGCCTAACCCTCCCTCGAGACCCCGTTCAGCTCAGCCCTGGTGGGCGGGTTGGCTCCGGGCCGCGAAACAGTAACAGCCGCCGCCTTAGCGGCGTGCGCCAGGAGTTCGGCCAAGCCCTCCGCGGGGAGTTCGCGCAGGTCTTTGCGGTTCTGGGCGCCGTCCAGTCCGCGGTCCACCAGGCCGGAGAGCAGCGCGGCCATAAAGGAATCACCGGCGCCCACGGTGTCGGCCACTTCCACGCGAGGCGCGTCAATCGGGGCTTCACCGGCGGCCGTAATTCCCCACGGACCGGCCGCGCCGCGCGTGACCACTACCAGGGCAGGCCCTTCGGATCCGCCCAACGACAACCAGCGGCGCGCCGATTCCAGCACGTCCACACCCGGGTACAGCCACTCGAGGTCCTCGTCCGAGGCCTTGACCACGTCCGAAAGGGTGACAAATTTCTCCGCCTGCTGCCGTGCGTAGTCCACGTCGGTGATGATGCTGGGCCTGCAGTTGGGATCGAAGCTGATCGTGGCCGCGGGGTGGGCGTGCTCGACGGCGGCGAGCACCGCCGCGGCCCCCGGCGCCAGCATCGTGGCGATGGAGCCGGTGTGCAGCAG
>JBKJVX010000179.1:0-6784 GCA_046717065.1 Arthrobacter sp. | reverse complement strand
ACCTATCGGTTCTGCGCTTCGTTGGCGACGATGTCGTGCGGGCCGAGCCGGTCGGAGGCCAACTTGGCCTGGTGCCAGTACGGGTAGATCAGTGGTGGGGCGGACACCCGGTCCAGACGTGCCCGCTCGTCGTCGGTCAGGTCGAAAGCTGCCGCTGCGAGGTTATCGGTGCGCTGCTGCTGGGTGCGCGCTCCGACGATCAGGGTCGAGACTGCGGGCCGGCCCAGAAGCCACGCGAGAGAGACCTGTGCGGCTGACACCCCTTGCGCATCGCCGATGGCCACGAGGTCGTCGACGATGTTGTAGAGGGCGTCCTCGTCGCGCACGGGCGGTTCGCCCCAGCCGCTGAGCTGGCGGGAGCCCTTTGGTGGCTGCTGTCCGCGCCGGTATTTTCCTGACAGAAGTCCGGCCGCGAGCGGACTCCACACCGTTACCCCCACGCCGGAATCGTCGGCGATAGGCAGGAGTTCGTACTCGGCCTCCCGCGCCTGCAGCGTGTAGTGAATCTGTTGGGAGACGAACCGCTGGTAGCCATGCCGCTCGGAGACACTCAGCGCCTTCGACAGCTGCCAGCCTGCGAAGTTCGAGCTGCCGATGTATCGCACTTTGCCGGCGCGCACGAGCGAATCGAGCACTTCCATCGTCTCTTCCAGCGGCGTCTGGCCATCCCACTCGTGCACTTGGTAGAGGTCAATGTGGTCGGTGCCCAGCCGGCGCAGGCTCGCCTCGCACTGATCGATGATGTGCTTGCGTGACAGGCCGGCATCATTGGGCCCGTCTCCCATCCCCATGCGGACCTTCGTCGCGACCAGGGTCTTGTCTCGGCGGCCTTTGAGTGCCTCGCCCAGAATCTCCTCCGACACCCCGTGGGAGTACACGTTCGCAGTGTCGATCATGTTCACTCCGTGGTCGAGGGCTACATCCAGCAGACGGCTGGCGTCGTTGATGCCAGCCGTGCCGGCTTTCGCGAAAAAGCCCGTTCCGCCGAACGTCATCGCTCCGAAGCTAATGGTCGAGACTTTCAAGCCGGAGCGGCCGAGGTAGCGGTATTGCATGTCATTCTCCTTGTGTCCTGTGGTTGGTTGGTGGCCGAAGCCGCAGCGTGCCAGACAGCACGTGCGGTGTGCCGTCGCGGAACCCAAGAACCGGTTCCAGCCGTATGCAGCCCTCGACCACGTCTACGCCACCGCTTTGTGTCGGGTGCCGCCTTTGGACGGTGAAGTTCCGCTGGGCTTGATCATGAATGAACGAATTGGGGAGATAACGTACGGGGTGTAGTTTCTCACGGAGGGCAAAGTGGTAGTTTCATCGCGCCCGCCAGGTCCGCCCCGCGAGGGCCACGCAGGTGAGTTTCGGGTGTTGAGAATCCTTGATGCTAGCGGGAACGCGGCGCGGTGGTTGAGATTAGTCCTGCACTCTGGCTTTCAGGGACACCCAACGCCGGAACCCGTCTTGGTACGGCGGAAGTATGCGGGCCCCTGATGGCGCACATCACATATCACTATTTGCCCCGCGTTCTAATCACGCCGCAAGATGTATATCAACGGGAATGCGACCCGAGTTACCGGTTAAAAGCTTCGTTCGTCTTACTCAACTGGCCTTCCCGGAAATGGGCTTGTGGAGCAGCGGCAGGTTTGATGCAGGCTCTCGGTACATGCCCCCAGTGTTGCTTAGGACAGTGCGGTTCAGGAGCAGAACAATGAAGCCTCTCCCTCAAAGACGGCAACACGCTGGCGAAGACCAGGGGTCCCCCTCCCCCAGCCCTAAAGCGCGGGAAAGTGTTGTGGTTGTCCTTGGCGTGATGTATCCAGGTGTCCTCCCACAGCCTGCGGACGCTAGCACCAGCCCTGATCTGGCACTTCCTCCAAGCCTGGATGGGGGCCGCCAAAGCGTGCAAATTATCTTTTACGACCCCCTCTCTTCTGAGAGAAATGGCGACGACGCCCTAGTCCCAAAGTATCGAGAGAAATATAAGTGCGCAGGGTGCGCTAAACGTGCGGAGATTCAGAAAGCCGTTGCGCTTGATCTCGCGATGCTCTCGTCGCGAAGGCGCCGGTAGCCCTCCACCTCTCAAATGCCCTCACTGTCAGGCACTATTAGAACCATCCCTGGCTATCAATGTCCCTGCGGAAGGAATTATGGATGTCGTTAAAACGCCAATGTCTTTTGAAATCTTCGACTGGAAAGAACTCCGACAAGTCGATGAGATTGAGGTGCTCGACCACAACCCGGCCATTGCACGTGGAGTGATCGAAAACCTGGACTGCCAAAGAGCATTCCTGAGACTCGCATGGGCCTTCGCCTCGTCTGAATCAGGCCATAGTTGGCCTGCCACGACTCTGTGTTGTGACTGTCAATAGAGGGCAAGGTACGCGACGACTTTGGCCATCACACCGGTCGGGGGCACTTCGCGATCTTCCTCGTGGAAAGCACTTATTCCCAAGACTTGGAGGAGATACTCGGGGCTTTTCGGTCCTGTTCTCCATTGTATGGATGCATGTCAAAAAGCCTTTCTTTGTATTTCGACACACCGGAGCTACACGGCCACCCATTAGCCCATGAGAAGAAAACCTGGAAAGGAGGCGTGGCGTGGAGATGTCCACCGGAGCTTCTGAACGAAGGAGTTGCCACCTTCCTGCGGCGGCCCGGCAGGATCAACCTCCACGAAGCAGCCATCGCCGAAGTCACCGCCTCGTACAGCGAGCTCTTCAACCAGGGAGGCACAGATCAGATACTGCCGGTACTTTAGGCGGCCTGGCTCTGCCAAAGCTGCCGCGCCGGGCAGCATAAGGAAAAAGATGAGAAGAGTTCTCTAATGACCAGGCATAACACCAGCTATCCGGACCTAGATCTCGATAGCCCACCGGAAAAGGTCCTCAAGAAACAGGAACGGTCCCAGGGACCCATACTAGGTCCTCCAAGACCCCTGACCCTGTGCAGAACCCGCCAGGCTGCGCCGAGCCTCTTGGTTCATCGACGCTCGGTCAATGTCGTGTCGACGACGACGATTGGCGCCGGCCGGACGGGAGCGGGTCAATGCCAGTTTCGAATGCAGCCTCGCTGGGGCACCTTGAGGATTCAGTCACGTGCCAAGGGACCAAGCAGGGGCATTGGAAGCCACAAAGCGTCCGGGCAAGCCCGTCGCGTGGCAATCGCAGTCGGCACCGGAGTGCGGGTCGATAGTTACGACTTCGGGATCTACGGCTTTGCTACGGCATTCGTCTTTCCACATACTTTTTCCCACCCCTCGGGAAGGCCGGCCAGCTATCGTGTGAGACGAGGGTTGTACACGATAGCTGGCCGCCAGTCCGGCTCGACTCTGAGCACCAAACCAGAAGAAGGAGAACGTCCATGCGCGCAGTCGGCGTCACTGAGTTCGGCTGCCCGGAGGCCTTGCATCTCGTGGAAGTACCAGCGGAACCACTGGGAATGGGACAAGTCCGTCTTCGCGTTCGCGCGGCGACAGTCAACCCCACCGACACCAACTATCGTGTTGGGGCCTACAGGGCCCACTTCCCGGATGAGACCGCTCCGTGGATACCTGGGATGGACGTCGCCGGCGAGGTCGTCGAAATAGGCGACGGTGTCGACCACTTGGCCGTCGGCGACTCGGTCATGGGGGTGGTTGTACCGCACGGGGCATATCGTGAAGACAAAGTCCTGTCGGGCAACTCCGTCGTCCGGGTGCCAGCCGGGACCGATGCTGTCGTCGCAGCGACCCTGCCCTTGAATGGGCTCACTGCCCGGCGCGCACTGGATGTGATGGCCCTGCAGCCAGGACAGGTGCTCGCCGTGACCGGCGCGGCCGGCGCTTTCGGAGGGTACGTCGTCCAGCTGGCGAAGACCGAAGGGCTGACCGTCATCGCCGACACCGCTGAAACCGACGAGGAGCTGGTACGCGGGCTGGGGGCTGACGTCGTCGTGCGGCGCGGAGATGACGTGGCCCTCCGGATCCGCGAGAAGTTTCCAGACGGTGTCGATGGGCTGGCCGACGGTTCCGTGCAGGGCCCGTTGGTCCTGCCCGCCGTCAAGGACGGCGGCGCGGTGACGACCGTCCGTGGGTACCGCGGTGACGGGCAACGTGGAGTACGGGTCTTCCCTGTCTTCGTCAGCGAGATGGCCGAAGAGCGAGAGGCTCTGGACCGGCTGCGCCAGCAGGTAGAGGACGGAACGCTCACCCTGCGGGTTGCCCAGACCTTTCCTGCTCAGAACGCGGCGCAGGCTCACCGGCTCCTGGAACGAGGGGGTGTCCGGGGCAGGCTGGTCCTCACTTTCTAACTCAGGCGCCGTCGAGGCTCTCGAAGGGGGCTGTCGGAAACCCACCAGCCGGTCCTCTACCAGCCAGTCGTCGTGAATCTGGGACTATCGCCGAGCGCAATTCTTCGCGCGTCGTTTCAAGAACGGGACGCGTAAGTACTCCTTGATGGAACCGGACTGTACTGAAGAATCTCCACCGTTCCGCACTCCTCGGCGGCCGGCGCACCCACTGCGGCTCGGTTACGCCTCTGGGAGGGCGGTAGGTGAAGCCGCCTTCCCAGAGGTTCGTATCAAGCGCGGCGGCGCCGTGCAAACAGGATGGCTGCTCCGCCGCCGAGGAGTGTTATTCCGAGAGCAGTGATGAGTGGTGCGAACATCGATCCGGTCGTCGCGAGGTTCCCGGTCTTGGTGCCCGTTCCCGCCGGGGTGTGGTTTGAAGGCTCGTTCTCGGACAGGACTGCCAGTGGAGGCGTGGGGGTGGGCTCAATAGGCGTGGACTCCGTTGGGGTTGGGGCGGGGGTTGGGGTTGGGGTGGATTCCGTCGGGGAGGGCAGGGGCGACGTCGTCGGTTCCGGTGTCGGCGTTGCCGTTGTGTTGAGCTCGAGCGCGGGAGCGTAGGTCGTTTCCTGGCGACCTGCCGCTGTCTGTTCGAGCGCGTAGGCCATTGCGAGGACGTTGGCGTCGTCCCATTCCCGGCCGACCAGTTGGAAGGAGATGCTGTAGCCGGCGGGGTTTGCTCCTACTGGGACCATGACGGTCGGAAGGCCTGCGTCCGAGGTGATGATGCCGGTCTCGCGGTCTGCTGCGTGTTGGCGGGAGTAGCCGTCGTTGTTGTAGTGGTCGCTGATGTAGCCGGGGTACACGAGAACGTCGACCTTGTTCTCGTCCATCCACGCTGCGATCGTGTCGCGGTAGTCATCGCGGTGATCGAGATATGCAGCGAGCTCCTCCTCGCTCATGGGTCCGTAGTCAGTAATGGCGGCCCTGTTGTATGCCAACACTCCGTTGGCGGAGTAGAGCTCGCCGGCGCTTGGGTAGGGGAAGTCGGCGTGTGCGGTGATGTACCGGGACCATCCCTCCCCGAAGCCACGGTCCCAGTAGTTCGCGAAAGGCGTTTTGGGTTCTGTGGGTGCCCCTGCAAGCTGGACAACTGTCGCACCTGCCGCCTCAAGGTCTGCGAAATGGCTGCGCAGCGCGTCTCCTGTTCCATCGTCAGTGAACTGAGACGTGAATGACGCGTCTACATATCCCACGCGGACACCTTGCAGTGCGGCGGGATCGAGCATGCTTGTCCAGTCCTCGGGCCGGTGGGCGTCGGCGTCCTGCGTGAGCACGTCCTCGGAGTCGGTACCGGTCACTGCGTTGAGGATGTAGGACAGATCGGTGACGTTTTGTGCGATGGGGCCGGCGTAGTCATATCCGAGCGATAGCGGCATCACGCCGCTGAGGCTCGCCATACCGTCTGTTCCACGGAACATGGTCAAGCCGGCGCCCGCCGCGGGGCCCCAGAGGGAGTTGCCGGTCTGGCTGCCCATTGCCGCTGCGGCCATGCTGGTGGCCACGGCGACCGCGGAGCCGCCGCTGGAGCCAAACGAGGTTTTCGATGGGTTCAGCGCGTTCCAGGTTTGGCCGTAGCCGCTCTCGCTGTAGTTACCGGACAGTGCGAACTCTGACATGTTCGTCTTGCCCAGTATCACCGCACCTGCTTCTCGCAGGCGCGCGACCTGGTAGGCGTCGCGATCCGGCTGGTAGCCTTCCAGCGCGAGGGAGCCGCCTGTCGTCGGCATGTCGAAGGTGTCGTAGAGGTCTTTGACGGCGATGGGAATTCCGAGGAGCGGAGAATCCTCACCGTTTTGCCGTCGTTGATCGGCAGCACTGGCCTGATCGAGTGCGTCTGAGGCCACGGTGATGAAGGCGTTGAATCCGAACTGGCCCCCGTCGTATGCGGCGATCCGGTCCAGGTATGCCTGGGTCACTTCGACGGAAGTCACTTCACCGGAGGTGAGGTCGGCGTGCAGGTCGGCGATGCTCTTGCTCACGATGTCGTAGTCGACCGACGTCTGCGAGGGAGTGGGAGCCGGCAAACCGGGGAGGGCCAGACTTACATGCTGGGCGCAGCCGTCTTTCGGGAGGTCCCAGTTCGTGATCGAGCACACCTCCTCGATCGATAGCCCGTCAAGCCGCGGACTGTCGGAGAGGTTTTCGAGACGTTGGCTCAGCGCGCTCTGTTCGGGGGCAAGTCCGACGGACCCGGCGGCGACGAATCGCAGCAGCGACCGGGTTTCGCCGGGGGCGATAGTAAGGGTGCTGACATAACCATAAAAGTTGGCGGCCTGTCCGTTGCTGTCGTAGGGGGTCTCGAACGGGTTTCGCTCCTGGTTCCCAACGGAACTCAACATTCCGGGTGCGCCCAGCACTGTCCCGACTGGGCGGTATTCAGCCGACGTTTGGGCTACGAGCGTCCACGAATCATCCGTCGAGGGCTTGGCATCACCGTCCGATGTCGCGATGACGGCACCCTGCTGGT
>JBKJVX010000178.1:0-7825 GCA_046717065.1 Arthrobacter sp. | reverse complement strand
GCCTCCGGCAGCGCGCCAAAGCCGGGAAGCCCGGGTCCGAAGGGTTCGGCCTTGCCGTTGTCCTCGATGTACTTCTCGGCCTGTTCGATGATCCACAGCGAGTTGACCTGGGCTTCCTCGGACGTGTCGCCCCAAGAGGTGATGCCGTGTCCGCCCAGGATGGTGCCGATGGCCTGCGGGTTGGCGTCCTTGATCGCGGCGATGTCCAGGCCCAGCTGGAAACCGGGACGGCGCCAGGGAACCCAGAGAACCTTGTTGCCGAAGATCTTCGTGGTCAGGGCCTCGCCGTCCACCGCGGTGGCAATGGCGATCCCGGAGTCCGGGTGCAGGTGGTCCACATGGGCGGCGTCCACGAGCCCGTGCATGGCGGTATCAATCGACGGCGCGGCGCCGCCCTTGCCGTGCAGGCAGTAATCAAACGCGGCCACCATCTCGTCTTCGCGCTCGACGCCGGGGTACACGTTCTTCAGCGCGTTCAGCCGGTCCAGCCGGAGGACCGCGAGCCCGGATTCGGCCAGCGTGCCAAGGTCTCCGCCGGAGCCCTTGACCCACAGCAGCTGGACGTCCTCGCCCGTCACCGGGTCCTTCTCCGTGCCCTTGGCGGAGGTGTTGCCGCCGGCGAAGTTGGTGTTCCGCTTGTCCGCGCCCAGGCGGTTGGAACGGGAAATCAGGTCTTCAACAGTCTTGTTGCCTGTGTTCTGCATGTTCATGCTTCTACGCGCCCCATCCGGCTTGTTGGCCGCCTGCGCGGTCCTCGTTGATCTTCTTCTGGTAGCCGCTGGCCTTGAATGCGGCCAGCGGGTCCGCGGGCATGCCGCGGGATTCACGCCACTCGGCCAGGACCGGGCGGACGTCGGTGTAGAACGCATCGTTGAAAATGCCGTTGGCGGCCAGGACATCGCCGGAGCGCTGGGCTTCAGCCAGGGCTTCGGTGTCGATGAGCAGGGCGCGGGCGGTCATTTCCTGGACATTCAGGACCGACCGGATCTGGCCCGGGATCTTCTCTTCCAGGTTGTGGCACTGGTCCAGCATCAGGGCAACGCCGGAGTCCTTGCCGTAGCCGCCGCCGCGGATGACCTCGTGCATGATGCGGAAGAGCTGGAACGGATCCGCGGCACCCACGATGAGGTCGTCGTCGGCGTAGAAGCGCGAGTTGAAGTCGAAGGAACCGAGCTTGCCCAGGCGCAGCAGCTGCATGACGATGAACTCGATGTTGGTGCCCGGGGCGTGGTGGCCGGTGTCCAGGCAGACGAAGGCTTTCTCGCCCAGCGCCAGGGTCTGGGCGTATGAGGTACCCCAGTCCGGGACGTCAGTGTGGTAGAAAGCGGGCTCGAAGAACTTGTACTCGAGCACCAGGCGCTGCTCGTCACCCAGGGCAGCGTAGATCTCCTGCAGGGACTCGGCGAGGCGGTCCTGGCGGCCGCGGATATCGTCCTGGCCCGGGTAGTTGGTGCCGTCGGCCAGCCAAATCTTCAGGTCCTTGGATCCTGTGGCGTGCATGATCTCGATGCAGTCCAGGTGGTGGTCGACCGCCCGGCGGCGGACCGTCCCGTTGGAGGACGTCAGGGAACCGAACTTGTATTCGTCGTCCTGGAACGTGTTGGAGTTGATGGTTCCCAGGCCCACGCCCAGGCCGGCGGCGTACTCCTTCAGGGCGGCGTAGTCATCAACCTTGTCCCACGGGATGTGCAGCGCAACGGTGGGAGCCAGGCCGGTCAGTTCATGGACCTTTGCGGCATCCGCAAGCTTTTCCTGCACGGTGCGCGGGGTGCCGGGCGTGCCGAACACCTTGAACCGCGTACCGGAATTTCCATAAGCCCACGAGGGGACCTCGATGGCAAGCTCCTCGAGCCTGCCCAGCGCCGTTGCTACGTCATTCATGATGGTTCTTTCCGGTGTCTTGTCTTGCTGTGGTCTGGTTGGTGTTGCAGTGTCCGGTGCGGCCCCGCTGCTGGAGCGCACGGAGCCTGGCCTGCACTGTCAGCTTGCAGCGGATCCTGCCGCCGCGAGCTGGCTGTCGAGGTTGAAGACTTCCTCAAGTACCTGGAACCCCTCATCGGGCGCCTGGTCCGTGTCTTCGAAAAGCTTTGCCATTTCCGCCTGCCAGCGGGCGTTGACGTCCGCGAGGGCCATGCGCGCCCGGGCTGCGTCGAAATCGTCGCACTCCAGGTAGCCGATCAGGAGCCCGTCCCCGCCGAGGAAAAGCGAGTAGTTGTTCCAGCCGGCGTCCTTGAGGGCCCGGAGCATCTCCGGCCACACGGCAGCGTGCCGCCGCCGGTATTCGTCGATCAGCGCCGGCTGGACCGAGGAACGGAAGCACACCCTCATTTGGAACTCTCCTGAACTTGCGAATCTTTGAATCGTTTCATTGTTACGATTCAAAGTACTCTTGAACGTGAGCAGGTGTCAAGCATTCCGGGACCTGTTCCTCACCAAGACCGGGAGGCATCTGCACTCGGCCCAGCAGCACGGAGAATCATGAACCGCTCAGCCAGCATCAAGGACGTAGCCAACCACGCCAGTGTGGCGGTGGGCACTGTTTCGAATGTGCTGAACTACCCGGATAGAGTCTCGCAGCGGACCAAGGATCGGGTACTGCGCGCCATCGATGAACTCGGTTTCGTCCGCAATGATGCGGCACGCCAGCTCCGCGCCGGACACAGCCGAACCATAGGGCTCATCGTCCTGGACGTGGGAAACCCGTTCTTCACCTCCGTGGTGCGCGCCGCCGAGGATGCGGCCGCCCTCCAAGGCAGCGCCGTGCTGCTCGGCGACAGCGGCCACGACGCCGGCCGTGAGGCCAATTACATCGACCTGTTCCAGGAGCAGCGCGTCCAGGGCCTGCTCATTTCGCCCGTGGGCGACGTGACCGAGCGGCTGGACCTCCTCCGCGAGCGCGGCGTGCCCACGGTCCTCGTGGACCGGCTGGCTGACGAGGAGAAGTTCTCCTCAGTGGCCGTTGACGACGACGCGGGCGGTTACCTGGCTGCCAGGCACCTGCTGGACACCGGCCGCCGTCGGCTGGCCTTTGTGGGTGGCTCCACGTCCATCCGCCAGGTGGCTGACCGCCTCCAGGGAGCCCAGCGGGCAGTGAAGGAAGAACCGGACGCCACGCTTGAGGTGCTGGTCTCGGAAGGCCAGACTGTCCTGGCCGGCCGCAGCGTTGGCAACATGCTGGTGGAGCGGGACCGCGGCGGGCTACCCGACGGGATCTTCTGCGCCAACGACCTCCTGGCGCTCGGCGTTATGCAGTCACTCACCATGACGCATACCTACCGGATCCCGGAGGACATCGCATTGATCGGCTATGACGACATCGACTTCGCAGTCTCCGCCGTGGTGCCCCTCTCCTCCATCCGGCAGCCAACCGAAGCCCTGGGCAGGACGGCCATCGAACTCCTGGCCGAAGAGGTTGAAGCCCAGCACGCCCGGCACCGCGCAGTCGTCTTCACCCCGGAGCTGGTGGTGCGTCAGAGCACCGGGGCGCCGTCCGCTGACTGACCGGCCTCTGCACCGGAACGATCACCCGGCCTGCAGCAGCCAGGACATGGATTCAGTCCTGGACGTAAAGAAGCGGGTGGGGCAGGGCGGGACGTGGACGCCCAGGAAGAAGTTCGCCAGGATCCGGTCCACCGGACTGGAACCGAGCAGCGCGATCCGGTTGGCGGCGCAGGGGATGGAAAACACCGAACGGGCCGCCCTGGTGACATTTTCGGTAGTAGCCATGTCCACGAGCATCGGGTAGGTCTTGTCCCCTGCTATCGCGTTGACAGCCGCCATCGCCGCCTGGGCGTCATGTTGTTCTATACGGACCTGCGGCTCCCAGATAAGGTGGATGACACCGTCGGAACGCAACTCCATCGTGCCTTTACCACCATCAACCATTACAGGCTCCATGCCCAGCCTCCTTCCCAGTGCAGACTCCCCTATTCTGCTCCAACTTTGACCTGGCGGCGCTGCCTCCTGCTTTCACAGCCTCCCCACAGGCTTCCCGAACCTCAGGCACAGTGCGGCCCACTATGAAAGAGACATGACACTTCGCGCGAGACGACCATCAGCCCTCATTGTCGTGCTGGGAATTGATGGTGCCGGCAAATCCACTGCCGCGCGCGAGGTGGCGGAACTTCTGCCTGGCACGCCAGTGCTGGTGCTCGGCAACTATTCGGGGCGGAAAACCATCTCGGCCGTGGCCCGGCGCTTCGCGGTACCCCTGCCCGTGCAGGTCGCGGATATCCTTGAAACCGCTGTGAGGGTCTTCAACGTCGTGCTCAACCACCTGCGCGCCCGGCGCTTTGACGGCCTGGTCATCATGGACAGGCATCTGTACTGCCAGCTGGCCCTGCGGAAAACCCGGGGCATCCGCCGCCGCCGGATGCTGGAAGCCCTGCTGGGAATGCTGCCGAAGGCCCAGGCTGTGGTCTACTTCGACATCCCGGCCGAGCAGGCGTATGAACGCATTGCCCTTCGGGGCGAGGACCAGGAAAGCCTCGAGGATCTCCAGGGGTTCCGGAAGGCCTACACGGAGCTGCCCTGGTATCCCGAATTTACTGTGATTGATGCCGGCGGATCCACCGAAAACAGTGCCCTGCAGCTGCAGCGGATCATCGCCAATGCCTTGGAATCTCCTGCCTCCCTGCCCCTGTGACACCACGCCGGAAATCCTTTGCGCCAAACACACTCACCGCCCTTGTGGGGCGGGGGTAGCAGAAGCAAGGATTGGTTATGGATGACCTGCGGCACAGAGCCAGACACCTGCTGCAGCGGAAGGACCTTGGCCTGATCGATCTCTGGATCCTCTACTGGAACCACGGCGGGCACTGCCATCCCTTCGATTTTGATGCCTTTATCCATGACGTGCTGCCGGTCGCGTGGTTCGATCTGGATGCCCTTCAGTCGGCGGTGGAGGAACTGTCGCTGGAAGCCATCGCCTAGGTTAGGGCATCCGCCCTGCTGGGTACCGACCAGGGACCAGCGGTGTCTGATGTGCTGCATAAAGCCGTCTACGCCATCAACAACCTGGGACGGCGTCCAGGGCCCCTTCGGCCCCGACGTCCAGGTTCAACCGGGCCATGGAGCGAATTTTCCAACAGGTCTTCGTGGACCCGAACCGCATCAGTGTGGGGGGCTTTTCGGACGGCGCTTCCTACGCCCTGGCCCTGGGCCTGGCCAATGGCGACCTCTTTTCCCGGGTCATTGCCTTCTCCCCGGGGTTTGTCCCGCCCGTCCCGCGCAGCGGCAAACCCCGAGTCTTCGTTTCCCACGGAGACGCCGACGCCGTCCTGCCGATTGACCGCACCAGCCGCCGGCTGGTGCCCGCGCTTTAGGCCGAAGACTACGACGTCACCTACCGGGAGTTTCCGGGCCCGCACACAGTACCCGCAGCCGTTGCCCAGGAGCCATCGACTGGCTGGGCTGGCAGAAGTAACGAACCCGGACGCTAGATTTTTTCCACGGCGAGGTTCCGGTAGGCCGCGCGGAGCGGTGCCATCTGCCTGAACCCGAGGTAGCCTCCGCCCAGCACCCTGTCCGATGGATCCTGCCAGTCAAGGAGCGGCAGCCCGTTGATGGAGAAGGCCACGTTCCGGCCGTCCTTCACCACTTCCATCCGGTAGAAGTCCACGGCGTCCTCTGCGGGCGGCAATGGGTCCGCGCCCTGGGCCACCAGCTCGAAGCCGGCGCTCTTGCGGAGGTTGCAGGTCCGGAAGGCCCGCTCCGACTGGTACTTGTGCCGGAGATACGAGACGTGCAGGGCGTCCATGTCCCCCGAGTGGTACTGCGGGTAGTAGCCGGTCCGCGGCGTGAGTTCAGGGGAGAACAGATCCCGCCCGCCATGCCCGTTCGCGGCAAAAAACACCATGGCCAGCCCCGGTTCCTCAAGGGGGAGGAACTCCCAGCTGACCCGGATGCCGTCGGGGAACTCCTCGGGGCACCAGAACGTCCAGTGCGCGTGGTCCCCGAACTCCTCGTCGTTAAGCGAGCCGGACAGCTCCAGGGCTCCTCCGTGGCTGCCCAGGCTCACGGGCCCTTCGCCTACCCAGCCCGCCACGTCCCCAGGACCGTTGAGCGGGTTGCTGTAAAGCACCTTCGTTCCCAGGCCGGCAGCTCCCACCTAGCCGCGCCCCGCCGTCGTCCGTGCCAAGCCCAAGGGGGCCAGCCCCAACTCCTGAAGCTGCCCCGCAACGTGCTCTGCCACCACGGCTGCACCCTGCTGGGAGAAGTGGGTGTTGTCCGTCAGTCCGTCGGGCCAGTGTGCATGTTCACCCGGTGCGAAGTGGCAGAAGAGGGATGCCGATTCCTCCCGCCCCAGCCGTATGTACAGCGCGCGGGTCCACGAGTTGAGGTCGATGACCGGCAGCCCCAGCTCCAGGCCAATCTCCCGCACCACTTCCGGATAGTCCTCCAGGCTCTCCTCCAAGGAAGCGTCCGACGACGGGCCGGCCAGGAAGTGCCGCCGCTCCACCGACGTGCACAGCACGGGCAGCGCTCCCAGGGCACGGACCTCGGCTGCCATCCTGCGCAGGTTGGCGGCATAACCCGTTCGTGCCGCCAGGTGCGGCTTCTTCTGGTCGTTGTGGCCGAACTGGATCAGCACCAGGTCGCCATGGGCTGCCTCCGCCAGAAGCTGGCCCCAGAGCCCCTCCTCCCGGAAGGACTCAGTGCTGGCGCCGCCCTTTGCAAAATTGTGCACGGCAGCCCAGGTGTAAATATGCGGGGGCAGTTTGGCTCCCCAGCCACTCATGGGGTACTCGTGCGTGGGGCAGTTGGCGACCGTGGAATCTCCGGCAAGCAGGACTTTCATGGTGTGCTTTCTGTAAGTGGGCCGTTGACCTATCACTTTTGGTTCCCAAAACCCGGTTTTGGGGACCAAAAGTGATAGCGCAAGCGGGGCACGGGTCAGCCCTTGACGGAACCGATCAGCATGCCTTTGGCGAAGTGTTTTTGCAGGAAGGGGTAGAAAATGAGGATGGGCAGGGTTGCCACCACGATGACGGCGAACTTGATGCCCTGCTCCGGCGGGATGTAGGCGGGGTCCACGTTGCCGGTGCCCAGGAGGTCCGACGCTGCCGTGACCTGGCGCAGGTACATCTGTAGGGTCCATTTGGAGTTATCGGAGAGGTAGAGCAGGGGTGACATGAAGTCGTTCCAGATGCCCACGGCGTAGAACAGCGCGAACGTTGCCAGGACGGGCTTGGACAGCGGTAGCAGGATCCGCCAGAGGATCCCGATTTCCGTGGCGCCGTCCATCTTGGCCGATTCCTCCAGCTCCTGCGGCAGTTCCTGGAAGAAGTTCTTGATGATGATCAGGCTGAACGGGTTGATCGCCGCGGGCAGGATCAGGGCCCAGTAGGAGTTCAGCAGGCCCAGGTCCTTGACCAGCAGGAAGGTGGGGATCATGCCGCCGGAGAACACCATGGCGAAGACCACCAGGGACAGGATGACCTTGCGTCCGCGGAGGGTCCTTTTCGCCAGCGGGTAGGCCATGGTCACGGTGAACGCGAGCTGGACCAGGGTGCCCACGGCGGTGACCAGGACAGTGGTGACCAGCGCCCTGATGAACGCGGGGGTGGAGAAGATGTACTCGTAGGAGCCCAGGGTGAACTGTTCCGGCCAGACGAAGAACGCCCGCCGGGTGATTTCCGCTTCGGTGGCGAAGGATCCTGCGATCACGTAGATGAACGGCAGCAGGGTGATGACGCCGACCAAGGACAGGAACACATAGTTCGCGGCGTCGAAGATCCGCCCGCCGGTGGTGTTGTGGATTTTCATGGCTAGAACAGTCCGCTCTGGTTGAAGCGTTTGGCCAGGGCGTTGGTGCCGAAGATCA